>JAODBP010000300.1 GCA_025464025.1 Actinomycetes bacterium | reverse complement strand
GACCACGCCACCGTCGAGGGGTTCATCAAGCCGGCCCACCGCGGCATGCTCCTGGTCGACGAGGACGCGACGCGCCTCATGGTGCGACTCCAGGACTGGACCCCGCCCACCGTCACCAAGTGGGTCGCGCCCGAGGACCGCTAGGGGCGCCCGCTAGAGGCGACCGCGCGCTTCGAGAAGGCGATGACCATCTCGGCCTCCTGTCCGTGCATGCTCCTCCCGCCGATCCGGCGGGGTCGAGGTCAGGGCCCGCGGTTGCGGGCTCGGTTGTGGAAGCCGCACGCCGGTCGTCCGTTCCACGTCCTCGTGGGCCCGCCTTTGGACGCTTCGATGATGTGGTCGATCTGGGCGTCTTCGGCGGGCACCTCGCAAGTGTCTTCGAAGCACTCCTCACCGAGGACCTCGACGGCGCGCCGGGTCGCGCCGGTGAAGCAGCGAGCTTCGCCGACATCGAGGGCTCGGCCCTCGCCGTCGGCCACGATCCGTTCGATCAACGCCTCGGTCAGGTACGGGAGCAGCGAACCCGGCGTGACGACGGTTCGATTGGCCAGCTCGCAGACCTGCTTGAACCGGTCGTACCCCATCACCACCGTGAACAGCGGTTCCGGCCGCCGGGCACCCTTCGGCACCGACCGCGCTCGGACCGCCATCTCCACGAATGCATCAGCGCGCCGCTGCTTCGCGGTGCGAGCCAGCTCCGTGACGAGCGGGTCACGCCCGAGCCGTTCCTTCGCATCGGCCCAATCGGCCTTGAAGAGCTCCTCTTCGATCTCCTTGACCGTGAGGTTCACGATGGTGCCGGAGATCGGATCGAACGTGAGCTTCCCGAACCACATGCCTCCGAAGCTCTGGTCGAGGTGCGCTTCGCGGCGATCCCGCTGACGTTCGGCGTCGGCCTCGGTGCCGTTGGGGTCAGCGTGCTGTAGCCAGTAGTCCACCGTCCGATGGAAATGGGCGAACGACAACGTGCGGGCGTTCTCGACGAGCTGTGCTTCGTCACGGTCGAACACCTCGGCCGTCTCCGGCCGTCGTGCCGAACACAGCTTCCTCACGTGGCGCTCGTGGATCTCGCCCGCGAGCCACGCCCCTTCGGTTGCCGGCATGGAACGGAGCTGGCGGGCGACGCGGGTCCAGCGGCGGGTCTCGTCCAACGGGCGCCGGCACTGCCAGGCCAGCCACGCCGCACCGGTCTTGGCGCCCGACGACACCCACTCCTTCTTGGCGTCCCACACCCCGGTCACACGGTTGGCGACCGCCTCGAGCTGATCGATCTGCCGACGCAGCTCCACGATCTTCTCGCCATCGGCCAGCGCGGCGGGATCCATCCCGACCAGCTCCTCGACCGCGGCCGCCAGCAACTCCACCCCTCCATCATGACGAGGGGGTGTGACAGTCAAACCGGACGAACCAGACACCTTTGTGACGAGCTACACCGGCGCGGCAACGTCGAGACGACGTCCAGCATGATCAAGCGACGACCTCAGCGCCTGGGTCCGGCATCATCAGCCGTGCGTCTTGCTTCAGCCCTCATCGCGACGGGCGTGTTCCTGCACACGAACGAGCGGGCTGAGCAGCAGGTCCGGCGCGCTCGACTCGGCCCCTCGGTGCGTCCTTGTCTCAGTCGGGCGCGCCGCGCCCGCCGCGGACCGTGAGCACCACGTCCACCGCGCCGGAGAGCGCGCGCATGCAGCCACGGGGCTGGGGCCGCGGCATGCCGCCGGCGTCGAGGTACGACACGTCGTAGCCGAGGTCGTCGCGGAGCCAGCGCTCCCACTCGTCGATGGCGTCGTCGGAGTCGAACGTGGGCCGCAGCACCTCGAGCACGATCGTGGGGTGGTGCCGGCGGAGCACGTCGGCCGCCGCTCGCAGGATCTCGGGCTCGCTGCCCTCGGCGTCGAGCTTGACGAGGTCGGGCGGCGACGGCAACCCGGCGAGGAAGGCGCCGGCATCGATCGTGGGCACCGTGATGTCCTCGCCCTCGGCCACGTCGCCCGGGATCGTGTAGGCGGCGTGCAGGTGGCTGCCGGCCGCCTCGCCGGTGCGGGCCCGGAACGTCAGCTCGCCCTCGGCGTTCCACGCCGCCGCCCCGCTGACGGTGACCGAGTGGTGCAGGAAGTTCGACGCCACGTTCTCGAGCAGGATCGACCGGCTGCGGGGGTGGGGCTCGAACGCCCAAACGTGGCCGCCGGGCAGCACGCCGATGCCCAGCGTGAGCGTGTGGAAGCCCTGGTTGGCGCCGATGTCGACCA
The DNA here is from genome assembly GCA_025464025.1 of Actinomycetes bacterium. The sequence goes on along the minus strand of JAODBP010000300.1, from coordinate 21,203 downwards.
CGGTGTCGCCCGGCCGCACGGCCGCCCGAAGGTAGGCGGTGACGGCGGGCTCGTAGGTGCCGAGCAGCAGCCGGGGCGTGACCAGCAGGCAGTGCCCGTCGACGATCATCTGCCCGGCGACCGGGTGCCCGGTCATCACCCGCCCGTCGCTCAGCCCGACGCCGGTCGGCATCGGCTTCGGCGGCGGCGCGGCGCCGGGCGTCGACGGCCGCAGCAGCTCGTCGAGCCCGACCCGGACGGCGCGCTTCAACCGGCGGGCGACGCTCACCCGACCTTCTCCCGCCACCAGGCCAGGATGTCGGCCAACGTGTCCTCCAGCGGGATCGTCGTCGACCACCCCGTCGCCGTGCGCAGCTTCGTGTTGTCGCCCCGCACCACCGGCACGTCGGCCGGGCGCAGCCGCTCGGGGTCGAGCTCGAACGTGACCTCGGCCGTGGCCAGCTCGGCGAAGCGGTCGGCGATCTCCTGGATGGCGACGTCGCGCCCGCTGCACACGTTGTAGGCCTCACCCGGCTCGCCACGCTCGACGAGCAGCCGGTAGGCCCGCACCACGTCGCGCACGTCGGTGAAGTCGCGCCGGGCCTCGAGGTTGCCGGTCCGCACCACCCCACCCCCGGCCTGCTCGACCTCGGCCACCTGCTTGGCGATCGTCGAGGCCACCAGCGCCTCCGACTGACCGGGGCCGAGGTGGTTGAAGGCCCGCACCGAGATCACCGGCAGGCCCCGCCCGTGGAAGATGTGGGACGCCATCATCTCGGCCCCGGCCTTGCTGGCGCCGTACGGGCTGACCGGCTGCATCGGTGTGGTCTCGGCCACCGGCAGGAGGTCGGGCGTCAGCCGGCCGTACTGCTCGGCGCTGCCGATGAGCAGCACCCGCTCGACCCCGGCTTCGAGGGCGGCGAGGAACACGTTGAGCGAACCCTCGACGTTCACCCGCACCACGTCGACGGGCGCCGACCACGACGTGCCCACGTGGCTCGCCGCGGCCAGGTGGTAGACGACCTCCGGCCGGATGTCGAGGAACGCCTTGCGCAGGGCCTCGCCGTCAGTGATGTCGACATCGGTGTCCGTGGCCACCACCTCGTCACCGGATGCCTTGAGGTGGGCGGTGAGGTAGGGGCCGACGAAGCCGCCGGCGCCGGTGACGAGGGCCTTCACGAGCCGGAGACTAGGACGTGGCAGCCACACCCACGATCGGCGAGGCCGGGATCGGGTGGATCGAGCCGTCGTCGACCACGCCGCCGAACGCCAGCAGGTGGCCATCGCGCGTGGCCAGCCAGTAGCCGCCCGACCCGGACGCCATGCCGACGACCGGTGCGGGCGTCGCCCCGGCCGCCGAGCCGTGGAAGGGCGCTCCTCCGAAGGCGAAGACCCCGCCGTCGGCCGCCACCAGCCAGTACGCCGTGGGCGACGCCACGGCCATGCCGACGATCGGCGAGCGGAGGGCCAGGCTGCCCGTCGACCCGGCGAACCGGGCATCGCCGAAGCTGAAGATCCCACCGTCACTGGCGACCAGCCAGTAGCCCCGGCCGGACGGGGTGGCGGCCAAGCCGACGATCGGCCGGTTCAGCCGGATGGCGCCGGTGGAGCCGTAGAACCGGGCGTCGCCGAAGCTGAAGATGCCCCCATCGCTGGCCACCAACCAGTAGCCGGCGTGGGTGGGCGTCGACGCCATGCCGACGATCGGCCGGTTGAGCGGCCGCCCCCCGGTCGAGCCGAAGAAGCGGGCCCCGCCGAAGCCGAACACCCCACCGTCGGTCGCCACCATCCAGTACGCGGTCGCGCCGGCCGAGGCCACGCCGACGACGGGACGGGCCGCCCTCGACGCCGAGCCCCGGAACGTGGCGGTGCCGAACGCGTACGCCCCACCGACCGCCGACACCTCGACCGCGCCGCCCGGGCCGTCGGTCACGGCCGCCCCGGCGTCGAGCACGGGCGCGTCGACGCCGGCCACGTGCCGGGCGGAGCGGGCCAGGCGGGTCGCCACGTCGGCGCCGTCCCACTCCGGGTGGCGGGCCAGCACCAGGGCGGCCGTCGCCGCGACCAGCGGGGCGGCGAACGAGGTGCCGCTGAACTGCCCGTAGCCACCGCCGCTCGCGGTCGACACGACGTCCTGGCCGGGCGCGGCGATGTCGACCCAGGGGCCGACGTTCGAGAACGGGCTGAGGCCCCCGGCGTCCGTGTCGGTCGACGCCACCGCGATGACGCCGGGGTAGGCGGCCGGGTAGGCCGGGGCGTCGGAGCCCTCGTTGCCGGCCGCCGCCACGACGAGCGCGCCGTGCTGGCGGGCGTAGGCCACGGCGTCGGCCATCGCGGGGTTGGCGTCGCCCGAGAGGCTGAGGTTGACGACCCGCGCCCCGTTGTCGACGGCGTAGCGGACGGCGCGGGAGATGACCGACGCCGACCCGATGCCGCACTCGTCGAGCACGCCGATCGACAGCACCTTCGTCTGCCACCCGAGCGAGGCGATGCCCTGCCCGTCGTCGGTCCGGGCGCCGACGATGCCGGCGACGGCGGTGCCGTGGCCGGCGGCCGACGTGCGCCCGCCGCATCGCTGGGTGACGAAGTCGGGCCCCTTGACCACCTTGCCGGCGAGGTCGGGGTGGTTCACCTCGGCGAGGGTGTCGAGCACGGCGACGGTGATGGCGGCCGAGCCGGTCGTGACGTCCCACGCCGCCGGCGCCCGCACCGTCCGCAGCTCGGGCTGGCCGTCGATCGCCGCCGGGCAGGTGACGAAGCACGGGTCGACCGGCACCCGGGCCGCGGCGTAGGTGGTGTCGGCCGAGGCCCAGACCAGCCCGGGACCCGTGGGTGCGGCCGGGGCGACGACGACGAACGTGTCGTCGGCGACGGCGGCCACCGGTTCGAGTCGGCCGAGGCCGCGGGCGTCGGTCACCCGCACCACCCAGCGCTGGGGCGTGGCGGCCGAGGCCGGGGCAGCGAGGAGCGCGGCCACCGACGAGGCCAGGACGCAGATGCCGACGGCGGCCCCGCGCAGCTTCAGGGACGCACCACGGGCACCAGGGCGAGGGCCGGTCGGGACCCCGACGTGACACCGCCACCGAAGGCCGGGGCGTCGCCGAAGGTGTGGAGCGTGCCGGCCGAGTCGAGGATCCAGTAGCCGAGGCCGGTGGGCGTGGGCGCCAGCGCGGCGGCCGGCCCGACGAAGCCGGCCCGTCCGACGGCGGAGCCGAGGAACTTGGCCGAGCCGAACGTGAAGACGCCACCGTCCTTGGCGACCATGTAGTAGCCGGCGCCGTCGGCGGCCACGGCCATGCCGACGATGGGCTGGGCCAGCTTGATCGAGCCGGTGGAGCCCTTGAAGGCGGCATCCCCGAAGGCGAAGATCCCGCCGTCGCTGGCGACCAGCCAGTAGCCGCCGCCCGTGGGCGTGGCCGCCATGCCGACGATCGGCTTGTTCAGCTTGATCGAGCCGGTCGAGCCGTGGAACGAGGCGTCGCCGAAGCTGAAGATCCCGCCGTCGCTGGCCACCATCCAGTAGCCGAGCCCGGTGGTGGTCGGCGTCATGCCGACGATCGGCTTGTTGAGCCGCCGGCCGGCGAGCGAGCCGTACGAGCCGGCGTCGCCGAAGGACCACACGCTGCCGTCGGTGCCGGCGACCCAGGCGCCCTGGCCCGTGGCGGTGCCGGCTGCGGTGCGCACCGGCAGGCCCTTCCGCACGTTGCGCCGGGGGTCGCCGATGTCGGCCGTCTTGTTGAACGACGCGCTCCGGCCGTAGCTCCAGAGCGAGCCGTCCGCCCCGAGGATGCGCACGCCCACCAGCCCGGTCTGGATCTGGGCGGCCACGAGGTCGCGCAGCTCGGGCAGGCGGGCGTAGGCGTACTGCCCGGGGCACGACGTGTTGGTGGTGGTGCCGGCGACGTCGCGATGGCCGCAGATGTTGTCGAACACCTCGGACCTGCCGGTCGACAGCGTGTAGGCCGTCTTGCCGTACGGGTCGAGGTCGCGGGGCCCGAACTTCCAGGCGATGATGCGCGACACCGACGTCATGACGGGTTCGGGCAGCGAGGTGTTGAGCGACTGGTACTCGCCGAGGATGGCGATGCCGACCGACCCGGGGTTGCGACCCTCGGCGTGGGCGCCCTCGACCAGCCGGCCGGACGTGTCCTCGCCCGAGTGGATCTCGCCGTCGGCGTAGTCGCGCGCCCAGCGGCCCTCGTAGATGCGCCCCTCGCGGTCGACGAGGAAGTTGTAGCCGATGTCGGCCCACTTGTTCGTCTGGGTGTGCGACCGGTAGATCCCCCGCACCTGGGCGGCGGGGTCGACCTCCTCGATCGCCGTGTGGTGGACGATCGCCTTCACGATCGGCGAGAACGACCGGCTCGACGTGCGGAGCTTCTCGTCGGCCCCCCACTCGGCCCGGCCGATGATCGGCGGGGGCGCCACGATGGCCGACTCGGCGGCGGTCAGCCGGGGCGTGCCGAGGTCGGTGCCGGGTGCCCAGCGCAGCAGCCGGGGCGCCACGGCCAGGGCGCCCGCCGTCACCAAGCCGCGGCGGAGCAACTCGCGTCGAGGGAGGCCGACGGCAGCGTCGGTCTGGGCGCACAGCTCACACACGGTCCGGCCGACCATAACGGCCGGTTCGTCCGGATCGGTGTCAGGTGCGGGCGGCGACGCCCTCCATGAAGTGCCGGTAGCGCTCGAGCAGCGCCGGCCAGCGGTAGTGCTCCTCGACGTAGCGGCGACCGGCGGCACCGAGCCCGGCCCGCAGCGCGGCGTCGGCGACGAGGCGGTCCATGGCCACCTCGAACGTGGCGTACGACGTCCACCACAGACCGCCACCCGAGCGGCGGCAGTGCTCCCGCATCACGTCGGACCCGCCGTTGACCAGGACGGGCAGGCCGCACTCCCACGCGTCCATGAGCACGATGGAGAACGACTCCCACCCCGATGGGTGCACGAAGCCCATCGCGCCCCGGTACAGCGCCCACTTCGTGGCCTCGTCGACCTCACCGATGAGGTCGATGTCGGCGTGGGCCGGCGGCGTGTCGTAGACGCGCCCGGCCAGCACGAGCCGCACCGGACCGGGGTGGCGCTCCTTGTAGGTGGCGAAGTACTCGGCCAGCATCCCGGTGCCCTTGCCGTCGTCGACCCGCCCGACGAACAGGAGGTACGGGCCCTCGATCGGCGACTCGCCGCCCTCGACGGGGTCGTCGACGCCGAGGCCGAGGACGATCTGCCGGGTGGACGCCACCGGGAACGTCGACTCCACCAGCTGGCGCTCGATGTGGGTGTGGTAGGCGAAGCCGGCGGCGGCGGTGAAGACGGGCCGGAACACCGGCAGGTAGAGCGGCGCCTCGTCGTGGGCGGCCGGGTGCATGACCGCGCGCCGGCCGACGAGCGGCACGCCCCGCACCGTCGGGTGGTACAGGTACGGGTAGAAGACGACGAGGTCGGCATCGGTCGACGCGATGGCGTCGAGGAGGCCGGCGCTGCACGGGCCCTGGAGGTCGATCCACCGGTCGGCGTCGGCGAGCGGCGCCCGGTGGGGCACCGACATGAGCTTCCCCGACACCTTGTCGAAGTCGGGGGCCCGGCCGGCTTCGGAGCGGAAGCGCGACACCTGCACGCCGTTGAGCTCGACCGTGCCCGGCTCGTAGTCGTCGGCCCAGCTCCGGTTGTCGAGGGCGCACGTGCTCAGCGCCTCGGCCTCCCAGCCCAGGTCGGCGACGACGTGCTCGGCCAGCGTGCGGGCGGCCTGCTCGGCCCCACCGCGCACCTCGAGCCCGTAGCGGGGCGTGACGAACGCGACCTTCACGCCACCACCGACTCGATGGCCGAGCGCCACGTGGCCCGGGTGACCGACAGGTCGAAGTCGGCGAGCCGGCGCTCCCCCGCCGCCACGAGCCCGGCCCGGAGGGCGTCGTCGGTCACGACCTTGTGCACGGCCGCGGCCACGGTCGACGCCGACTTGCCCGGCAGGCACAGCCCGCCGGCACCCAGCGTCTCGGGCACGGCCGTCGAGGCGAAGGCGACGATCGGCACCCGGTGGTGCCACGACTCGAGCAGCGGGACGCAGAAGCCCTCGTGCTCGGACAGGCAGACGAACACGTCGGCCGAGCGGTAGTGGGCCGCCAGCTCACCGTCGCTCACGCCGCCGGTGATGTCGACGGCACCGCGGAGGTCGAGGGCCTCGACGAGGTGGTGGAGGGCGGCGACGTAGCGGTCGGACGACGAGGCCCCGACGATGCGGAGCACGGCGGTCGGCTCGTAGACCCGGCGGTAGGCGGCGAACGCCTTGATCACGTCGTGCTGGCACTTGTGGGGCGACACCCGGCCGACGAACAGCCATGCAGAGCCAGCCTGTTGGAGCCGGTGGAGGGCCGCCTCGTCCACCGCCCGGTCGAACGTCGAGGTGTCGAGCAGGATCGGTGCCACCGACGTGCGGGAGTAGCCGAGGTCGTCGAGCTCGTCCCGGTTGAAGCCCGAGTCGGCCAGCCCCATCGTGGCCCGGCCGGCGAGCTCGGCGAGCTGGCGCCGGCCCCACGCGATGCCGTGGACGACGGGCGGCTCCCACTCGGCGAAGTACGAGGCCGGGGTGATGTTGTGGTGGTCGACGACGAGGCGCTCGGTGCGGGCGGCCACGAAGTCGGCGACGGGCGAGCCGATGGCCACGTGGTACAGCAGCACGTCGTCGGGCCGGCCCCGGTACGCCTTGAGCAGCCGGCCTCGCCCGGCCCACACCTCGCGGACCTCCTCGGCGTAGACCTCGGAGTCGACGCCCAGCTCGCGGCACAGGCGCTGCACCTCGAGGGCGTGGGCGCCGATCGCCCCCGGCTCGAGCACCGGCACGAACTGGTGGAGGGCGGTCATGCGCCCAGCGCCGCGCCGACGACCTCGGCCATCCGTCGGCGGTTCACGTCGAGGTCGAAGTCGGCCAGGCGGGCCTCGCCGGCCCGGGCCAGCGTGCCCTGGAGGGCGGGATCGCCGAGCACCCGGTGGACGGCGGCCGCCACGCGGGTGGGCTCCTTCGACGACAGGCAGATGCCGGCGCCGCCGAGCGTCTCGGGGATGGCCGACGAGCCGAACGCCACGATCGGCAGCCGGTGGTGCATCGACTCCAGCAGCGGGATGCAGAAGCCCTCGTGGTCGGACGTCGAGACGAACACGTCGGCGGCCCGGTAGTGGGCGTCGAGCTCGGCGTCGCTCACGTCACCGCACAGCTCGACGGCGTCCTCGAGCTGGAGCGCCCGCACCAGTCCCTCGACCGCCGTGGCGTAGGCGTGCGACGATGAGCCGCCGACCAGCCGCAGCGTGGCCGTCGGGTCGTACACCCGGCGGTAGACCGACAGCGCCTTGATCAGGTCGTGCTGGGCCTTGTTCGGCGCCAGCCGCCCCACGAACAGCCAGACCGGGCCAGGAACGGTGAGGCGCTCGACGGCGGCCACGTCCTCGGCCCGGTCGAACGTCGAGGTGTCGAGCAGGATCGGCACCACGGCCGTGTGCCGGTAGCCGGCCCGCACCAGCTCCGACTCGTTGTACGTCGACACGGCAACGGCCAGCTCGGTGTGGGGGGCCAGCTCGGCGAGCTGGCGGCGGCCGGCGTTGAGCTCGACGCCGACGTGCGGCTCCCACGGGGCGAACAGCTCGGCCGGCGTGATGTTGTGGTAGTTCAGCAGCTTCGGCTCGGGTCGCTCCCGGAGCCAGTCGGCCACGGGGCTCCCGGTCGAGGCCTGGTACAGGAGCCACTGGCCCTCCCGCACCGGCTGCTCGCGGTACGGCTTCGAGAGGTGGGCGACCTCCTTCCAGGCGTCGCCCACCCAGATCTCCGACTCGAGCCCCATGCCGCGCAGCACCGACTGGACCTGGAGCACGTGGTTGCCGATGGCGTTGCGGGGCGCGAACGACGGCACCAGCTGGTGCACGGCAGTGGCCACGGTCAGCGGGCGGCGGTCACGACGTAGGCACCGTCGCGCTCGACCACGTCCGGGGTGGCGAAGCCGAGCTGCCCGAGCAGGTGCACCCACGTCGCCGGGTGCAGCGGCCGGCCCGGCGCCAGGTCGGCCTCGACCGGGTTGTCGGTGCCCCACGCGGCCGGCGAGGTGCCGGCGATGGCCAGGCGTCCGCCGGGGCCGACGACCCGCGCCGCCTGCTCGACGAGGGCGACCTGGGCGCCGACCGGCGAACGGTCGACGATGCCGGTGAGGACCACGCCGGAGAGGGCGCCGGCCTCGACCAGGCGAAGGTGGTCGAGCACGGGCTCGTGGCGCACGTCGAGGCCACCGAGGGCGGCCGACTCGGCCAGGTCGGCGCGCGGCTCGACCCCGTACACGTCGAGGCCAGCGAAGATGCGCAGCAGGGCGCCGTCGCCCGACTCGGCCACCAGCACCCGGCCCAGCACGCCGGCGAGGTGGGCGGTGAGCACGTCGTCGAGCCGGTTGGTCGAGGCCGTGGCGGCGCTGCCGAGGAGCGCCGGATCCACCCCGGCGCTCACCTCCTCGAGCCGCTCGAGCCGGCGACCGATGAGCTTGAGCGCCTGCACCACCACGCCACCGAAGGCGGTGACCTGCTGGGTGAGGTAGCGGATGGCCCAGCCGAGCAGCTTGCGCTCGACCCGCTTCACGAACGACACCGCCGGCAGCCGCGACTCGGTCGGCAGGTCGGGGTCGATGAACGAGGTGCGGTCGGCGGCCGAGATCAGCCCGTCGAGGTCGTCGCCGTGCACGGCGACCGGGGCGAAGCGGGCGAAGACCAGGTCGAGGTCGCGCTCCATGCCGGGCGGGAAGTCGCCCTTGGCCCGCCGGGCCCGGACCTCCTCGTCGATCTCGGCGAGGACCTTGGAGAGATCCACCGTCTCCGTCACCGGCGATCGGTCTCCAGCACCCGGCTGGCGGCCTTGCTGGTGAGGGTGACCGGCACGTCGGCCACGCCCCACGCGAAGTTGCCCTCCTGGTTCAGGACGTCGAGGTGCTCCTCCTGCTCCCGGCTGTCGAACATCTCGGCGCCCTCGCGAGAGTGGATGTTGACCGTGAGCGGATAGGTCCCCTCGAGCAGGCGCACGGCGTCCATGCGGAACGCGACCTCGCCCTTGCCGTCGAGCACGAGGCGGTGGCCGAGGCCCCAGGAGTTCTGGCCGAACACGACGTGGCCGTCGTTGGCGTGGAAGGCGAAGGCCATCACCGCGTCCTCGACCCGGCGCTTGGCGTCGTACGCCACCCGGATCGTGACCGGGTCGCCGTTGCGCACGTAGGGCTCGCTCGGGTCCGGGTACTCGATCTTCACGTCGGTGATCTCGACCACGGAGCCGTGCTCCTTGGTCGGGTCCTGCTGGTCGGCGATCTGGCCGGCCCGCTCGAGCAGGTGCTCGCGGAACGCCCGCACGGCGAGGCTCGGCTTGGCGTGGATGACCTGCACGCCCTCGTCGAGCACCACGGCCATGTCGCAGATCTGGCGCACCAGGTCGGGGGCGTGGGTGACGAACGCGATGGTGACGCCGTTCTTCTGGAACTGCTTGATGCGGTCGAGGCACTTGCGCTGGAAGTTCTCGTCACCGACGGCGAGCACCTCGTCGATGAGGAGGATCTCCGGATCGACGTTCGTCGCCACGCTGAAGCCGAGGCGCACGTACATGCCCGACGAGTAGTGCTTCACCTGCTGGTCGATGAACTTCTCGAGCTCGGCGAAGGCGACGATGTCGTCGAAGCGCAGGTCGACGTCGCGCTTCGTCAGCCCGAGGATCGACGCGTTGAGGTAGATGTTCTCCCGGCCGGTCAGGTCGGGGTGGAAGCCGGCCCCCAGCTCGAGCAGGGAGGCGAGGCGACCAGTGCGGCGGATCTCGCCCGACGTCGGTCGGAGGATGCCTCCGATGCACTTGAGCAGGGTCGACTTGCCCGAGCCGTTGTGCCCGAGCAGCCCGATCGTCGAGCCCTGGGGCACGTCGAAGGCGATGTCGCGCAGGGCCCAGAACGGTTGGACCTTCACCTTGCTGTTGCGCCGGTTGACGACCCGTTCCTTCAGCGACGAGTTCCGCTGGGAGCCGAGCTTGAACTGCTTGGAGACGTGGTCGACCTCGATGGCGTTGCCCATCAGAGCTCCTTCGGAGCTGCGCTGGCGGGCGCGAGCTCGTCGGTCAGGGCCGGGACGGCGCGCCGGACGTAGCGATGCTCATGGTCGCTTCCGTTCGCTGCGCTCACTACAGCTCCTCGGCGAAGTTGCCCTCGACCCGGTTGAACCACCGCATGGCCAGGATGAACAGCACGACGGCGCAGGCACCGACGATGCCGAGGTTGCGCAGGTACCACCACTGCCCCTCGGCCGGCAGGATCGGCGTGCCGTCCTTGGTCTCGTGCATGCCGTAGAGCGAGCGCTGGAGCGTCAGGGTGATCGACGTCATCGGGTTGAGCAGGATGAGCTGGGGCGAGAGCCCATGGTCGGCGAGCTTCTTGGCCGGCAGGTGCCAGGCGTAGACGATGGGCGTCATCCACACCCACGCCATGAGCACGATCTCGAGGATGTGCTGCGTGTCGCGGGCGTAGACGTTGATCGCCGACAGGCCGATCGCCAGGGCCGACGCGAAGATCAGCAGCACGATCAGCGCCGGGATCACCATCCAGAGCCAGGCCAGGTCGAACTTCACGGGGAAGATGGCGATGGCCGCCAGCAGCACGACCGACTGCAGCACGTAGTGCACGCAGTTGGCGCCGAGGTTGGACAGCGGGAGGATCTCGCGCGGGAAGTACACCTTGTTCACCAGCGTGTGGTTGCCGGTGATGGAGCCGGTGGCGCCGGCGAGCGTGCCGGAGAAGAGGTTCCAGGCCAGCAGTGCCGACAGCAGGTAGATCGGGAAGTACGGGGTGTCGTTCCCCAGGACGATCTGGAAGACGACCGTGTAGACGACCATCATCATCAGCGGGTTGAGCAGCGACCAGGCGAAGCCGAGGGCGCTGTTCTTGTACTTGACCTTCAGCTCCTTCCGCACCAGGTTGCCCAGGAGCTCCCGGTACGACCACAGCTCGATCAGGTGGCGGTACACCGAGCGGCGCGGCGCGATGACGTTCACGGGGGAAGCGGCGGCGGTCACGACCGGGTCACGTTAGCCCTGGCCCCGGTGGGAACCCCATCAGCCGGGTACGTGTGTGCCATGCGCCACTGGCCCCGCTCGGGGGTCTCCCTGCTCGTCATCGCGCTCGTCGCGCCCCTGGTCGCGACCGTGGCGTCCGCTCCCTCGGCCGACGCCGCGGTCAGCCCGGCGCTGGTCTGGAAGCGGGAGCTGCCGGGCGCCGTGGTCCGCGAGTCGTCCCCCGGGCTCGCCGATCTGGACGCCGACGGGAAGCTCGACGTCGTGTTCGGCTCGAACGACCACCACGTGTACGCCCTCACCGGCGAGACGGGCGCCAACGTGGCCGGGTGGCCGGCGCTGACGACCGGCGCCGTCAACTCGTCACCGGCCTTCGCCGACGTCACCGGCGACGGCACGCCCGAGGTGTTCATCGGCTCCGGCGTGGCCAACGACCGCTCCGGCGGGATGTACGCCTTCGGCGCTTCGGGCCGGGTGAAGTACCGCCGGGCCTTCCCCGACCCCGACTTCCCGAACGGCGGGCCGATCCACTCGACGCCGGCCCTCGGCGACATCCAGGGCAACGGCGACCTCGAGGCCACCGTCGGCGTGCTCGAGGTCCGCTCGCTGTGGTCGGTGCGGGCCAGCGACGGCGCGTCGATCACCGGCCGCGAGCTCTTCTACTGGGGCGACACCATGTTCTCGTCACCGGCGCTGGCGGACGTCACCGGCGACGGCGTGCCCGAGGTCATCGTCGGCGGCGACTCGAGCCCGGGTGGGCCGATCAACTTCCGAGGCGGGATGGTCCGGGCCGTGAACGCGGCCGGGCGGTCGCTGTGGGAGTTCCGGATCAACGACATCGTGCGCTCCTCCCCCGCCGTCGGCGACATCGACGGCGACGGGAGGCCCGAGGTCGTGTTCGGCGCCGGCGACTACTGGCACGGCTCGGACGCCACGTCGGTGTTCGCCCTCGACGCCACCACCGGGAAGCTGAAGTGGCGGCGGGCGACCGATGGCGTCACCGACGGCGGGCCGGCGCTCGCCGACCTCAACGGCGACGGCCGGCTCGATGTCGCCATCGCCACGTTCAACTCCAATTCGATCCGGCCCGGCGACGTGCCGCTGGACGTGAAGGGCGGCTCGGTCTACGCCCTCGACGGTCGCACCGGCGCCGACATGAACGGGTTCCCCCAGGCCAGCGGGGGCGGGGCCGTGCTGGCCGGCATCACCACGGCCGACCTCGACGGCGACGGCGGGCAGGACCTGGTCGTGCCGACCGGTGCCCTCATCGCCGCCTTCAGCGGCAAGACCGGCGCCCGCCTGTTCAACGTGGCCACCGGCGAGCGGGTGGCGTTCCAGAGCTCCGCCGCCCTGGCCGACGTCGATGCCGACGGGAAGCTCGACCTCGTCGCCGTCGGCACCCGCACCGACGGCACCGGCGTGGCCTACCGGTGGGAGCTGCCGGCCCCGGCCCGCTCCGGCGCCCTCGGCTGGCACCAGTTCCACAAGGACAGCCGCCGCACCGGGTCGTGGACCTCGACCGTGCCCGACGCCGCCACGATCCCGTTCACCCGCACGGCCGGCGCCGACCGCTACTCGACGGCCGTGGCCCTGTCGGCTGGCGCGGCGACGGGCGGCACCGTCTACGTCGCCACCGGCGGCGCCTTCGCCGACGCCCTGGCCGGCGGCCCGGCCGCGGCCCACGACCACGGCCCGCTGCTGCTGACGGCCCGCGACTCGCTGCCCGACGCCACCCGCCAGCGGCTGGTGCAGCTGAAGCCCAGCCGCATCCGGGTGCTGGGCGGCCCGGCCGCCGTGTCCGACGCCGTGGTGGCCGAGCTGAACGGCCTGGCGTCGAGCGGCGCCAGCCGACTGGCCGGCGACAACCGGTTCGGCACGGCGGCCGCCATCTCCGCCGCCGCGTTCACGTCGGCGCCCGTCGCCTACGTGGCCACCGGCGCCGGCTTCCCCGACGCCCTCGCCGGCGCCGCGGCCGGCGCCCTCCGCGGCGGGCCCGTCCTGCTCGTCGAGCGCGACTCGGTCCCGGCCCGGACGGCGGCCGAGCTCCAGCGCCTGAAGCCATCGGCGATCGTCGTCCTCGGCGGCACCGGCGCCGTCAGCTCGGCCACGGCCGACCAGCTCAAGGCGTACTCGCCCTCGGTCACCCGCGCCTCGGGCGCCGATCGCTACGCCACCGCAGTCGCCGTCTCCCAGGCCGTCGCCTCGTCGCCCGTGGCCTACCTCGCGACCGGCGTGAACTTCCCCGACGCCCTGGCCGGCGGCGTGGTCGCCGCCGCGGCCGGCGCGCCACTGCTGCTCGTCCCGGGCCGCTGCATCCCGAACGGCACGCGGGCCGAGCTGGTCCGCCTCGGGGTCACCAGGCTCGTGCTCCTCGGCGGCGACGGCGCGGTGTCATCCGCCCTCGGGGCGCTGCCGCCCTGCACCTAGGGCACAGATCGTCGTTCCCCTTCAGGTCGAGGGTCCGCTGGCCGATAGCCCAGGGTGCTCTCGATCCCCTCTCGCCGACTGGCGGCCCTGGCCGCCGGCGTGGCGGTGCTGGCCGCCCCCTCCCTCGCCAGCGCCCAGGCGATCAACGACGACCCGGCTCTGGTCTGGCTGCGGACGCTGCCCGGCGCCACCGTGCGCCAGTCGTCGCCGCTCCTGCTCGACCTCAACGGCGACGGCCGCCTCGACGTCACCTTCGGCGCCTACGACTCGCGCGTGTACTCGTTGTCCGGCGTCGACGGCAGCACGCTCTGGTCGAGGCAGACCACCGAGCCGATCAACTCGTCGCCGTCGGCCGCCGACGTCACCAAGGACGGCAAGCCGGAGCTCTTCGTCGGCGTCGGCATCGCCAACAACCGGGGCGGAGCCCTCTACTCGCTCGACCGCGGTGGCAACGTGCGGTTCCGCACGCCGCTGCCCGACAACGACTTCAAGGCCGGCGCGCCCGTGCACTCCAGCCCGGCGATGGGCGATGTCAACGGCGACGGCGCCATCGACGCCAACGTCGGTGCCTTGGCCGTCAAGTCCCTGTGGTCGGTGCGCGGCACCGACGGCGTCCCGAACTTCCGCCGCCCGCTCTTCTACTGGGACGACACGATCTTCTCGTCGCCCGCCCTCGCCGACGTCACCGGCGATCGGATCCCCGAGGTCATCGTCGGCGGCGACTCGACGCCCGGGCTGCCGATCGACCACCGCGGCGGGATGGTCCGTGCTGTCACGGGCACCGGACGGTCCGTGTGGGAGTTCCGCATCAACGACATCGTCGTGTCGTCGCCCGCGGTCGGCGACATCGACGGCGACGGACGGCTCGAGGTCGTGTTCGGCGCCGGCGACTACTACCACGGCTCCGACGCCACCTCCGTCTTCGCCGTCGACGCCGCGACCGGCCGCCTGAAGTGGCGGCGGGCGACCGACGGCGTGACCGCCGGCAGCCCCGCCCTCGCCGACATCAACGGTGACGGTCGCCTCGACGTGGCCATCGCCACGTTCAACTCCAACCCCATGCGCCCGGGCGATCGGCCCCTTCCGGTGAAGGGCGGCTCCGTCTACGCCCTCGACGGCCGCAACGGTGCCGACCTCACCGGCTTCCCGCAGGCGAGCCGGGGCGGCATGGTGCTCGGCGGCATCGTCACCGCCGACCTCGACGGCGACGGCGGCCAGGACCTCCTCGTCCCGACCGGCGCCATGATCTCGGCGTTCTCGGGCAAGACGGGACTGCTCCTGTTCAAGCTCACCGAGGGCCAGCGGGTGGCCTTCCAGAACTCGCCCGCGGTCGGCGACGTCGACGACAACGGCCGGCTCGACATCGTCGCCGTCGGGACGAAGGTCGACGGCACCGGCGTGGCCTACCGGTGGGAGCTGCCGGGCCGGGCGAAGCTCGGCTCGCTGGCCTGGCCGCAGTTCCACAAGGACGCCCGCCGCACCGGCGCCTGGCCGGTCGGCGCCCGCTAGCCCCGTAGGATCGCCCGCCGTGCCGGTGGGTCGATCGCTCCGCAAGCTCGCAGGTCGGAGCCGGCTGACCCGGCAGGCCTGGGACACGGCGCGCGCCACACGCGATGCCTGGCGAGCCTGGCCCAAGCCGGTGCTGCCGGCCGACCGCCTGTTCCCGCCCTGGCCCAACGAGGGCGAGGAGCCGACGTTCCCCGGCCTCGTCTCCCAGGCCTCCACCGACATGCAGGTGCGGGCCCGGGAGTACCGAGCCTGGGGCGAGCGCCTGCGGGTCCGTGACATCTACGTGCACCGCAAGCAGTGGGAGTGGTTCTACATCGCCCAGGCCCTCGAGGAGTCGGGCCAGATCCGGCCCGGGGCCCGCGGCATCGGCTTCGGCGTGGGCACCGAGCCTCTCACCCCGTGGTTCGCGTCCCAGGGCTGCTCGATCGTGGCCACCGACTACCCCGGCGGTGAGCACGCCGCCGACTGGTCGTCGACCGGCGAGCTGGCCCACTCGCTCGAGGACCTCAACGCCGAGGGCATCTGCGACCCCGAGGAGTTCGCCCGGCTGGTCAGCTTCCTCCCGGTCGACATGCGCCAGCTGCCGACCGTCGACGAGCCGTTCGACTTCGCCTGGTCGTCGTGCGCGTTCGAGCACCTCGGCTCGATCGCCGACGGCCTCCAGTTCCTCGAGGACCACCTCGACCTCCTGAAGCCGGGCGGCGTCGGCGTCCACACCACGGAGCTGTGCGTCTCGTCGGTGACCGACACCGTCGACCACGATCCGACCGTGCTGTTCCGCCGGTCCGATCTCGAGGCCTTCGCCGCCCACATCGCGCCGAAGGCCGAGGTCGCCCCGCTCAACTTCCACCTCGGTGGCAACCCCAACGACCGGTACGTCGCGCCCCAGCACGGCTTCACCAACGTGATGCTGAAGTACGCCCAGGGCGAGCACGTCACCACGTCCTTCGGGCTGATCATCCGCAAGCGCTGACCATGAAGGTCGCCGTCGACGTCACCCCGCTGCTCGGCCCCCGCACCGGCGTGGCTCAGACCGTCCACGGCCTGCTCGGCGCCCTCGGTCGCGAGGTCGAGGTGGCCCGCTGGGAGCTCACCCGCCGCAGCGTGCCGATCCCGCCTCGGGTGCTGGTCCGGCTCTGGTCGCGCCTCGACCACCCCCGGGCCGATCGCTGGCTTCCCGACGCCGACGTGGTGCACGGCACGAACTTCGTCGTGCCCCCGACCTCACGCCCGGCGACGGTGACCGTGCACGACACGTGGTGCGCGCGGTCGGGCGAGTGCGACCGGACGATCGCGGCCGCCACCGCGACCGTGCAGCGGGCGGTCGACCGCGGCGCCTGGCTCCACGTGGGCACCGAGTGGGTGGCCAGCGAGGTGCGGGCCCTCTACGGCGCCGAGCGGGTGCGGGTCGTGCCGTTCGGCGTGCCCGAGGTCCCCGAGGCCGGTCCGCCGCCGGTCGACGGTCCCTACGTGCTGGCCCTCGGCGGTGGGCCCCGGAAGGGCATCGCCGTGCTCGAGCGGGCCATGGCCGAGCTGCCCGACGTGCGGCTGGTCGTCACCGGCTCCGAGCCCGGCGGCATCGGTTGGGTCGACGACGCCACCCGCGCCGCCCTCCTCCGCGGCGCCCGCGTGCTGGCCTACCCTTCGCGCGACGAGGGCTTCGGCTTCCCGGTGCTCGAGGCCATGAGCGTCGGGGTGCCCGTCGTGGCCAGCGCCGTCGGCGGCGTGCCCGAGGTGGCCGGCGACGGCGCCCTCCTCGTCCCGCCCGACGACCCGGCCGCCCTGTCCGCCGCCCTGCGCACCGCCGTCGGCGACGAGGCCGAGCGGCATCGGTTGATCACGTCGGGCCTCGCTCGGGCGTCCTCCTACACATGGGAAGCACACGCACGTGGGATGACCGACCTCTGGCGCGACGCCCTGGAGGCCGGGTGAAGGCCGCCGTCCACGTCGGGCAGCTCCTCCAGCCGGTGCCGGGGGGCATCGGCCGCTACGTGCGCAACCTGGTCGGGGCGCTGCCGGCCGCCGGCGTCGAGGTGCAGGCGTTCGCCGCCGGTCCGGCCCCGGACGGGATCGGCTCCTACACCGACCTGGGCCAACCGACGGGTCCGATCCGCTACGAGGCCTGGCACCGGTTCCGGCGCCCGGTCGTGAAGGTGCCGGGCGACCTCGTCCACGCCACCAGCCTCGCCGTGACCCCCGCCGGCAAGCGGCCGCTCGTCGTCACCGTCCACGACCTCGTCTTCCTGCGCCAGCCCGAGCACCTCACCTCGCGGGGCGTGTCGTTCCACCGCCGGGGCCTGGCCATCGCCCGGCGGGAGGCGGCTGGCGTGATCGTGCCCACCGAGTTCGGTCGAGCCGACCTCGTGCGCGAGGGCTTCGACCCCGAGCGGGTGCACGTGGCCCACCACGGCGTCGAGCAGCCCGTGGCGCCCGACCCGGCCGTCGTGGGCGCCGTGCTCGAGTGGCTCGGCGTGCGCTCGCCGTTCCTGCTCTTCGTCGGGACGATCGAGCCCCGCAAGGGCGTGGGCGACGTCCTCGACGCCCACGCCGCGCTGCGGGCCCGGCGGCGCGACCTCGGCCTGGTGCTCGCCGGCCCGCCCGGGTGGGGCGAGGCGCCCGACCTCGATCGGCCCGGGGTGGTGGCCACCGGCAACATCGGCGACCGTGAGCTCGACGTCCTGTACCGGTCGGCCACCGCGCTGGTGCTGCCCGAGCGGTACTCCGGCTTCGGCCTCCCCGTCGTCGAGGCCATGGCGCGAGGCTGTCCGGTCGTGACGTCCGACGCGGCCTGCCTGCCCGAGGTGGTAGGTGAGGGCGGCATCACCACGCCGGTCGGCGACGTCGGCGCCCTGGCCGACGCCCTCGCCGCCATCGTCGACGACCCGGCGCATCGGGCCGACCTCGCCGCCCGCGCCCGGGTCCGGGCCGAGGACTTCACCTGGGAGCGCTCGGCCCGGGCCCACCGCCTCGCCTACGAGGCGGCGCTGGAGCGATGAGCGAGCTTGCGAGCGAACCATTGGCACAGGTCTTCCGAGCGGAGCGAGGCGCTCATCGGTCCTCCTCAGCCGCGACTGCCGTGCTTCGATCACCGATGCGTGAGCTGGACCGATGAGCCGGCTCAGGGTCGCCATCGACGTGTCGGCCATCCCGGCCCAACCGGCCGGCGCCGGCGTGTACGTGCTGCGGGTCGTCGAAGCCCTCGCCGCCGCCGGTGCCGTCGACCTCGAGCTGGTTGCCCGGGGCGACGACGGCGACCGCTGGCGCGCCCTCGCTCCCGAGGCCGAGGTGCGGGCCGTCGCGCCCCGCCGCCGCCCGGTGCGGTTGGCGTGGGAGCAGGTGGCGGGTCCGGCCCTGGCCCGCAACGCCGACGTGTGGCACGGGCCCCACTACACGATGCCGGTGCTGGCCTGGACGCCACGGGTCGTGACGATCCACGACCTCACCTTCTTCGACCACCCCGAGTGGCACGAGGCGAGCAAGGTCCGCTTCTTCCGCCGGATGATCAAGGCCTCGTCGCGCTGGGCCGACGTGCTGGTGTGCGTGAGCGACCACACGGCCCGACGGCTGGCGGCCGTCCTGCACCCCGAGGTGCCGGTCGTCGTGGCCAGCCACGGCGTCGACCACGATCGGTTCCGGCCCGAGGGCGACGACGGCGCCCTGGCCCGCCACGGCATCGACGGCCCCTTCGTGGCGTTCGTCGGCACCATCGAACCCCGCAAGGACGTGCCCGCCATCGTGCGGGCCGTCGCCCGGCTCGACCCGTCGGTGCGGCTCGTGCTCGCCGGGCGGCCGGGCTGGGGCACCGACCCGGTCGACGCCGCCATCGCCGCCGCCGGCATGGGCGACAGGGTCGTGCGGCTCGGGTACGTCGAGGACGACCTCGTGCCCGCCCTGCTGCGCCGGGCCGCAGCCGTGGCCTACCCCTCCCTCGACGAGGGGTTCGGGCTGCCCGCCCTGGAGGCCCTGGCCTGCGGCGCCGCCCTGGTGACCACCACCGGCGCGGCCATGGAGGACGTGGTGGAGGATGCCGCCCTCCTCGTGCCGCCCGGCGACGACGACGCGCTGACCGAGGCGCTGGCCACGCTGGTGGCCGGCGGCCCCGACGTCGACCGCCTGCGGGCGCGCGGGCCCGAGGTCGCCGCCCCCCACACCTGGGCCCGATCGGCTGAACGGCACCTCGAGGCGTACCGCCTAGCTGCTGATGGTCTCGCTCCGCAGGCTCCGCTCGACTGAGCCTGCTCGCTGGCGCTCCCGACGGCTCGCTCAACACCGTCCCGCGACGCCTCTAGCCTCGCTGCGTGATCACCGTCCTCGCCGGCGGGGTGGGCGCGGCCCGCTACCTGTCCGGCCTCCTCCAGGTCGTGCCCCCCAGTGACGTCACCGCCGTGGTCAACACCGGCGACGACACGTGGATGCACGGGCTGCGCATCTGCCCCGACCTCGACACCGTCACCTACACCCTGGCCGGTGCCATCAACACCGAGACCGGGTGGGGCCTGACCGGCGAGACGTGGGAGGCCATGGCCTCGCTGCGGGCCTACGACGCCGACCGGGCCTGGTTCAACCTCGGCGACAAGGACCTCGGCACCCACCTGTTCCGCACCGGCCGGCTGGCCGAGGGCGCCCGGCTGGCCGAGGTCACGGCCGAGATCGCCCGGCGGTGGGGGCTCGAGCTGCGCCTGCTGCCGGCCACCGAGGACGAGGTGGCCACGCGGGTCACCGTCGAGGGCGAGGGCGAGATCGGCTTCCAGGACTACTTCGTCGGTCGCCACCACTCGGTGGCCGTGTCGTCGGTGCGCTTCGACGGCGTCGAGTCGGCCACGCCGACCGGTGGCGTGCTCGACGCCATCGCCTCGGCCACCCGGGTCGTGATCGCCCCGTCGAACCCCATCGTGTCGATCGGGCCCGTGCTCGCCGTGCCCGGCGTGCGCGACGCCGTCGTGGCCCGCCGTGACGACGTGGTGGCCATCTCGCCGATCATCGCCGGTGCCGCCCTGAAGGGCCCGGCCGACCGGCTGCTCACCGAGCTGGGCCACGAGGCCTCGGTCGTGGGCGTGGCCCGGATCTACGCCGAGGTGGCGGGCACGCTCGTGATCGACACGGCCGACGCCGACCTGGCCGACGCCGTCGAGGCCGAGGGCGTCCGCTGCGTGGTGGCACCGACGATCATGTCCGACCCCGCCGCCTCCGCCGCCCTGGCCAAGGTCACCCTGGCGTGAACGGCATCTCCCTCATCCCGGTGACCGGCATCGGCGAGGTCCGCGACGGCGACGTGCTGGCCGAGCTCATCGCCGCCGCCACCGAGCTGGAGGACGGCGACGTCCTCGTCGTGACCCAGAAGGTGGTGTCGAAGGCGGAGGGCATGGTCGAGGCCGTCGACCCCGACGACCCACTGGCCCACAAGGCCATCGTCGAGCGTGAGGCCGTGCGGGTGATCCGCCGCCGGGGCGACCTCCTGATCACCGAGACCAAGCACGGGTTCATCTGCGCCAACGCCGGCATCGACCTGTCGAACATGGAGTCGGGTTGGGCCGCCCTGCTGCCGGCCGACCCCGACCGCTCGGCCCGCCGCATCCGCGACGGCCTCAAGGCCCGCACCGGCAAGGCCGTCGGCGTGATCATCTCCGACACGTTCGGCCGCACCTGGCGCCGCGGCGTCACCGACGTGGCCATCGGCTCGGCCGGCGTCGCCGCCGTGGTCGACCTCCGCGGGACGGAGGACGCGCTCGGCCGCGAGCTCCAGGTGACCGAGGTCTGCGTGGCCGACGAGCTGGCGAGCGCGGCCGAGCTGGTGATGGGGAAGGCGTCCGGCGTCCCGGTGGCCATCATCCGCGGCGTCGACCCGGCGTGGCTGCGCGAAGGGTCGGTGGCGGAGGAGATCGTCCGACCCCCCGGCGAGGACCTGTTCCGGTAATCCCGCACGGCGAGGAGCCGGCGCCAGACGACGGCGGAACGACAGGGCCAAAAATGGCATTCAGCGCCGGGAGGCCGTCTGGCCTGGCCCCGCCCCGAAGCGGCCGTCGTCTCGCACCAGCCGAAGAGGCCGCACAACCCGCGGGCGGCGGCCGGGGCGGGGCCGGGTCAGGCGGTCGAGGGCTCCGCCTCGCGGCCTTGGCCGCCGCACGCGCAGCCATGTCCGACACGCGCCGCAGGCGCCGCCGCGGTGACGTGGGCGGCGACCCCGAGCGCGCACGGGGCGCCTGCGGCGCGCACCGAGATCGCTTCGCGT
>JAODBP010000213.1 GCA_025464025.1 Actinomycetes bacterium | reverse complement strand
CCGGACCTGGTGCTTCCCGAACCGGCGACGGATTGACAACGTTTCTGTTGTCAATCCGTCGCCAGTTCGAGCGCGGGACTCGGGCGCGCCCAACTCGCCTCAGAGCGTCCTTTGCCCTTCACCCCTGACGAGAACGCCCGAACTCCTCAGCGGCGGCGACCCGCGCTGACCTACGGACGCTCGGCGCGCACGTCGATGAAGAGGGCGTGGTACCAGAGGTCGGTGAGCGTGGCGACCGTCTCGTCGAGCGTCGTGTCGGCCACGGGCGACATGCGCAGGACGAACTGGGTGGTCGCCGCCCACTCGACCATGCCGCCGAGGGCGTTGGCCGTCACATCGACGTCGACGGCGCGGATGAGCCCGGCGTCGCGGAGGTGGGCCAGCGACCGGGCCGTACGAGAGATGAAGCCGGCCCGCAGCTCGCCCCACGCCGCCTCGATGGAGGGCGTGGTGAACGCCCCCTCGAGCAGGCAGCGCCAGATCCCGGCGTGGCGCACGAACACCTCGAGGTAGCCCCGGAGCGTGCGCTCGAGCACCTCACGCTGCGAGCCGCGGAGGTGCTCGACCGACCAGGTGTGGTCGTACATCTCGAGCACGACGCTCTCCACCACCTTGGCGAAGACGTCCTCCTTGTTGCGGAAGTACAGGTAGAACGTGCCGTGCGCGGTGTTGGCCTGGGCCGTGATCAACCCGACCGTGGCGGCCTGGTAGCCCCGCTCGGCGAAGACCTCGTGCGCCGCGGCCAGGAGCAGCTCCTGGGTGGCCGCGGCCTGGGCCTGGCGCTTCGACGACTTCCGCTGCTCCACGGGACGCTCCGAACCCGGACCACACTGTCGGCCAGTGGGTGACGAGAGCCGGACGGTAGCCGACGACGGCTTGGGTGAGCGGGGCAGAGCGGCCGTGGCCGGCCACGCCGCCGACGAGCCCACGGCGCGCGCCCTCCTGGCCGCCCCCGATGCCGGGGTCCGGGCCACCGCCCTCGGCGCCCTCGCCCGCATGGACCGGCTCACCGACGACGACGCCCGGGCCGCCCTGGCCGACCCCGACCCGGTCGTCCGCCGCCGCGCCGTGGCCCTCGCCGTCGACCGCACCGAGGTCGCCCTGGTGGCCCTCCTGGCCGACGCCGACGACGACGTGGCCGAGCAGGCGGCGTGGGCGTGCGGCGAGCGGCAGCCGCCCGAGGACGGCGCGGTCGAGGCCCTCGCCGGCCTGGTGACCGGGCACGAGGACCCCCTCGTGCGGGAGGCCGCCGTCGCCGCCCTCGGCGCCATCGGCGACGACGCCGGCCTGCCGGCGATCCTCACCGCAACCGGTGACAAGCCGGCGGTGCGGCGCCGGGCCGTGCTGGCCCTGGCCCCGTTCGAGGGGCCGGAGGTCACCGCCGCCCTCGAGCACGCGCTCGAGGACCGCGACTGGCAGGTCCGGCAGGCGGCGGAAGACCTGCTCCCGCCGCCTGCCGATCCCTCAGATGACGAGTCCTAGAACGCGAACTTGAACTTCTTGGCCGCGTCCGAGGTGAACTCCGCGGCCGTGACCGCCTTCAGGCCGCCGGGCGTGGCCGGGTCGACCTTGAAGATGCGACCCGCACGGGGCGGGACGCGGTCGGCCGGCTTGCCGTACTCGTAGTCGCCGAGCAGGCCGCCGGTCTTGATGGTGCCGACCCCGTTCATGGCCGCGACGATCCCGTCGCGGGACAGGTCGCCGTTGGCCACGGCCTTCTCGAGGATCTGCGCCATCGACCACGCCTGGGCGTAGCCGAACGCGAAGTAGATGTCGGGCTGCTGCTTGGTCTTGTCGTAGGCGGTGATGTCGTCGAGCATCTGCTTCATGCCCGGCGAGCTCGTGTCGCCCCACTCCGGACCCTCGTTGATGATCAGGAAGTGCTGCTGCATGTAGGTGTTGCCCGAGAAGAGGCCGACCCACGTGGGCGACTGGCCGATCCACTGGGGGGCGAACCCGGTCTGCTCGGCCGCACCCATGATCGGGCTGGTCGCGCTGGGCAGGCCGACGAGGTACACCATCTCGCAGGCCGAGGCCTTGAGCTGGTTGATCTGGGCGCCGAACTCCGTGTCGGTCACGGCGAACGTGACCTCCTTGGTGATCGAGAAGCCCATGTCGTCGGCGGCGAACTTCACGCCCTCGAGGCCGGCCTTGCCGTACGGGTCGTCCTGGTACATCACGCAGATCTTCGAGTCCTTGTGACCCTGCTGGTTGACCCAGTAGTCCATCGCGTTGATGGCCTGCACCTGGTACGGCGCACCCAGCGCCATGAGCTGCTGCTCGGGCACCCAGAACGAGTCGAGCGAGGCCGGGCCGGCCACGATCTTGTCGGTCTTCAGCTGCGGGAGGATGGCGTTGACGACGCCCGTGCCGAGGATCTGCACGTAGGCGGCGACGCTGCCCTTGGTGGCGTTGTACTGCTGCACGCCGGTCTGGGGCTGGTACTGGCTGTCGACGACCTTGAGCGCCAGCTTGTACTTGCCGGCGATGCCGCCCTTGGCGTTGATGGCGTCGACGAAGACCTGGTTGCCGTTGGTGAGCGGCTTGCCGATCACGGCGGCCAGCCCGGTCTGGGGCGTGATGACGCCCAGGGTGATGGTGGTGCCGTCGAAGCCGGGCGCGGCGGCCGGGGCCTTGCCCTCGTTGCCTCCGCCGCCGGCGACGGTGGTGGTGCTGGACGAGTCGTCGCTGCCGCTGCCGCCGCACGCCACCGCCAGCAGCGAGAGCGCGGCCAGCGGTACGAGCAGCTTCGCCCACTTGGATCGTCGGATCACTTCGGTACCCCCCAAGGGTGTGTTGTCAGTACGAGAACGGCCAGGACTTGAAGTACGCCTTGAGGCGCAACCACACGGCGGCCAGCCCGCGTGGCTCGAACAGCAGGAACAGGACGATCAACACGCCGAAGAGCATCTGGTTCAGCGAGAAGACGGTGAGGAAGCCGGGGTCGCCGCCCTTGTCGCCGGACACGAACGGCAGGTCGACGTTGGTGCCCAGGTTCTCGATCACGCGGGGCAGGGCGCCGACGACGAAGGCGCCGAGCACCGAGCCGAACAGCGTGCCGACCCCGCCCACGATGATGATGGCGATGAACTGGATCGAGAGGAACAGGCCGACCTGGCCGCCGAACTCGCTCGGGTTCACGTACTGCTGGATGACGGCGTAGAACCCGCCGGCGACGGCGGCCAGCATGCTCGACACGGCGAAGGCGCTCACCTTGTACCGGGCCTGGCTCACGCCGATGATCTCGGCCGCGAGGTCGCGGTCGCGGACGGCCTGGAGGGCCCGTCCCGGCCGGGTCCGCACGACGTTGCGGGCCAGCAGCAGCACGATGGCGACCACGGCCCAGATGAGGAAGAACAGCGACTCGTTGCGGCTGTAGACGGTGGCCCCGACGTGGAGGTCGGCGAAGTCGAGCGGGCCGATCTTCACCGGGGCGGTGACGTTGGTGCCGGCGCCGCCGCCGGTGACCGACTCCCAGTTGTCGAAGATGTGCTGGCCGACGAACAGCAACCCCAGCGTGATGATGGCCAGGTAGTGGCCCCGCAGGCGGAGGGCGAACGGGCCGATGACGGCGCCGATCACGCCGCCCACCAGCGCGGCCATCGGCAGCCAGGCCAGCAGCGGCCAGCCGTGCTGGGTGCCGAAGTAGGCGGCCACGTAGGCGCCCACGCCCACGAAGAAGGCGTGGCCGAGCGAGACCTGGCCGGTGTAGCCGGTGAGGAGGTTGAGGCCGATGGCCCCGATGGCGAAGTAGCCGACGCGGTTCATCACGTCGAGCTGGAAGTCGGTGAGCACCGACGGCGCGAGCAGGTAGAGGGCGAGCAGGGCGACGATGCCGACCTGCATCCACCGCGACCGCCGGAACAGCCGGACGTCGTCCTCGTACTTCGTGACCATGGCCTTCGACTTGGTCACACCCGCTGCACCTCCTTGGTGCCGAACAGCCCGTAGGGCCGCACCAGGAGGATGAGGATCATCAGGACGTAGGGCATGACGGTGTGGAAGTTGGCGCCCAGCCAGTCCCACCGGCCGTCGAGGTAGCGGGCGGTGAGGGATTGGCTCACGCCGATCAGCACGCCGCCGAGCACGGCGCCGGCCGGCGAGTCGAGGCCGCCGAGGATGATGGCCGGGAAGGCGGCGAGGGCCACGTAGCCGATGCCCGGGCTGAGGGCGCCCTGCCCGGAGGCGAGGGTGATGCCGGCCAGGGCGGCCACGGCGCCGGACACGGCCCAGGCCAGCGTGTAGACCCGACCGGGGCTGATGCCCTGGGCCAGCGCCGCCTCGGGATCGAGGGCGGTGGCCCGCATGGCCACGCCGGTGCTCGAGTAGCGGAAGAAGAGGAAGAAGGCCAGGAGGGCGGCGATGGCGAGCCCCACCGCCCACAGGTTGCGGGTCGCGATGGTGATGTCGCCCAGGTGGACGGTGTGGTTGCCCCACGGGTCGCCGAGGTCGAGCGTGTTGAAGCCCCAGATCGACGTGACGACCTGCTCGAGCACGAACAGCACGCCGATGGTGATCATGATCGCCGTGAACGGTGGTTGGCCGATCATGGGCCGCAGCGCGACCCGCTCCACCGTGGCGCCGATGAGGGCGCCACCGAGCATGGCGATGACGACCGCGAACCCGAACGGCAGGCCCCACGTCTCACCGACGTTGTAGGCGATGTAGGCGCCGAAGAGCACGAAGCCGCCCTGGGCGAAGTTGATGACGCCGGTGGCCTTGAAGATGACGACGAAGCCGAGGGCGACGAGCGCGTACTTCGAGCCGGCCGCCACGCCCTGCAGGCTCACCTGGAGGAAGTCGCTCATTGCGTCGCCCCCGAGTACATCTCCTCGATGAGGGGGGCGTAGCGGCGCTCGATGGCAGCGCGCTTGACCTTCTGGGTGGCGGTCAGCTCGCCCTCCTCCTCGTCGAGCTCGGCCGGCAGGAGCCGGAACGCCTTGATCTCCTCGACCTGGGCCAGGTGGGCGTTCACGCCGTCGACCGCGGCCCGCACCAGGGCCTGCACCTCCGGCTTGGTCGTGAGGTCGCGGAACGTCGTGAACGAGAGCTGCTGGCGCCCGGCCCAGTCCGCCACCGTGTCGGGCTCGATGCCGATGAGGGCGGACACGAACTTCCGGCGGTCGCCGACCACGATGGCCTCGCGGATGAACGGCGACACCTTCAGCCGGTTCTCGATCTCCGACGGGGCGATGTTCTTGCCTCCGGCGGTGACGATGATGTCCTTCTTGCGATCGGTGATGGTGAGGAAGCCGTCGGCGTCGAGCGTGCCGACGTCGCCCGTGTGGAGCCAGCCCTCCTCGTCGAGCACCTCGGCGGTGGCCGCCTCGTTGCCCCAGTAGCCGAGGAAGTTGCCGGCCGACCGGGTGAGGACCTCGCCGTCGTCGGCCAGCCGGACCTCGACGCCGGGGAGCGCCTGGCCCACCGACCCGATGTGCACGTGCCCACGCCGGACGTTGGTGGCCATCGCCGTGTTCTCGGTCTGGCCGTACACCTCGCGCACCGGCACCCCGATGGCCCACAGCCACTCGAGCACCTCCGGCGAGATCGGCGCCGCACCCGAGAGCGCATCGCGCACCCGCGCCATGCCGACCTTCTCGCGCAAGCTGCGGAACAGCACCAGCCAGCCGATCCCGAGCACCGCCTTGTCGACGAACGTGAGGCGGTCGGACTGACGACGGACGGCGCGCTTGCGACCCTGGGCCACCCAGAACCGGTAGGTGCGTCGCTTGGCCCACGACGCGTCCGAGATGCGCACCTCGGTGCTGGCCAGCACCTTCTCCCACACGCGGGGCACGCCGAGGAAGACCGTCGGCTGCACCTCGCGGAGGTCGGCGGCGAACGAGTCGCCGCCCGCGCCGAAGTTCACCGTGGAGCCGGCCCGCAGGGCGCCGACGACCGAGAGGATCCGCTCGGCGATGTGGCACAGCGGGAGGTACGAGAGCACCTCGTCGTCGGGGTGCTCGCCGTTGAGGGTGGCCGCCGCCTCGGCCGCGGCATCGAGGTTGGCGTGGCTGAGCATGGCGCCCTTGGGCGGCCCTGTCGTGCCCGACGTGTAGACGACGATGGCGCAGGCGTCCGGGTCGAGCTCCCCGACCCGTTGGGCGAACCCGTCGGGCGGGGCGATGACGTCGGCGAAGCGCCGGACCGACGCATCCATCGTCGGCGGCGGGTCGATCACCACGAGGTCCCGCAGCGACGGCGCCTGCGACCGCACGGCGATCGCCTTGTCGAGCTGCTCCTCGTCCTCGGCCACCAGCACGGTGGCGCCGGAGTCGGCCAGCACGTGGGCCAGCTCGGCCTCCGGGCTGGTCGGGTAGACGCCGACGGTGATGGCGCCGATCCCCTGCACGGCGAGGTCGAGCAGCAGCCACTCGGGCCGGTTGTCGCTCTGGATGGCGACCCGGTCGCCCGGTTGCACGCCGAGGGCGACGAGGCCCATGCCCAGCTCGGCGACCCGCTGGGCGTACCGGGCGTAGGTGGTCTCCTCCCACACGCCGAGCCGCTTGCGCCGGTAGGCGACGCGGTTCGGCTGGGTGGCGGCCAGCTCGAGGAGGCGGGCCGGCTGCGTCATCCACCCACCCCCAGGTAGGCCTCGATCACACGCTCGTCGGACTGGACCTCGGCCGGGGTGCCGATGGCGATCGGCACGCCGAAGTCGAGCGCCATCACCCGGTCGGCGATGTCCATCACCATCTGCATGTCGTGCTCGACGAGGATCATCGACACGCCGGAGGCCTGGATGGTGAGGATGGCCCGGGCCATGTCCTCCGTCTCCTCCAGGTTCATGCCGGCCACCGGCTCGTCGAGCAGGAGCAACTTCGGGTCCATGGCCAGGGCCCGGCCCAGCTCGATGCGCTTCTGCACCCCGTAGGGCAGCGACCCCACGTGGGTCCGACGGAACGGCTCGAGCTCGAGCAGCTCGACGATCTCCTCGACCCGACCGCGGTGCTCGACCTCCTCCCGGCGGGCCCGGCCCAGCCACACCGCTCCGGCGAGGAAGCCGGTCTTCATGCGGAGGTGGCGACCGAGCATGAGGTTGTCGACCACGTCGAGGTTGGTGAACAGGCCCAGGTTCTGGAACGTGCGGGCGATCCCGAGCTTGGCCGTGAAGCCGGGCTTGCGGCCGACCAGCTCGGTGCCCTCCAGCGTGATCGAGCCCTGCTGGGGCCGGTACACCGCGTTCAGGCAGTTGAAGATCGACGTCTTGCCCGCGCCGTTGGGGCCGATGACGGCGAACAGCTCACCCGGTCGCACGTCGAACGACACGCCGGTGAGGGCCGCCACGCCACCGAAGCGGAGCGTGACGTCGCGGACCGACAGCAGCGCGGTCTCCTCGGTCATGCCGACCACTTCTTCCGGCGGCGGTACGACTTGAGCTCCTTGAACGAGCGCCGGCCCTCGCCGGCGATGCCGAGGTAGAACTCGCGGATGTCGGCGTCGTCGCGGAGCTGCTCGGCCGGCCCGTCCTTCACGACCCGCCCCGTCTCCAGCACGTAGCCGACCGTCGCGATCGACAGCGCCATGGTGGCGTTCTGCTCGACGAGCACCACCGAGGTGCCCTCGGAGTTGACCTTCTGGATGATGTCGCGCACCTGCTCGACGATCAGCGGGGCCAGGCCGAGCGACGGCTCGTCGAGCAGCAGGAGCCGGGGCGACTGCATGAGGGCCCGGCCGATCACCAGCATCTGCTGCTCACCGCCCGACAGGTAGCCGGCCACGCTCTTGCGCCGCTTGGCCAGCACCGGGAACAGCTCCATGACCTTCTCGAAGTTGGCCTTCGTCTCCGGCCCGTTGCCCTTGGTGTAGGCGCCGGCCCGGAGGTTCTCGTCGACGGTGAGCTCGGCGAACGTGCGCCGGCCCTCCATCACCTGCGACATGCCGAGCCGGACGATGGCGGCCGGCTCCATCCCGTCGATGCGCTTGCCGTCGAGCTCGATGGTGCCCTTGGTGATCTCGCCCCGGTGCACGCCGAGCAGGCCGGTGATGGCCCTGAGCAGCGTGGTCTTGCCGGCGCCGTTGGCCCCGAGCACGGCGGCCACGCCACCTGTCGGGACGTCGAGGCTGACCCCTCGGAGCACGAGGGCCACCCCGCCGTAGACCACCTCGAGGTTGCGGACGCGCAGGAGGGAGGTGGACCCAGCTTCGACTGTGCTCACGAGACCCCCCTCGTTCCTCCTGCCGCCAGCCAGGACGGCCGGACGTTACCGCGCGGTAATCGGCGCGGGAAGGACACCGGGAGAAACCTCCAACTCCACTTGACAGTTTCTGCTGGCTTGGCTTATAGGTATGGCGAAACCAGCCAACCGACCCGAGAGGGGGCACCGATGCTGATGCGCACCGACCAGTTCCGTGACCTCGACCGCATCTCGAGCCGACCGGCGGCCATGCCGATGGACGCCTACCGCGACGGCGACGACTTCGTGGTCCACTTCGACCTGCCCGGCGTCGACGCCGAGTCCGTCGACCTCACCGTCGAGAGGAACCTCCTCACCGTCCGCGCCGAGCGGCGTCGCGTGACGGGTGACGAGGTCGAGCTCCTGGCCGGCGAGCGCCCGAACGGCGTGTTCAGCCGCCAGCTCTTCCTCGGCGACGCCCTCGACACCGACCGGATCACGGCGTCCTACGTCGACGGCGTGCTGACCCTGCGGGTGCCCGTGGCCGAGCGCGCCAAGCCCCGCCGGGTGCCGATCACCCTGCCGGAGCCCGCCCCCGACGCCATCGACGCCGAGTCGGTCGCCACCTGAGCGTGGGCGGCCTTCCGTTCGACGACGTCGATGCGCCGCTCTTCGGCGTCGGCCAGGTGGCCGGGATGCTCGGTGTCCAACCGGCCTTCCTCCGCCGGCTCGACACCGAGGACGTCGTGCGGCCCGCTCGGACGGACGGCGGTCAGCGCCGGTACAGCCGGAACGAGGTGGCCTGCGTCCAGCGGGTCACGGCCATGGCCGACGAGGGCATGACCCTCGTCGGCATCCGGCGCATCCTCGCCCTCGAGGCCGAGGTCGCCGAGCTCGAGCGCCAGCTCGAGCTCGCCCGCCGCCGCTCGCGCTAGCGGCGCTCGCCCATGAACAGGGCCTTGGTCAGCTCGTAGCTCTCGATGCAGCGCCCGGCGCCCAGCACCACGCACTCGAGCGGGGCATCGACGAGGTGCACGGGGATGCCGGTCTCGGCCGAGATCCGCTGGTCGAGGCCGGACAGCATCCCGCCGCCACCGACGAGGTGGATGCCCTGGTGGATCAGGTCCTGGGCCAGCTCGGGCGGAGCCTGGCCGAGGCAGGACACGACGGAGTCGGCGATCGCGCTGACCTGCTCGTCGATGGCCCCGCGCACCTCCTCGGGCGAGAGGATCACGTTCTTCGGCAGGCCGCTCATGAGGTCGCGACCCCGCACCTCGGCCTTGACCTCGTCGGCCGACGGCCAGGCCGAGCCGATGGCGACCTTGATGTCCTCGGCCGTGCGCTCGCCGATGGCGATGCCGTACTCGCGCTTCACGTAGGCCTGGATGGCGTTGTCGACGTCGAACGAGCCGGTGCGGATGGCCCGCAGCGCGACCACGCCGCCGAGCGAGATCACGGCCGTCTCCGAGGTGCCGCCGCCGACGTCGACGACCATGTTGCCGAGCGGCTCGTTGATCGGGAGCCCGGCCCCGATGGCGGCGGCGACCGGCTGCTCGATCAGGTGGCAGTCGGCGGCGCCGGCCCGGCGGGCGGCCTCGCGCACGGCCCGGCGCTCGACCTCGGTGATGGCCGACGGCACGCAGATGAGCACCCGCGGCCGGTTCATGCGGCTGATCCCGGCCCGGTGCAGCAGCAGCCGGATCATGCGCTGGGTGACGTCGAAGTCGGTGATGGCGCCCTTGCGCAGCGGGCGCACGGCCTGGATGTAGCCGGGTGTGCGGCCGATCATCTGCCAGGCCTCGTGGCCCATGGCGAGGACCTCGCCGGTCTGGACGTTGAGGGCGATGACGGAGGGCTCGTTGAGGACGATGCCGCGACCCTTGGCGTAGACGAGGGTGTTCGCCGTCCCGAGATCGATGGCCAGGTCGCGCGCCATCAGCCGCGATCGCGATCGCGGTCGCGGTCGGGCGCCAGCGCCCGCATCTCCCGCTGGAACTCGGTGATGCCGTGGTCGTACGACGTGGGGTCGCGGTGGCGGAGCCACAGCAGCAGCGACCCGCCGATGCTCACCACGAAGGCGATCAGGAGGAAGACGAGGCCGTTCATGACTGGTGCGCGTCCATGTCATCGACCTCGACGACGTCGTGGGCGCAGAGGCCCCAGTCCTCGCCGCCCTCCCACGTCTCGCGCTTCCAGATGGGCACCGTGGCCTTCAGGGTGTCGATGCAGAACCGGGCCGCCTCGAACGCGTCGCCCCGGTGGGCCGACGACGCCACGACCACGACCGACGACTCGCCCAGGCCCAGCTCGCCGGTGCGGTGCAGCAGGGCGAGACGGCCGACGGGCCACCGCGTGCGAGCCTGCTCGGCGATGGCCAGCAGCCGGGGCTCGACCTGCTCGGCGTAGGCCTCGTAGACGAGCTTGGTGACGTTGGTGCGGTGCTCGGCGTGGTCACGCACCGTGCCGCTGAACAGGACCATGGCCCCGCAATCGGGGCGCACGGCCCAGTCGGCGGCCGCCCCCACGGGGAGCGGCTCGTCGGTGAGGCCGACCCAGGTGTCGGCTCCGGACGGCGGCTGCACGGACCAATCGTACGTGGCCCACGCCGGAACGGAGCCCGCGGTCATCTGGAGCCGAGCGCCTCCTATCCTCCGCTCCGTGGAGGAGGGGCAGGACTTCGAGAGCGACGACGCCCCGGCGTTCCGCACCCCGCCGCCCCCGGACGACCGGTTGTGGCGCCACCCGTCGGAGCTGGGTCGGCCCGCGCCGGCCCCGCCGGCCCGCCGGGCGACCTGGCCGCTGGCCCTGGCCTCGGGCCTCACCGGTGCCGTGCTGACCATCGGGGTGCTCGCCGTCACGGGCGTCCTCGCCCAGCGCTCCGACCCCCGCGAGGTCGTGGTGCGGGAGGCGACACGGGTGACCTCGGCGACCCTCGACGAGGGACCGGACGTGCCCGACGTGGCCCGGATCGCGGCCGACGTCGAGCCGGCGATCGTGCGCCTCGACGTCACCGGCGAGACCGAGAGCGTCGGCTCCGGGGTGCTGTTCCGCACCGATGGCCACCTCCTCACCAACGCCCACGTGGTCGACGGTGCCACCCAGGTCGTCGCCGTCCTCGCCTCCGGCCTGTCCGTGGCGGCCCACGTCGTGGGCATCGACGCCAGCAGCGACATCGCCGTGCTCAAGCTCGACGGGCCCGGCCCCTACCCGACGGTCGTGTTCGGCACCACCGACGGCATGGCGGTGGGCCAGCCGGCCATCGCCATCGGTTCCCCGCTCGGGCTGCGGGGCGGCTCGTCGGTCACCGTCGGCGTGGTGTCGGCCCTCGGCCGAGAGCTCAGCTCGGGCGACGGACCGATCCTGCTCGACATGATCCAGACCGATGCGACCATCACGGCGGGCTCGTCGGGCGGCGCCCTGCTCGACGCCAGCGGCACCCTCGTGGGCATCACCACCGCCTACGCGTCCGAGGGCAACGGTGGCCTCGGCTTCGCCACCCCGGTCGACGTGGCCCGGGCCGCGGCCGAGGACCTCCTCTCCATGGGTCGGGTCCGCACGGCCTGGCTCGGGGTCAAGGGCGGCATCGCCCCCGACGGCGGCGGCGTGGTCGTCGCCTCGGTGAACCCCGGCGGCCCGGCCGAGATCGGCGGCCTGCGGAGCGGCGACATCATCCGCCGGGTCGACTCCCGGCCCATCGGCTCGATGACGGCCCTCCGCACCACGCTGCGCCGATGCCACCCCGGCGACCGGGTGAGCGTCGTGTACGACCGGGACGGGGCCCGCAGCACCGCCGTGGTCGTCCTCGGCGAGCACCCGTAGGGCCCGTTCGCCCCGAGAATTCCGCGCCGGTTCACGCACGGACACGCCACCATGGCGGCCGTGATCGAACCCGTCACCCTCGAGGGCCGCGTCGTGCGGCTCGAGCCCCTCGACCGCTCCCACATCGACGGTCTCGCGACCGCCGCCGCCGAGGACCGCTCGACCTACGCCTACACGTCGGTGCCGGCGGGTCGGGATGGCGCGGTCACCTACGTCACCGAAGCGCTGGCCGAGCAGGCCGCCGGCAACCAGCTGCCCTTCGCCGTCCGGTCGCTGGCCACCGGGTCGCTCGTCGGCTCGACCCGCTTCCTCGACATCGGCTGCTGGGACGGGCCGACCCCGACCGTCGCCGAGATCGGGCACACCTGGTACGCGGCCGCGGCCCAGCGCACCGCGGTGAACACCGAGGCCAAGCTGCTGCTGCTGACCCACGCCTTCGAGACGTGGGGCGCCATCCGGGTGTCGCTCAAGACCGATGCCCGCAACGCCCGCTCCCGCGCCGCCATCGAGCGGATCGGCGGACGCTTCGAGGGCGTCCGGCGGGCCCACATGAAGGCGGCCGGCGGCGGCATCCGGGACACCGCCTACTTCTCGATCACGGCCGACGAGTGGCCCGACGTACGAGCCGGGCTCGAGCGCCGGCTGTCAGCGACGACGCCGCCGTAGCCGGCGCACCACGGCGAAGGTGCCGACGGCCGCGCCGAGCACGGCCAGGCCGGCCCCGCCGAGGGCGAGCTCCTGGCGCCGCTTCGGGCTGAGCTGCGACCACGGCGTGCCCTCGGTGGCATCGACGTAGGTCTCCTCGTTCGAGTGCGACGGCGCCCACCCGGCGGCCTTGAGCCGGTCGTTGGCCACCACCCACGAGTGCATCGTGTAGGGCACCAGGCCGGGCGGCATCCGCCCCACCTTCCACCGCCACAGGAACCCGGCGAAGCCGGTGACCACCTTCTCCGGCAGGCGCACGCGCGGCGGCGTGCCGGCCAGGGCCCGCACCTCCTCGCCGCTGAGCCAGCCGTCGGGCGCCACGTTGTAGGGCCCGTCGAGCCGCTCGCGCCGGGCCAGCTCGACGGCGTCGGCCAGGTCGTCGAGGTGGAGGAGCTGGAGCGGCGGGTCGTCGCTCCCGGCCCGGATGCCGGCCGTGAGGCCGAGCGAGCGGGCCAACCAGCTCCGCTCCCCCTCGGCGACGGCGACGGCCGGCCGGAGCACGGTGACGGTGGCGCCCGGGTGGCCGGCGGCCCACTCGGCGCCGAGCCGCTCGATCTCGGCCTTCTGCACCGGGTAGCCGGCGCCGGGGTTGGGCCGGACCGCGGCCTCCTCGGTGAGGGGCACCGGGTTCGCCGGCCAGGCGCCGTAGACCGTGGCGCTGGAGACGAGCACGACGTGGCGCACGCCCACGGAGCCGGCGGCTTCGAGCAGCCGGCGGGTGCCCTCCATGTTGGCCCGGGCCGTGCCGTCGTCGTCGAGCTCGGGGCCGGCGGCGAAGGCGAGGTGCACCACGGTGTCGGTGCCCTCGAGGAGCGGCTTCAGGTCGCTGGTGGCCAGGTCGGCGGCGGCGAAGGTGGTGCGGGCACCGATGGCGCGGGGCTCGACCAGGTCGATGGCGAGGATCCGGGCGACGTCGCCGGCGGCGGCGAGGCGCTCGGCCACCCGTCGACCGAGCGAGCCAGCCGCACCGGTGAGGACGACGTTCTGACCGCTGTTGGATCCGCTCGCCACCCGCCTACCATGCCCGGGTGAGCGAGTCTGGTCCAGACAACCCGTTCGAGGGCCTGCCCTTCCTGGGCGATCTGGCCAAGATGCTCCAATCCTCGGGGCCGGTGAGCTGGGACGCGGCCAAGCAGTTCGCCCTGCAGGTCGCCACCGACGGCACCACCGAGGCGAACCCCGATCCGCTGGAGCGGATCAAGTTCGAGGAGCTGGCCCGCGTGGCCGAGCTCCGGGTGAGCGACCTCACCGGCCTGGCCACCTCCACCACCGGCCGGATGCTGACGATCCTGCCCGTCACCCGGGGCGAGTGGGCCCGCCGCACCCTCGACGGGTGGCGACCGCTGCTCGAGCGGCTGTCGACCTCGCTCTCCGCAGCGGGCACGGCCGGCCAGGGCGAGCCGGGCGACGACCCACTGACCTCGCTGCTCCAGGGGTTCTCCGCCGCGTTCGGTCCCCTGCTGTTCGGCATGCAGGCCGGGGCCATGGTCGGCCACCTGGCCACCCGCACGCTGGGCCAGTACGACCTGCCGATCCCCCGGCCCGCCTCCGACGAGCTGCTCGTGGTCGGCGCCAACATCGATGCGTTGAGCGAGGAGTGGAGCCTCCCGATCGACGACCTGCGGCTCTGGATCTGCCTGTCGGAGCTGACCACCCACGCCGTGCTCGGCGTGCCCCACGTGCGCCAGCGGCTCGAGGAGCTGCTGCTCGAGTACGTCGGCGGCTTCAGCGTCGACCCGGCCGCCCTCGAGTCCCGGCTCGGCGAGGTCGACCCCACCAACCCGGAGGCGCTCCAGCAGGCGCTCGGCGACCCGGCCGCCCTGCTCGGCGCCATCCAGACCCCGGCCCAGCAGGCCCAGCTCCCCCGCCTCGAAGCGCTGGTCGCCGCCATCGTGGGCTACGTCGACTGGGTGATGGACTCCGTCGGCACCACGCTGATCGGCTCGTACGGGATGCTCACCGAGGCGCTGCACCGCCGCCGGGTCGAGGCCGGCGAGGGTGACCGGTTCGTCGGCCACCTGCTCGGCCTCGAGGTCGGCCAGGTCGCCTACGAACGGGGCGAGCGGTTCGTGCAGGGCATCGTCGAGCGGGTCGGCGCCGACGCGCTCACCAGGCTGTGGGTCGACGAGCGCAACCTCCCGACGCCGAGCGAGGTCGACGCGCCCGGCCTCTGGCTGGCCCGGATCGACCTGCCCGACGGCGACTGATCCGATGCTGGTCCGGTTCGTCCGCACCTGACCGGCTGAGCCGACAAGCTGGGGGGCATGGAACCGGCGGCCGTGCGGTCCCGCCTCACGTCGCTCGACGTGTTCCGTGGCCTGGTGGTCGCCCTGCTCGTGCTCGTCGAGTGGGTGCTGCCGGCCCCGGGCTACACCTGGCTGCGCCACTCGCCGTGGGACGGCGTGCGCATCCCGGACGTGGTGTTCCCCGCCTTCCTCTTCATGGTGGGGGCCAGCGCCTCGCTCGCCACCCGGGTCGACCCGCGCCGGCTGGTCCGGCGCTCGGTCGTGCTCGTCGGCCTCGGCCTCCTGTTCAACGCCTGGGGCGGGGCGGGCAGCAACCTCACCGAGCTGCGGCTCCCCGGGGTGCTCCAGGTGATCGGCATCGCCGGCCTGCTGGCCGGGCTGGTGACGGTCGTGACCCGCCGGCCCACCGCGGTCGCCGCCATCGGCCTCGGCCTGGCGACGGCGCACGGCGCCCTGCTCTCGCACGTGCCGATCGACTGCGGCACGGGCCGGCTCGCACCTGGCTGCTCGCTCCCGTGGGCCGTCGACCGTCACGTCTTCGGCCTGGCCCACGTGTACCACCAGGGCGACTTCGGCCACGACCCCGAGGGGCTGGTCACGGCCGTGCTCGGCGCCACCGCCGTGGTGCTGCTCGGCTGGGCCGCGGGCCGCTTCCTCTACCGGGAGGGCGACCGCACCGCCACCGCCGTGCTCGCCGGCGGGCTGCTCGTGGCCGCCGGGTTCGCCTCGCTCGCCTGGCCCCTGAACAAGCGGCTCTGGACGCCGTCCTTCGGGCTGGTCATGGCCGCGGGGTGCACGGCGCTGCTGCTCGTCCTGGCCATGGCGCTCGACGGGCGGGCCCGGCACTTCCCCCAGCCGGTCCGGTGGACGCTCACCGCCCTCGGTCGGAACGCGCTGCTCGTGTACGTCGGCCAGCACGTGGTGCTGTCGGCCCTCATGGCCACGCCGCACGACGACGGCAACCTCGCCACCGCCCTCCTCGACCCGTTCGGCTCCCCCGTCGGCGTCGCCCTCGCCGCCGTCGCCGCCTGGACGGCCGCGGCCGCCGCCCTCCACGCCCTCGACTGGCACTGGACCGTCTAGGAGGGCAAGGACAACGACGCGACCTCGGGGCGCCTCGGCCTGGATCGAGGCGACGCAGCCCGTAGGAGCTCGCTGCGCCGCCACGATTCGCGTCGAGGTGGACGGAAGGTGACCACCCGGCGAACACTTCGTGTCGCGCTCCCCCTCCGACCACGGCCACCCCTAGGGTGCGGCCATGGCTCCACGCTCCGTGCCTCGCGCCTGAGCGGCCCCACGCCGTGCTGTTGCTGGTCCGCCACGCCCTCGCCGTGCCGCGTCACACCTGGGAGGGCGACGACGCCCGGCGGCCGCTCACCCCGCGGGGCACCCGGCAGGCCGATGCCCTGCCCGCGACCCTCGAGGCCTTCCGGATCGAGCGGATCGTGAGCAGCCCGGCCACGCGGTGCACGGCGACCGTGCGCCCGCTGGCCGAGGCGCGCGGGCTGCGGGTCAAGACGTCGAAGCTCCTGCGCGAGGGCCGAGGTGACGACGGGCTCGACCTCGTGCTCGACGCCGTCGGCGACGTGGCCATGTGCACCCACGGCGACGTGATCGAGGTCGTGCTGGCCGGGCTGCGCCGGCTCGGGTGGCCGGTGCCGGCCGAGCCCGAGCTGGCCAAGGGCTCGGCCTGGGTCCTGCGGCGGGACGAGCCCTGCCGCTACCTCCCGCCACCCCGCTGACCCGGCGCCCGGCTCGCCGGCGAGGTGCTCGACGCGTCAGTCGACGACGACCACGTCGTGGCGCTGGACCTGGCCCCCCGCCACCTCGAGCACGCCCAGCGTGCGGTGGGGCTGTGACCGCCGCTGGGTCGCCGAACCCGGGTTGAACAGGAGCTGGCCGTCGAGGCCGGCCTCGTTCCACGGGATGTGGCTGTGGCCGAAGACGACGACGTCGGCCGTGGGGAACCGGCGCCGCAGGCGACCCTCCCGGCCGGCCCGGGCCCCGCTGTCGTGGACCATGCCGACCGTGACGCCGTCGAGGTCGAGCACGAGCGACTCGGGCAGGACCCGGGCCAGGGCGTCGTCGTTGTTGCCGAGCACGGCGTGCACCGGGGCGACGGCCCGCAGCTCGGCCAGCAGGCCGGGCTCGACCACGTCGCCGGCGTGGAGGATCACGTCGGCCGACCGCACCTCCTCCCAGGCCCGCTCCCCCAGCCGCAGGCCGCCGGCATCGCGCACGTGGGTGTCGGCCAGGACCACGATCCTCATCGGGCCCAGGGCAGACGACGCCCCGTCAAGTAGGTGGCGGCGGCGACCGAGGTGACGACGGCGAGCACGCCGTAGCCGAGGCCGCGCGGCATGGTCAGCGCCACCGGCACGATCGCCCCGAGCACCCAGGCCAGCTGGAAGCGGGTCTCGAACCGGGCGAACGTGCGGGCCTGGTCGGCCTCGGGCGCGTCGCGCTGGACGATGGCGTCGAAGCACAGGCGCCCGGCGCTGGCCGCCACGCCCACGAACCCGCCGAGGAAGGCGGCCGACGGGCGACCGCCGATCTGGAGGGCGATCACGGCCGCCACGCTGACGGCGATCAGCGAGCCGAGCAGGATCCGCTCCTCCCGCACCCATCGTCGCAGCGGGGGCGCGGCGGCCGCGCCGACCAGAGCACCGACGGCGCTCGACGCCAGGACCACGCCGAACCACCAGGCCGGGGCGTCGCTCCGCCGCAGCGAGAAGGCGAGGAGGAAGGCGAGGAAGCCGACCGAGCCCCGGAGGACGGCCATGGCGCTGGCCGCCAGCAGGACGTTGGCGCCGCGCAGCTCGTCCTTCTCCTCCTGGGTGCGCGGGGGCGACGGGCGGGCCGAGGGGATCCGCAGGGCGATCACGCCGCCGACGCCGAACACCACGGCGGCGAGCAGCAGCACCCATCCGGCGCCGAGCTGGAGCAGGGCCACGCCCGGGATCGAGGCGATGAACCCCACCACGCCGGAGACGAGCGTCAGCTTGGCGTTGGCTTGGACCAGCTCCTGCTCGTCGGCGACCAGCACCGGCACGAGCGACGCCCGCGCCACGCCGTAGGCCTTGCCCAGCACGAGGGTGGCGAAGGCGAGCGGGAACAGGAGCAGGCCGTCGACGTGGTCGGCCATGAGCAGGCAGAGCACGCAGCGCAGGGCCAGCGAAGCCACGACCATGCGGCGCCGACCGCCCCGCTGGCGGTCGACCATCGGGCCCAGGAACGGTGCCACCACGGCGAACGGCGCCATGGTCAGGACCAGGTAGAGGATCACCCGGGTACGGGCTGCGTCGGGCGAGATCGAGAAGAACAGCGAACCGGCCAGGCCGATGGCGACGAGGGCGTCGCCGGCCGAGCTCAGGGCGTGGGCCCGGGCCAGCCGGGCGAACGGCTCGACCCCGCCGGTGCCGCGCCGCATGGGCTGCCAGCCCGGGCTGGTGCTGGCCGGTTGCCGGGTGCGACCCACCGCGCCGAAGGTACCGAACTGGTGCTCAAGCGCGGCGCCGATCATGCCGAGGATCTGGACATGTCGGACCTCTCTCGACTCCTGGACGACGTGTACCGCACCACGCCCCCCGCACCGACACCGGCGTGGTCACCGGGGACGGCCGCCCTCGACGAGGTGTTCTCGAACTGGATCCCGGGCCCGGCGCCCGCACCCGTCGACGAACCCGGCGCCGCGGTCGTCGAGGAGATCGAGGTCCTCCCCGAGCCCACCGCGCCGCTGGCCGCCGACGTCGACCTGCGGGCCCCGCAACCCCATAGGGCCGGGCTCGTCTGGTCGATCGCGGATGACGACATCCTCCCGCCGAAGCGGGCCCGTCGCATCCGCCTCCGCCACCGCTAGCCGGCTACGGCCTCGGGAGCTCGTACTTGTAGCCGAGGCCCCGGATGGTGACGATGCGGGTGGGGTGGGAGGGATCGTCCTCGACCTTGGCCCGCAGCCGCTTCACGTGCACGTCGAGCGTCTTGGTGTCGCCCACGTAGTCGGCGCCCCACACCCGGCTGATGAGCGTGTCTCGGGGCAGCACCCGCCCGGCGTTGGTGAGCAGCAGCTCGAGGAGCTCGAACTCCTTCAGGGGGAGGCTGACGTCGCTCCCCCTGATCACGACCTCGTGGCGCTCCACGTCGAGGCGCACGTCGCCGACCTCGAGCACGTCGCCGTCCTCGTCGTCGACCCCCAACGGCCCGCCCTCGGGCACCCGGCGGAGGGCGGCCCGCATCCGGGCCACCAGCTCGCGCAGGCGGTACGGCTTCGACACGTAGTCGTCGGCGCCCACCTCGAGGCCCACGACGGTGTCGATCTCCGACGACTTCGCCGTCACCATGATGATCGGCACCTTCGACTTGGTCCGGATCTGGCGGCACACGTCGATGCCCGACATCCGGGGCAGCATCACGTCGAGGAGGATCAGGTCGGGGTCGACCAGCTCGAACTGCTCGAGCGCCTCGATCCCGTCCCGCGCCACCTCCACCCGGAAGCCCTCGCGCTGGAGGCCGACGACGAGGGCGTCGACGAACGACTCCTCGTCCTCGACCACGAGGATCGTCGTCCGCTGGTCCAACGCGTGGGGGGTCATGCCGTCTCTGCCTCTCTGTGGGGCTCGTCGGGGTCGCTGACGGCGACCGGGCCCGGGCCTGCTGGGAATCGAAGGGTGAAGGTCGAGCCTTCGCCCTCGGCCGAGGTCACCCGGACCTCGCCCCCGTGGTTGCTGGCGATGTGGCGGACGATGGAAAGCCCGAGGCCGGTGCCGCCGGTCTCCCGGCTGCGGGCCCGGTCGACCCGGTAGAAGCGCTCGAACACCCGCTCGAGGTCGGTGGTCGGGATGCCGATGCCCTCGTCGCGCACGGCGATCTCGACCCACCGGCCGTCGGCCGCGGACGACACCTCGACGGTCGAGCCCTCGTCGCTGTACTTGCAGGCGTTCTCGAGCAGGTTGGCGATGGCGGACACGAGCTGGGGCCGGTCGCCCCGGAGCGTGTGCCGGCGCCCGACGCCCACGGCCGAGATGGTGATGCGGCGGGCGTCGGCGACCGAGCGCATGCGCTCGACGGCCTCCTCGACCATGGCCTCGACCGTCACCGCCTCCCGCACCTTCTGCTCCTCGGCCTCGATCTGGCTGAGGGCGAGCAGGTCGTCGATGATCCGACCGACGCGGTGGGCCTCGCCGGTCATCCGCTCGGCGAGGCGCCGGGTGACGGCCGGGTCCTCCTCGGCCACGATGGTCTCGGCCAGCACGCCGAGGGCGCCGACCGGGGTCTTCAGCTCGTGGGAGATGTTGGCCACGAAGTCGCGGCGGATGGCTTCGAGCCGGTTCCGCTCGGACACGTCGTCGATGATGGCGAGGGCGCCGGCCGGTCCGTCGTCGTAGAGCGGCACGGCGATGATGTCGAGCATCCGACGGGGAGGGCCGAGCACGTCGAGGTGCCGACGGTGCCGGGTGCCGGCGAGGGCGCCGGCCAGGGCCTCGTGCACGGCCCGCTCGACGAGCACCTCGGCGTGGCGGGCGCCGACGAAGGCCTCGGCCACCTGGTTGCGGAACACCTCGATGCCGCTGGCGTCGCACAGCACCACGCCTTGGGGGATCACCTCGAGGGCCTGGGCCATGCGGGCCGTGTCGGCCCGGGCCGTGCCGATCCGCAGGGCGATGGTCTGCGTCGCCCGCTCCAGCCGGTCGAGCGAGCCCTCGAGCCCGGGGCGGACGCGGGACTCCTCGCCCAGCCGCGCCGTCGCCTCGTCGATGCGCTCCCGGACGGCGCGTCGGGCGACCACCGCCGAGACGGCGGCGGCGACCGCCAGGACGCCGAGGAGGACGGCGAGGACGACCACTAGGCCGACCGTCGGAGGAGGCGCCCGGCGACGGCGTCAGCGAGGCCGGGCGCCGGCGGGGCGGCGAGGATCCCGGTGAGGAGCGTGAGCGAGGCGTAGCCGCGGTCGACCAGGCCGGCGTCGGTGTGCTCGGGGTGCTCGTCGCGGCGGCCGACGAACTCCATCTGGAGCCGCCCGCCCTGCGACTCGACGAGGGCGGTGCGCACCGAGCCGAACGTGGCCAGCTCGCCCCACCGCACGCCCAGCACGTCGTCGAGCGGGAGGTTCGGCGTGTTGAGGTTCAGCACGGTGCGGGCCGGCTGCGACAGCAGCCACTCGAGGCACGGGATCGACAGCTCGGCCGCCGTCTCCCAGTGCATGTGCTCACCGGTGCCCATGCTCACGGCCAGCCCGGAGAAGCCGAAGTTGGCCGCGGTGAGGGCAGCGCCGACGGTGCCCGAGTGCAGCACGGCGCCGCCGGTGTTCGGGCCCGGGTTGATCCCCGAGACCACCAGGTCGGGCGGGGGGCCGAACGCCCCGAGGTTGGCGGCGATCACGCACAGGGCGGGCGGGCCGGCCACCGCGTGGCAGGGCACACCGGGGAGCCCGGGCAGCTCGCGCTCCTCGACGTCGATGCTGCGATCGACGTGGAGCCGTCCGATCGCCGCACCCTGGCCGCTCATGTCGGTCTGGGGCGGGGCGGCGACGACGTCGTGGCCGGCCGACGCCACGGCGGCGACCAGCGGGGCGAAGCCGGGCGAGTCGATGCCGTCGTCGTTGGTGACCAGGATCCGCACGGTCAGGTCCCTTCCCAGAGGGTCTCGTCCTCGACCGGCGGGTCGGCGTCCTTGGCCGCGGCCCGGGCCGCCTGGCGCGCCGCGCCGGTGTGCTCGGGCAACCAGCCGGTGCAGAGGTAGCGCACCCGCTCGCCGATGTTCACGGCGTGGTCGCCGATGCGCTCGTAGAAGCGGCCGACGAGGGCGAGCTGCACCGCCACCTGCAGCGGCATCTCGCCGGTCTCGTGGATCTCGAAGATCGACTCGATGAAGTCGACGTGCAGGGCGTCGATCGTGTCGTCCATGTCGTCGAGGGCCGAGGCCAGGCCGACGTCCTGGTCGACGTAGGCGTCGATCGAGAGGCGGAGCAGCCGGTGCGACTCGGCGCCCAGCCGCTCGACCAGCCCGCGCGTACGAGGGTGGATGTCGGCGCCGTAGATGCGGCGGGTCGCCTTCATGATGTTGACGACGAGGTCGCCCGACCGCTCGATCTCGGCCGTCAGGCGGATGGCCGTCGTGATGGCCCGCAGGTCCGACGCCATGGGCTGCTGGAGGGCGAGGAGCTGGTAGCACCGCTCCTCGACCTCGAGCGCGAGCGTGTCGATCACGTCGTCGCCGCTCAGGATCTCGTCGGCCACTGTGAGGTCGCCGTCGAGGAAGGCGCGGGTGGCCCGGGCGAGGGCCTCGCTCACCAGCCCGGCCATGCGCACGATGTCGTCGCGCACGACGTCGAGCTCGTGGTGGAAGTTCTTCCGCACGTCCATCGTCATCAGCGCACCTCCGAGGCGATGTAGGCGGGATCACCGGTCAAGAGGTACCGGAGCCGTTCGCCCACGATCACAGTGTGGTCGGCGATGCGCTCGAGGGCGCGGCCCACGAGCACCGACGTGACCGCCACGTGCACGGCGCCGGGGCCGTCGAGGGCGAGGATCTCGT
Source organism: Actinomycetes bacterium (assembly GCA_025464025.1). The sequence continues at coordinate 26,155 of JAODBP010000213.1, read as the reverse complement.
CGAGGAGCCGCCGGTAGGCGTCGTCCATGAGGGCGGCGCGGGCGATGAGGTCGCCGGCCAGGTCGGGGTCCTGGGCCGCCCAGGCGTCGAGCGCCGAGCGGAACAGCTCCTCGGCCACCGTGGCCATGTCGTCGAGGATCCGGAACAGGCGCCCGTGGGCGGCGAGGACCGGCTGCTCGGGCGCCTGCTTCACCACGCGGAGGGACAGGTCGGCGATCCGCTCGAGCTCCTCGAGGATCCGCAGCACCGACACCAGGTAGCGGAGGTCGGACGCCACCGGCGACTCGCGGCGGATGAGGTCGTAGGACCGCTCGGTGAGCGAGACGAGCATGGCGTCGACCTGGTCGTCGGCGGCGAGCGCCTCGGTGGCCAGCGCCTCGTCACCCGTCCGCAGCACCTCGTGCATGCGCTCCAGGGCCACCCCGACGCGGGCGGCCATCACCTCGACCTGGAGGCGGAGCTGGTCGAGCTCCTGTTGGAACGAGGCTCGCACCATGCTCAGCCGAACCGGCCGGTGACGTAGTTCTCGGTGCGGGTGTCGGTCGGGTTCGAGAACATCTTCTCGGTCCGGTCGATCTCGACGAGCACGCCCGTGCGGGTGTCGCTGTGCTCGTTCACCTCGGTGGTGAAGAACGCGCACCGGTCGCTCACCCGGGCCGCCTGCTGCATGTTGTGGGTGACGATGATGATCGAGTACTCGTCCTTGATCTCCGACATGAGGTCCTCGACCCGGCCGGTGGCGATCGGGTCGAGCGCCGAGCACGGCTCGTCCATGAGGATCACCTCGGGCTCCACGGCGATGGCCCGGGCGATGCACAGGCGCTGCTGCTGGCCACCCGAGAGCCCGAGGGCCGACCTCTTGAGCCGGTCCTTCACCTCGTCCCACAGCGCAGCGCCACGCAGCGCCTTCTCGACGATCTCGTCGAGGCCCTTCTTGGCGCCCCCCAACCGGGGGCCGAAGGCCACGTTGTCGTAGATCGACTTCGGGAACGGGTTCGGCTTCTGGAACACCATGCCGATGCGACGGCGCACCTCGACGGCGTTCACCGCCGGGTCGTAGAGGTCGACCCCGTGGTAGGTGACCTTGCCCTCGACCCGAGCCCCGGTGATGCCGTCGTTCATGCGGTTGAAGCACCGCAGCACGGTCGACTTCCCGCAGCCCGACGGGCCGATGAAGGCCGTGATCTCGCCGCGGTTCACCTGGAGGTCGACGTTGCGCACGGCGCGGAACGCGCCGTAGTACACGCTCAGGTCGCTCGCCTCGAACACCGGCGTGGCGTCGTGGACCACCGTGGGCTCGTCGGTGGCGACCGGCGAGGGTGAGGTGGGCGTGGAGGTCTGCATGGGTTCCTCCGTCATCGGGGGCCGGTGCTGAAGCGGCGGGAGACCAGCCGGGACAGCAAGGTGAAGGCGAACACGATCGCCACGAGGGTGAGCGCCGCACCCCAGGCCCGCTCCTGGGCACCGGGGAACGGGGAGCTGGCGTTCTTGAAGATCTGGGCCGGGAGCGCGGTGTTCTGCCCGGACAGCGAGTAGTTGCCTTCGAAGGCCAGGCCGATCACGAAGATCAGCGGGGCCGTCTCGCCGGCGGCGCGGGCCACCGCGAGCATGGCGCCGCTGACGATCCCGGACAGGGCGGCGGGGAGGACGACGGTGAGCGTGGTCCGCCACGTGCGGGCGCCCAGGGCCTGGCTGGCCTGGCGCAGCTCGTCGGGCACCAGGCGGAGCATCTCCTCGGTGGTGCGGATGACGATCGGCAGCATCAGGCAGGCCAGGGCGAAGGCGCCGGCCAGCCCGCTGAACTCGTGGAAGCGCACGACCCAGATCGTGTAGATGAACAGGCCCATCACGATCGACGGCACGCCCGTCATCACGTCGGCCATGAACCGGATGAACGTGGCCAGCGGCCGCTGCTTGCCGAACTCGTTGAGGTAGATCGCCCCGAGCACGCCGAGCGGGATGGCCATGGCGGCGGCGCCACCGGTGATCACCAGGGTGCCGATGATGGCCGGGTACATGCCGCCCCCGGTGGCCCGTTGGTTGCGGGGGATGTCGCTGGTCAGGAACTCCCAGCTGATGACGCCGGCGCCCTTCTCGAGCAGGTAGTAGAGGACGAACAGCAGCGCCAGGAGGGCGGTCGCCGCGGCGGCCACCATCACCACGGTGGCGACGGTGTCGACCAGCCGGCGCCGGAGCGGCGGCCGGGCCGAGAGCAGGGACTGGGCGTCGAGGGCGGCCATCAGGCCCCCTTCAGCCGGCGCTCGGCCCGGGCGACCACGGCCCGGGCGACGACGTTGACGATGATCGTGATGGCGAAGAGCACGACGCCGAGGGCGATGAGCGCCGAGCGGAAGTCGCCCGACGACTCGCCGAACTGGTTGACGATCACGGCGGGCATGGCGTCGCCCGACTTGAAGAGGTTCTTCACGATCTGGCCCGAGGACCCGATCACCAGGGCCACCGCGATGGTCTCGCCCATGGCCCGCCCGAGGCCGAGCATCACGCCGCCGGTCAGGCCACCGATGCTGTGGGGGATCACGACGCCGCGGATCATCTCCCACCGGGTCGCGCCGAGCGCCAGGGCGCCGTCGCGGTCGGTGCGGGGGACGGTGAGCAGCACCTCGCGCATGATCGACGTGACGATCGGCGTGATCATGATCCCGAGGATGATCCCGGCGGTCATGAAGCTCCGGCCGTTGGCGTCGGGGCCGAACACACCGCCCAGGAACGGGATCGGCTCGAACACCGAGTGGAGCCAGCCGTAGAAGCCGGTGATGTTCGGCGCCAGCACGGCGATGCCCCAGAGGCCGAAGACGACCGAGGGGATGGCGGCCAGCAGGTCGAGCAGCGTGACGACCGCGCCCCGGAGGCGGCGGGGCGCCACCTCGGTGACGAACAGGGCGATGCCGAGGCTGAGCGGCACGGCCAGCACCAGCGAGAGCGCCGACACCACGGCGGTGCCGTAGATGAACGCCAGGGCGCCGAACTCGGGCTTCAGCGGCCCGGTGCCGTCGACGTCGTTGGGGTTCCAGGTCTTGGACGTGAGGAAGTCGAGCTTGGCCTGCGACAGGGCCGGCCACGCCTCCTTGGTGGTGCTGAAGGCGATGAGCGCAAGGATGGCCAGCACGGTCAGGCCGGCACCGAGGGCGAGCCACCGGAACAGGTGGTCGCCGTAGGCGCCGCGGTCACGAACGGTGAGCGCGTCGCCGGGTCCGGAGAGCTCGATGGTGGGTGCGGTCACGGATCCTCTCGGGGGCGGGGGCCAGAGCCAGAGGACGGCACGCGAGCCGGGGCTCGCGTGCCGTCCCAGCGTGGCGGATCAGCCGACGGTCACCTTGTCGAGCTGGGCGATGGCCTTGGCGGCCAGGTCGTCGGGGAGCTTGGCGTAGTCGACGTCGGCCGCCTCGCCCTGGCAGTCGGTGAGGACGTAGTTCACGAAGCCCTTCACGGCCTCACCCTTGCCGGCCTCGTAGGTCGGCCGCAGCAGGATGTAGGTCACGGCCGTGATCGGGTAGGCGTCGGCGCCGGCAGCGTCGAGGGCGTCGAGGGTCAGGTCCTCGGCGGCCGTGGCACCGGCCAGGGCCGAGGAGGCGGCGGCGAGGCTGGCCTCGACGAACTGGCCGTCCTTGTTCTTGACCTTGGCGAAGGACAGCTCGGAGAGCTTGGCGTCGGCGAAGTCGACGTAGCCGATGGCGCCCTTGGTGTCCTTGATGATCTGGGCCACGCCGGTGTTCTTCTGGCCCGCCTGGCTGCTCGCCGGCCACGGCACCGTGTCACCCGAGCCCAGGGTCCACGCCGCGCCGGCCGCCTTGGTGAGGTACTTGGTGAAGGCGCTGGTCGTGCCCGAGCCGTCGGCCCGGTGGACGATCACGATCTTGTCCGACGGGAGGGTCGCGTCGGCGTTGTCGGCCTTGATGGCGGCGTCGTCCCAGGTGGCGATCTTCCCGGAGAAGATGCCGGCCAGCGTCTCGGCGCTGAGGCTCAGCGAGTCGACGCCGTCGAGGTTGTAGGAGACGGTGATCGGGGCGGCGGCCGTCGGGAAGTAGAGGTAGCTGCCGGCCGGCGCCTCCTCCGGCTTCACCAGGCTGTCGGTGCCGGCGAAGTCGTTCAGCTTGGCCGCGAAGTCCTTCTTGCCCTGGCCGGAGCCGACCGGGTTGTAGTTCACGACGAGGTCGGAGGCCTTGTCGGCGATCGAGCTGATGCACTGCTGGTACAGGCCATCGGCGAAGCTCGAGCCGCTGCCGTTGATGGTGCCGGACAGCGACGAGAGGTCGGCGCCGGAGCCGGCGGCGGTGGAGTCCGTCGTGTCGGTCGAGGCGTTGGTCTTCTTGGCGTCGCTCCCACAGGCGGCGGCGACGAACGACAGGGCGAGCAGGACGGCAAGCAGGCGCATCAGACGGCGCTGGGCAACTCGCACGGGGGGGTTCTCCTCTTGGTCAGCGGTTGACGCCGCCATCACAACAGGGGGTGGTGGACGTCCGGCTGCTCCGAGGTGAACGAGGGGTGAACGACGGGCCAAGAGTTGGTGGCCCACCACTGTCCGCGCGACGACCTCCAGGTGAACAGGCCACCGGCAAAGGGGTCGATGGGCGACGAAAGGATCGAATGGGCGGTCTCACCGTCCGGAACCCGGACTGTGAGACCGCACATTCGGATCAGGAGTCGGCGGGCCCGGTCACGAAGGCGTCGAGCACGGCGCGATCACGGTCGTAGGACAGCAGCCACGCCGCCCGGTCGACCGGCAGCCAGCGCGCCTCGTCGACCTCCTCGTTCGGCGTGAACGAGCCGGAGACGACCGTCATCACCCACCACCGGACCTCCTTGGGCCGGCCCTTGCGGTCGACGTAGGCGCTGAGGGCCAGCTCCGGCCCGAGCGTGCACCGGAGCCCGGTCTCCTCCTCGACCTCGCGGAGGGCGCAGTCCTCGTCGGACTCGCCCGGGTCGCGCTTGCCCTTCGGCAGCGACCAGTCGTCGTACTTGGGTCGGTGCACCACCAGCACCTCGACCTCACCCGTCGGCGCGGTGCACCAGACCACGCCGCCCCCGGCGTGCACCAGGGGGGTGTCGACCCTCAGGGCTTCAGCCATGCCCGCAGCTTCCCCTTGCTCGCCCGTCGCCATGCCGCCGGCCACTCCTCTCGGCGAGCGTCGGCTTCCTGGTCCTGTCGGGCCGCGAGCTCGCCGGCGACGAAGGCGACCGGCGCCTCGACGTCGACCGCTGCCCGCCGCAGCCAGTCGCGCGCCACGCAGGCGTCCTGGTGCTCGCCGAGCACCTCCTGCAGGCCCGCCACCTCGTCGGCCAGCCGCAGGGCAGGCTTGCCGATCACCAGCGCCGCCACGTCGGCAGCGTACCGAGCACGCTTGGCGCGGATGCGGACCTCGTGCAGCTCCTCGTCCGCGCTGCCGGCCCGCAGCCGGACCGCCGCCTTCTCCAGCTTCTCCCACGGCCCGCGCACCAACCGGGGCAGCACGTCGACGGCCGCGGCGTCGGCCGCCGGCAGCGTGCGCGGCGACGCGGCACCGTCGACCACGAGGTCGAGGAGGGCGAGGTACCGGGTGCTGTCGAGCACCTGCAGCAGCCCGGCCCGGGCCTCGGCCCGCTGCCCGGACAGCAGCTCCAGCAGCCCCCCGCCCACCACCCGGTCGGGTCGGCGCAGGGTGGCCAGCTGACGCTCGAGCCGGGCGTGGAGCACGTCGGCGTCGCGCACCTCGCCGAGGGCGGCGGCCAGCCACTGCAGCTCGTCGCGCAGCGGCTGCGACCACGAGTCGTCGAGCAGCTCGCCGTAGGTGCGCAGGTCGGACCGCATCCGGCGGGTGGCCACCCGGGCCTGGTGGACGCCTTCGTCGTCGAGGCCCTCCCGCACGATCGGGTCGTGCTCGACCAGCCGGCGGGCCGCCTTGCCCAACCCGGCCGCGAGCACCTGGGCCGCGGTCGGCTTCGACCGGAGCGGACGCTCGACGAGGTCGGGCGCGGCCTGGGACCGGGGGCCGAGGGCGCGCATCACCTTCGGCGTCGGGTCGGGGGCGCCGGCGCCGGCGGCCCGGAGGCGGGAGACCACCTCGCCGAGCATCGCCGTCGACGCACCCTCGCGCAGCTCGACCTCGACCTCACGGAACCGCAGCGCGACCCGGCGACCGTCGAGCACCGACACCTCGTCGTCGACGACCTCGGCCAGCACGGTGCCCTCGGCGTCGACCAGGTCGGTGCGACGCCGGAGCGTCTGGAGCCGGGCGACCGGCCCGAGCACGGCGGTCCGCAGCCGCGACGCGACGCGCGCCCGCAGCTCGGGCGGCACCGTGCGGGGATCGCCGGCCACGACGATCTCGGTGCGGCTCAGGCCGCCCTCCACCACGGGGCCATCGTCGGGGAGCTTCAAGGTCCACCCATCGTCGGAGCGGTGCCGCAAGGTGATGCCGGCTCGGGCCAGGCGCACGTCGGGGGCGTCGTAGTAGACGGCCTCCTGGCGCTTCTCCCCCACCGGCACGGCGAGGACGCCCTCGGCCACGTCGTCGAGGGGCGGGAGCACGAAGCCAGGCCAGACCGCCAGCTTGACCTCGGTCTCCCGCACTACCAGGCCCTTCGGGTGGCCCGGGGCTGGCGGGGGCCGAGCCGGTCGGCCGCCAACCGCTCGAGCGTCACGTGGGTGTTGAGCCCGGTCGTGTGCGGGACCTTGTGCCACGACCCGTCGGGTTGGAGGATCCAGGCCAGCTCGTCGTCGGCCAGGTCGACGTCGAGCACCTGCTGGAGCCGGGCCTGGAGGGCCGGCTCCTCGACCGGCACCAGCGCCTCGACCCGCCGGTCGAGGTTGCGGGGCATGAGGTCGGCCGAGCCGATCAGGTAGACGGGCCGGCCGGGGCCGACGCCGTTGGCGAAGTGGTAGATGCGGCTGTGCTCGAGGAACCGCCCGACGATCGAGCGCACCCGGATGTTCTCGCTCAGCCCCGGGACGCCGGGCCGCAGGCAGCAGATGCCGCGCACCACCAGGTCGATCTGCACCCCGGCCCCGGATGCCTCGTAGAGGGCGTCGATCATCTCGACGTCCTCGAGGCTGTTCATCTTCATGGTGATGCGCCCGCTGGCGGCCGTCTCCCGCGCGATCAGCTCGAGGATCCGGCTCCGCAGGGCGCCGGGAGCCACCAGCAGCTTGCGGAACCGCTCCTGGCGGCCGTAGCCGGTGAGGTAGTTGAAGAGCTGCGAGAGATCCGCGCCGATCTGGGGGTCGCAGGTGAGCAGCCCGAGGTCCTCGTAGATGCGGGCCGTCCGCTCGTTGTAGTTGCCGGTGCCGATGTGGCAGTAGCGGCGGACGCCGTCGGGCTCCTGGCGCACCACCAACGCCGTCTTGGTGTGCGTCTTCAGTCCCAGCAGCCCGTAGACCACGTGGACGCCCGCCTCTTCCAGTGCTCGAGCCCACGTGACGTTGGCCTTCTCGTCGAACCGGGCCTTGAGCTCGACCAGCGCCACGACCTGCTTGCCGGCGGCGATGGCGTCGAGCAGGGCGCTCACGATCGGGCTGTCGGCCGACGTGCGGTACAGCGTCTGCTTGATGGCGAGCACGTTCGGGTCGGCGGCGGCCTGGCGGATGAACGCGGTGACCGAGGTGCGGAACGAGTCGTACGGGTGGTGCAGGAGGATGTCGCCCTCGCGGATGCGGGCGAACACGTCGACCGGCTCGTCGTCGACGCCGCTCAGCCGCACCTGGGTGACCGAGCGGAACGGCTCGTCGCGCAGGTCGGCCCGGGGCAGCGTGGCCAGCCCCCAGAGCCCGCCGAGGTCGAGCGGGCCGAGCAGCTCGTAGACGTCGTCGTCGGCCAGGTCGAGCTCGCGCACGAGCAGGGTGAGGATCTCGGGGTCGATGCCGCGGGCGACCTCGAGCCGCACGGCCCGGCCGAAGCGTCGCCGGCGCAGCTCCATCTCGACCGCGGCCAGCAGGTCGTCGGCCTCGTCCTCCTCGACCGTGAGGTCGGCGTTGCGCGTCACCCGGAACGGGTGGTGGGCGACGATGTCCATGCCCGGGAACAGCGCGCCCAGGTTCTCGGCGATGAGCTGCTCGAGGGCCAGGTACCGCTCGCCGTCGGGCAGCTCGACGAAGCGGGGCAGCAGGTCGGGCACCTTCACCCGGGCGAAGCGGCGCTCACCGGTGAGGGGATCGCGCACGAGCACGCCGAGGTTGAGCGACAGGTTGGAGATGTACGGGAACGGGTGGCCCGGATCGACGGCGAGCGGCGTGAGCACCGGGAAGACCTGGCTCTCGAACACCTCCCCGAGGTGGGCGTGGTCGTCGGCGTCGAGGTCGGACCAGTCGCACAGCCGGATGCCCGCCTCGGCCAGGGTCGGCACGACCTCGTCGAGGAAGATGCGCTCCTCGTGGCCGACGAGCTCGAGGACCCGCTCGCGGATCACCGCCAGCTGCTCCTCGGGGCGCAGGCCGTCGGCCGACATCACGCCGAGCCCGGCCGCCACCTGGTCCTTCAGGCCGGCGACCCGCACCTGGAAGAACTCGTCGAGGTTCTGGCAGAAGATGGCGAGGAACTTCGCCCGCTCGAGCAGGGGCGTGTCGTGCACGTCGGCCAGCGACAGCACGCGGGCGTCGAAGTCGAGCCACGACAGCTCGCGGTTGAGGTAGCGGACGGACTCGTCGCACGCGTGGTTGGCCTCGATCAGCGTCTCGAGGTGCGCAGCCATGGCGTCGAGGCTACGCCGACGTCGCCGGGTCGACCCGGGCTCATCCCGGCCGTCCGAGCGACGTTTCACCTGGCGTCCACCTGCCGTTCACCGACGTGACGCCCGAGCGAACCCTTGCTCCGCCCGGCAGGTGCCACCCGGGCCGGAGCGGAACCGAAGTGGCGTGACCGACCTGAGCCGCCGCCGCTTCCTCTCCCTCGCCGGGGCCACCGGCGCCCTCGCCGCGGCGGGGGGCCTCCGGCCCCCGCTGGCGTCGGGCCGGCCGGCCGCCGCGCTCCCCCGCCCCGCCGCCAGCGGCATCGAGCACGTCGTCGTGGTGTGCATGGAGAACCGCTCCTTCGACCACTACCTCGGCTGGGCGCCCGGCGCCGACGGGCGCCAGGCCGGCCTCCGCTTCCCCGACGAGCGGGGCGTGCTCCACCCGACCCACCACCTCACCGACCGCCAGGGCTGCGGGTTCGCCGACCCCGACCACTCCTACGAGGGCGGCCGGGTCCAACTCGCCGGCGGTCGGTGCGACGGGTTCCGCAAGGGCGACAACGACGACTTCGCCCTCGGCTACTACGTGCGGGCCGACACCCCGCTCAACGCCGCCCTGGTCGACGGCTTCACCATCTGCGACCGGTGGTTCTGCTCGATCCTCGGCCCGACGTACCCGAACCGCTTCTACACCCACGCCGCCGCCACCGACCGGATCTCGAACACCACGGCGATGTCGACGCTCCCCACCATCTGGGACCGCCTGGCCGCCGCCGGCATCCCGGCGAACTACTACTTCAGCGACGTGCCGTTCCTCGCTCTCTGGGGACCGAAGCACCTGCCGATCGCCCGCCCCCTCGAGCTGTTCTTCGACCAGGCCGCCCGCGGCACCCTCCCCGCCTACAGCTACCTCGACCCGAGCTTCATCGGCGAGGACCAGGGCGGGTCGAACGACGACCACCCCCACGCCGACATCCTCCGGGGCCAGGCCCTGCTGTCACGGATCGTGCGGGCCGTCACCGAGAGCCCGGCCTGGAGCTCGACCGTGCTCGTCATCACCTACGACGAGTGGGGCGGGTTCTTCGACCACGTCCGGCCGCCACGGTTCCCCGACGCCTTCCGGCCCACGGCCACCGAGGACCACGGCCAGGCCGGCTTCCGGGTCCCGGCGTACCTCGTGTCGCCGTTCGCACCTCGCCGGGCCGTGGCCCACCAGGTCTTCGACCACTCGTCGATCCTCAAGCTCGTCGAGTGGCGGTGGGGCCTGAAGCCCCTCACGGCCCGGGACGCCGCCGCCACCAACCTGGCCGAGGCCCTCGACTTCCGCGCCCCCAACGAGAAGCCCCCGGCGATCCCCGAGGTGAAGGACCCGGGCCTCCACCTCTGCGGCGGCCCCGAGACCCACACCGACACCAGCGACTGGCACGAGCTCCGGGCGTCGAGCCTCCTGCGCGGCTGGCGGTAGGCGGGCCCGCGCCGGGCGAGCGTTTCGCGCCGTTTCCAGGCACAGTTCGCCGGCCGTTCACCCTTCGTCCACCGACCGCTCACGTGGCCGCCGTACCGCCACGTGATCCTCGCGGCCATGGTCACCGCACTGGCCGACGCCCCCGTCGACCGACCGAGCGAGCGGCGCGACCTCCACGACACCCCGACCACCGGCGACCGGGTCTTCCGGTCCGTCGTCACGGCCGCGGCGTGGAGCGTCCTGCTGCTGCTCGGCCTCATCGCCCTGTTCCTCGGCATCCAGGCCTGGCCGGCGCTCCACGACGCCGGCGGGTCGTTCTTCACCGTCTTCGAGTGGGACCCCGACGGCACCGGGCACTTCGGCATCGCCGCCCTCGTGGCCGGCACCGTGATCATCGCCCTGATCGCCCTCGTGGTGGCGATGCCGGTGTCGATCGGCACCGCGCTGTTCATCAACGAGTACGCGCCGGCGAAGGCCCGCCGGGCGCTGACCACGCTGATCGACCTGCTGGCCGCCATCCCCAGCCTCATCTTCGGCATGTGGGGCGTCATGTACCTCTCGCCCAAGCTCGACGGCACCACGCTGTGGCTGAGCGAGCACCTCGGCTTCATCCCGATCTTCCACACGTCGCGGGCGGTGTTCGGCTCCTCGATGTTCGTGTGCGGCCTGGTCGTGACCCTGATGATCGTGCCGATCATCACCTCGGTCACCCGAGAGGTGATCTCGCAGGCGCCCCGCGCCACGTGCGAGGCGGCCCTCGCCCTCGGCGGCAGCCGCTGGGGGATGATCCGGCGGGTCCTGCTGCCCTACGGCCGCAGCGGCATCGTCGGCGCGTCGATGCTCGGCCTCGGCCGGGCCATGGGCGAGACGATCGCCATCGCCCTGATCCTGTCGTTCAACTACGACATCACGCCCCACATCCTCGAGCCCGGTGGTGGCTCGATCGCCGGCCTCATCGCCAACAACTTCGGCGAGTCCGGGGATGCCGGACGGCACGCGCTGGTCGCCGCCGGCCTCACCCTGTTCGTCCTGACCCTGGGCGTGAACATGGTCGCCCGCTTCGTCGTCCGCAAGAGCGCCCCGAGCCGTCAGGTGGTCCTGTGACCGCCACCGCCGCCCCGCCGGTCGCGCCCCGCCCGGTCCCGGTCCGTCGGCGTCCCGGCGGCCTCACCGTCGAAGACGTCCGCGCCACCGTGCTGACCCTGGCCCTCGCCCTCGTGGTCACCGCCGCCGCCTTCCTGCTGACGCCGCTCTCGGGCCCGTTCGGCTTCGTCGTCGTGGCCTACGCCCTGTTCCTGGTGCTGGTCACGATCGACTCCCGACGGCGCCTGGGCGGCGTCATCGCCGCCGACCGGGTGGCCTCCGTGATCGTCGGCTCGTGCGGGGCCCTCGCCCTCGCCGCACTGGCCCTCATCCTCTGGTACGTCATCGACCGCGGCGTGCCCGGCCTCCACCGCGGCTTCTTCACCAAGACGCTCGAGTCGGTCGGGCCGCTCGACCCCGCCACCGACGGCGGCGCGTCCCACGCCATCGTCGGCACGCTCGAGCAGGTCGGCCTGGCCGCCCTCATCAGCACGCCGCTCGGCATCCTCACGGCCGTCTACCTCAGCGAGCTCCGGGGCAAGGCAGCGCCGTTCATCCGCTTCTTCGTCGACTCGATGAGCGGCATCCCGTCGATCGTCGCCGGCCTCTTCATCTACACCGTGTGGGTCGTCCAGCTCGACAAGGGCTTCTCCGGCCTGGCCGCGGCCATGGCCCTGGCCGTGCTGATGCTCCCGACCGTGGCCCGGACCGCCGAGGAGATGCTGATCCTGGTGCCGGGCGGCCTCCGGGAGTCGGCCCTCGCCCTCGGCTCGCCCCACTGGCGATCGGTCACCCGGATCGTCCTGCCCACGGCGCTGAGCGGCCTCATCACCGCCGCCATCCTCGGCGTCGCTCGGGTCGCCGGCGAGACCGCCCCGCTCCTCATGACCGCCTTCGGCAACGACGCCATGAACGCCAACCCGACCAAGGGCGCCCAGTCGTCGCTCTCCCTGTTCGCGTTCCAGCGGGTCCGCAACGCCCTGCCCTCCGAGATCGAGCGGGGCTGGGCCGCGGCCCTCGTCCTCATCGGCCTCGTGCTGATCCTGTTCACCCTGGCCCGCCTCGTGGCCACCACCCGGAAGGCCCACTGATGGACACGCCCGTCGCCCTCGACACCACGATCCAGGCCGCACCGGAGATCACCGGCCCGGCGCTGGTCCCGACGCTCGAGGCCCGTCAGGTCAGCGCCTGGTTCGGCGACCACCAGATCCTCGAGGGCATCGACCTCTCGATGCCCGCCAACACCGTGACGGCCATCATCGGCCCGTCCGGCTGCGGCAAGTCCACGTTCCTCCGGGTCCTCAACCGCATGCACGAGCTCGTGCCCGGCGCCAGCCTGGCCGGCGAGGTGCTGCTCGACGGCGTCGACGTGTACGGCCGCGGCATCCGCCCTTCGACGACGCGCCTCCACGTCGGCATGGTCTTCCAGAAGCCGAACCCGTTCCCCACCATGAGCATCCGGGAGAACGTGCTGTCCGGGCTGAAGCTGGCCGGGCTGCGCCGCACCGACCACGACGACCTGGTCGAGCGCTGCCTCACCCGGGCCGGGCTCTGGACGGAGGTCAAGGACCGGCTCGAGAAGCCGGGCGGCGCCCTCTCCGGCGGCCAGCAGCAGCGCCTCTGCATCGCCCGGGCGCTCGCCGTCGAGCCCCGCGTGCTGCTCATGGACGAGCCGTGCTCGGCGCTCGACCCCAGCTCGACGCGCCGCATCGAGGAGACCATCCGCGAGATCGGCACCGAGGTGACGATCGTGATCGTCACCCACAACATGCACCAGGCCGCCCGCGTCTCCGACGTGACCGCGTTCTTCCTCGGCGACCACGACCGCCCCGGCGGCATCGTCGAGTGCGGCCCGACCGCCGAGCTGTTCTCGACGCCCAACGACCCCCGGACCGAGGACTACATCCAGGGTCGCTTCGGCTGAGCCCGGCAGGTCCGCCTGCCCGAAATGTCGAGAGGTGAGCCACGTTTCGGCGGTCGTTCACCTGGGCGTCGCTCGGCCCCCCTTTCGTGTTTCCCCTCGCTGCTTACCGTGACCTCGTTCGGACGGACCGAACGGTTTTGTCCCAAAAGGGAGACATTCGTGCTTCGTAGGAAGATCGCAGCCGGGCTGGTGCTGGCGGGTTCACTGCTCGCCGCGAGCCAGACCACGGTGCACGGGCTCACCGCCCAGCAGGTCAACACCGGCGTCACCGTCACGGGTGCCGGCGCCACGTTCCCGCTCAACATCATCGAGCAGTGGAAGGCCGACTTCAAGAAGTCGACCGGCGTCACCATCGCCTACACCGGCGTCGGCTCGGGTGCCGGTCGCACCCAGCTCACCAACGGCACCGTGGACTTCGCCGGCACCGACGTGCTGGCCAGCCCCCAGGAGATCGCCGGCTACAAGATCAAGTACAAGGGCGTCGCCTACGTGCCGGAGACCGCCGGCGCCATCGGCATCACCTACAAGGTCAAGGGCGTGCCCGGTGGCATCAAGCTCACCGGCGACGACATCGGCCTGATCTTCGCCGGCAAGGTCGCCTACTGGGACGACAAGGTCATCACCGACGACAACCCCGGCATCGACTTCCCGCACACCCCGGTGCAGACGATCGTGCGCTCCGACAAGTCGGGCACCTCGGGCAACTTCACCGCCTACCTGGCCGCCGCGACCGACACCTGGACCAGCGGTGAGAACCAGCAGTTCCCGACGAACAACGGCCAGATCGGCAAGGCCGGCTCCGACGGCGTGGCCAACGCCGTCGCCGCGGCCAACGGTGGCATCACCTACACCGAGCTCTCCTTCATCAAGGAGCGCGGCCTGGCCATGGCCCAGGTCAAGAACGCCTCCGGCAAGTTCCAGTACGCCGACGAGGACAGCGCGGCCAAGACCATCGGCGCCTCGAAGGTCAACGCCGACGGCACCGTGACGATCGCGTTCAGGACGACGGATCCCGCCGCCTACCCGATCTCGGCCGTCACCTACCTGCTCATCCCGATGCGCATGGACGCCAAGAAGCTCGACAACCTCAAGGCGTTCGTCAGCTACATCCTGGGCGACGGCCAGAAGAAGGCCAAGAAGCTCAGCTACGTGCCGCTGCCGGCCCCGATCATCGCCGCGGCCAAGGCCCAGATGGCGAAGGTCACCAAGAAGTAGGTCCCCCACCTTCCCCCCCCGGAAGCGATCGTGTGCCCGCCCCCTGGGGCGGGCACCGTCGCGCCTGGGCTCAGCCGGAGAGGATCAGCCCGTGAGGAGGGCGGCGCCGATGGCCCCACCGAGGTCGCCCAGGGCCGCCGGCACGACCCGCACCGGCGACGACGGCAGGAAGAGGCGGGAGCGCACGGCCTCCTCGATGCGGCCCACGAACGCCGGGCCGAGCTTGTCGGCCACGCCCCCGCCCACGACCACGAGCGGGAGGTCGAGCAGCGTCACGGCCGACGCGATGCCCGCGCCCAGCGCCCGCACGGCCTCGTCGAGCAGCTCGATGGCCATGGTGTCGCCCAGGTCCAACGCCTTGGCCAGCACGCTCGAGCGCATCCGACCCTCCCCGGCCAGCTCGACGAGCACGGTCGCCTCGCCCTCGGCGTGGCGGCGGCGGGCCTCCCGCTCGATCGACGCCCGGCCGGCGTAGGCCTCGACGTGGCCGGCCAGCCCGCAGCCGCAGCGACGGCCCAGCTCGACCGCGACGACGATGTGGCCGATCTCGCCGGCGGCGCCCGTGACGCCGCGGCGGAGCTCGCCGTCGAAGATCATCCCGCCGCCGACCCCGGTGCCCACGAACACGGCGAGCACGTCGTCCGCGCCCTTCGCCGCACCGAGGCGGTGCTCGGCCAGGGTGGCGACGTTGACGTCGTTGTCGAGCACGACCCGGTCCGCCCCGGTGGCCTCGGCCACCAGCTTGGCCAGCGGCACCCGCTCGTCGAAGCCGACCAGGTTGGGCGCCCGCCGCACCTCGCCGGCATCGGTGTCGACGGCGCCGGGCACGCCGATGCCGATCGTGCCCGACTTGGGCAGGCCGCCGAGCTCGTCGACCAGCCCGGCGATGGCGGCGACGACGGCGTCGACCCCCGCGTCGGGCGTGGAGACCCTGGCGTCCTGCTCGACGTCGTGACCGTGCAGCCGCACGCCCTGGAGCTTGGTGCCACCCAGGTCGATGCCGATCGCCGCCATCGGCGGCACGCTACGGCAACTACGAGCGGTAGGCCGGGTCGGGCGGGGCCTGCTCGTCGGGCAGGCCGAGGTCCCACTCCAGCACCAGGTTCTCCCGCTCGGCGTCGCGGGCGACCCGCTCTCGGTTGCGGCGGAACTGGGGGTCGTGCGGGGGCAGCAGCACCAGCCGGGCGGCGACCCGCTGGCGGAACTCGTCGATGACCTTGGGGTCGCCGAAGTCCGACTGGACCTCCCAGTGCGGCGCGACCGGGCCCAGGTACACCACGCGGACGTGGCCCTGGGGCGGCTGCTGCTCGAGCTCCTCGGTCTGCTGCGACATAGGCGGAACAGCCTACCCGCCGGCCTGCTGGACCTCCTGCGAGCCGAGCGTGGCCTGGGTCGTCTTCGTCTCACCGTCGCGCTGGTAGCGGATCTCGACCCGGTCGCCCGCCTTGTGCGACTGGATGATCCCGCCCACGTCGGTGTTCGTGGTCACCGAGCGACCGTCGACCTCGGTGATCACGTCTCCGGGCTGGAGGCCGGCCCCGTCGGCGCCGCTCCCCGGCACCACGCTGGTGATGAAGGCGCCCTTGTCGGTCGTGATGCCGAGCCGCTCCTTGACCTGGGGCACGACGTCGTCGAGGTTGCTGGTCCGCACGCCGAGGAAGGCACCCGCCTTGACGTCGCCACCGCCGTTGCGGAGCTTCTCGATCAGGGGCTGCACGGCATCGATCGAGATGGCGAAGCCGATGTTCTGGCCGTCGGCCGCCACCGCGGTGTTGATGCCGATGACCTCACCCGAGGCGTTCACCAGCGGGCCGCCGGAGTTGCCGTGGTTGATGGCGGCGTCGGTCTGGATCAGGTCGGTGAGGCTCTCGCCGTTGTCGGCCGAGATGTCGCGGCCGAGGGCGGAGACGATGCCGGTCGTGACCGTCGGCGTGGAGCCGAGGTTGAGGGCGTTGCCCACGGCGACCACGTCGTCGCCGACCTGGAGCGCGCTCGAGCTGCCGAACTTCACCGGCTCGAGGCCAGAGGCGCTCCGGGCCTGGATCAGCGCCACGTCGTTGGCCGACGAGCGGCCGACGAGGTCGGCGTCGAGCTTGGTCCCGTCGTAGAGGGTGACCTGGATGGTGTTGGCCCCCTCGACCACGTGGGAGTTGGTGAGGATGAGCCCGGCCGAGTCGATGATCATGCCGGTGCCGGCCGCCTCGAACGCCTGCACGCCGTTGCTGGTGCCCTTCACGTCGATGGAGACGACGCCGTGCTGCACCTTCTGGAGCACGCCGGCCACGTCGAGGTGCTCGCCGGCCAGCTTGCTGCTGGACCGGGTCAGGGCGGCGGGCACCGTCGTGGTCGTGGAGCCGTCGTCGGTGGCGGCGACGATCCCACCGGCGACGCCGGCCGCCACGATGGCGCCGACGATGCCGCCGGCGATGGCCGGCTTCAGCCAGCCGGCAGCCGCCTTGCGGACCTTGGGCGCCTGGGGCGGCTGGGGCGGCAGCGAGGAGGCCGGGAACGGGTTCGGCGGGCTCGGGGGCGGGGGCGGCGGCCCGGCCGGCGATTCGGCCAGGGGCGGGGTCGTGGGCGGGTCGAGCCACAGCGGACGGGTGGGCTCGGCGGCGGGCGGGCGGGCCCACGGCGACCCGGCGTCGGTGCCCTGCTGCTCCTCCATGGGGGGTCCTTCCTCAGGTGAAATCTCAGAAACCTCGTCACGAACCGGGTCGCCCCGGCGTCTCCACTTGAACGGAGCAACGCGTCGGACAGTTCCCTCCTACAGGAAACCGGGAACCAAACCGATGTCTGCTCCGTAGATGTGTAGTGACCGGAGGCTCGATGGACGCGAACTGGATGGATGAGGGGCTGTGCCGCCAGGTGCCGCCGTCGACGTTCTTCCCGAACGACGGCGTGGGTGTCGACGTGGCCCGGCGCATCTGCGCCACCTGTCCCGTCCAGGCGCCGTGCCTCGAGTACGCCCTGGTCGAGCGCATCGACCACGGCGTCTGGGGCGGTGCCTCCGAGCGCGAGCGGCGCCGGATCCTGAAGCGCCGCCGCCAGGAAGCGGCTGCCGCCCGCTGATCAGCCCGTCGGGCTGAGCATGTCGAGGGCCTCCCCGCAGGCCCGCCGCAGTCGCGTCTCCAGCGCCACCTGGGGCTTGCCCGGCAGGGCCTCGGCCGCGGCCTGGACCACGTCGCCCGACTCGTCGCCGACCAGCGTCACCACGAGGTCGCCCCGCTCCACCACGAGGACCCGCCCCTGGGCCGTGGGTGCGTCCCACCGCCAGGCCGTGTGGCCGTCGATCTCGAACCAGGTGCCGTTCTCGGGCAGCTCCTCCCGGTCGAGGTGGCCCTCCTGCTCGAAGACCGACAGGCCGTAGGCGCCCTTCTCGTACAGGAGCTGGACGCCCTGGGATGCCCGGTAGGCGTCGACCAGGCGGTAGCCGGCCAGCTCCTTGGGGGCGGTGTACGGCCGGGAGATGCCCGTGTGGGGCAGGCTGGTCGGCGTCACCTCGTCCCGGCGCAGGATCGGGTTGCTGCCCCCGAGCGAGACAGCCGAGGCGCTGGCCGCGTGCTGCTCCACGTTGCTGGCGACCTGGGGCGCGACGGCCGTGGCCTGGTTGCCCCCGAAGCCGACCACCAGCAGCACCCCGGCGGCGACGGCGGCGGCCGCGTTGCCCAGGGCCGCCTTGCGAGATCGCAGCGGCACGACCCGCGCCGGTGCGGCGGCGTCGGGCGCCTCCTCGGGGAGACCGCCGGCCAGGAGCCCCTCGAAGAACCCGACCGGGGGCTCGACGGCCGGGAGCGAGCGGACGGCGGCCCGGGTGGCTCGCACCGCCTCCAGCTCGGCGCTGCACTCGGCGCAGGCGACGAGGTGGGCGTGCACGGCCTCGGACTCGGCGGCATCGAGCTGGCCGTCGAGCAGCGCCGACAGGGCATCCTCGGGGTGCCTGAGGACGTCGCTCATCGGACGAGCACCCCGCGGAGGGCGGCCCGGCCGCGGTGGATGCGGCTGCGGACGGTGCCGATCGGCACGCCGAGCTCGGCGGCGATCTCCTCGTAGGAGAGGCCGACCACGTCGCACATGACGACGGCGGCGCGGAAGTCGTCGGGGAGGGCCCGGATCGCGTCCTGCACGTCGTCGGGGAGGGTGGTCGCAGCCAGCGCCGCCTCGGCGTCCTCGGCACCCATGAGGACCCGGTCGGGGTCGTCGGGCAGCGCCACGGTGGGCCGCCGCCGGCGGCGGCGCACCTCGTCGAGGAAGGCGTTGGTCGTGATGCGGCTCAACCACCCCTCCAAGGATCCGGGCCGATAGGTCTCGAGGCCACGGCGCACTCGGAGCAGGACCTCTTGCACGAGGTCCTGGGCGTCGGCGTCGTTGCCCGTCAGGCGGTACGCCACCGTGTAGAGGAACCGCCCGTGGTTGCGGGCGATGTCCTCCCACGTGGGCACCTCCTGGGGAACGTCACCGGAGGGTGGCGAGTTCCCGTTGATCAGCCGGCCTTGGGATCCTCGGCCTTGGGCGCGTCCGCGTCGCCCTCTTCATGGCCCTTCGCGAACTCGCGCTTGGCCTCGCCCAGCGAGCGGGCCAACTTGGGAAGCTTGGCGCCGCCGAAGAACAGCAGGACGACGACGAGGATGATGAGGAGCTCGGGCACTCCGAGATCGGGCATGAGACGAGGCTACCGGTGCTGGTCAGCGCAGTGAACGTCAGCGAGGGACGGGACGGGCCGGCCCTGGCGCGCATCGTGGCGGCCGCCGGCGACGACCTCCTCGACCTCCACCGCGACGAGCACCACCACCGGTCGGTGCTCACCGTCGCCGGGCCCGATGCCGTGCGCCGCGTGGCCGCCGCCGCGGTGGCGACGATCGACCTCCGCCGGCACTCGGGCGTGCACCCGCGCCTGGGGGCCGTCGACGTCGTGCCGTTCGTGCCGTACGCCGGCTCGACCATGGACGAGGCCGCCGCGGCCCGGGACGCGTTCGCCGCCTGGATCGCCGGCGAGCTCACCGTGCCGGCGTTCGTCTACCGGGAGCAGGGCCCGACGCTGCCCCAGGTCCGCCGCACGGCCCGGCTCCAGCTCCTGCCCCACCCGACCGCCGGGGCCGTGGCGGTCGGGGCCCGGGGCCCGCTGGTGGCCTACAACGTGTGGCTGGCCGAGCCCGACCTGGCCCTGGCCCAGGAGGTGGCGGGACGGATCCGAGGGGACGGGATCCGGGCGCTCGGGCTCCCGGTGGGCGACCGGGTCCAGGTCTCGATGAACCTGGTGGACCCGCTGCGGGTGGGCCCGGCGACGGCGTACGACGCCGTGGCGGCGCTCGCACCGGTGGCCGGCGCCGAGCTGGTGGGGCTGGTGCCCCGAGCGGTCCTGGACGCCGTGGCGACCGACCGCTGGACCGAGCTGGGCCTCGACGCCCGGTGCAGCGTCGAGGCCAGGCTCCGTCGTGATCCGCCGTAGAAGGGACTAGGCGCTGGCGGCGGCCCGGCGGGCGAGGGCCCGGGCCCGACGGATGCGGCGACGCTCACGCTCGCTCATCCCACCCCAGATGCCGAACTTCTCGCCGTTGGCCAGGGCGAACTCCAGGCAGTCCTCTCGGACCACGCAACCCCGGCACACCTCCTTGGCCTCCCGCGTCGACGCGCCCCGCTCCGGGAAGAACAGGTCGGGGTCGACACCCAGGCAGTTGGCGTAGTCCTGCCACGTCGTCTCAGCCGTGGTCTCGGTTGCATGCAGCACGGTGGGGCTCCCCTCTGGCGATGGCCACCGGTGTAATTACAACGGTGTCATCATCGCTGCACTTGAGCCAAAAGCGCAAGGGGAGATGCTTGACAGGTCGGGGATGCTGCCCAGTTGGTGAGGCGGCTAGGCCGTGCGGCGGCCGCGAGACATGGCCCGGCGGTGCTGCAGGAAGTCGACCAGCACGTAGTCGCCCAGCGTCTCGGGCGTGGTGAAGAACGCCCGGCCCCGGTTCACCTGGGTCAGCTTCTCGATGAAGGCGGTGAGGTAGCCGGTGGCGTCGAGCATGAACGTGTTGATCGTGATGCCCTCGCGGGTGCAGCGGTTGACCTCGCGGAAGGTGGCGTCGACCGTCTCGCGGATGGGCGGGTAGCTGAAGAACGGCTCGTCCATGCCCGGCTCGAAGTGGGCCGTCGGCTCGCCGTCGGTGATCATGATGATCTGCTTGGTGCCCGACTGCCGGGCCAGCAGCCGGCGGCTCAGCAGCAGGCCGTGCTGCATGTTGGTGCCGTAGTCGAAGTCCCACGAGACCTCGGGCAGGTGCTCGGGCTTCAGCTCCCGGGCCACCTTCGAGAACGTCACCACGCCGAGGTAGTCGCGGGGGAACTGGCTGGAGATCAGCGCGTGCAGCGCCATCGCCACCTTCTTGGCCGCGAGGAAGTTGTCGCGCATCGGCATCGACAGCGACACGTCGAGCATCAGGACCGTGCTGGCCCGGGTGACGGTCTCGGTCTCCTCGACCTCGAAGTCCTCCGGCTTCAGGCGCACCGGTGTGCCCGACCCGACGCGGCCGATGGCGTTGCGGATCGTGCGCTGGATGTCGAGGTTGAACGGGTCGCCGAACTCGTAGGGCTTCGTCGTGTAGGTCCGTTCGTGGCCGATGCCGATGCGGTCCTCGGCGTGACGGCCCGACGAGTCGCGCATGATCTTGGAGAACAGGTCGGACAGCGAGTTCTGGCCGATCTTGCGGATGCCGCGCGGCGTGAGCTCGAGCCGACCCTCCCGCTGCTCGATCAGCCCGGCCTCCTCGAGCATCTTGGCCACCTGACCCATGCGCTCGAGGCTGAGCGCGGCGTCGTCGCCCAGCAGCTCACGGGCCCGCTCGACGTCGACCTCGGCCAGCGCCCCGGGGTTCGAGGCGCCCCGCATGAGCTGCTCGAGCCGGTCGAGGTCGCCCAGCTCCTGGAGGAGGTCGGTGCCCTCCCCGAAGCCCATGGAGTCGCCCTCGCCGTTGAACTGGTACGACTGCTGCCAGCCGGCCTGGGGGAACGCCGAGCGGAGGTTCTCCCCCAGCTGCTCCATCTGCCAGCGCAGGTCCATGTCCTCCATGAGCTGGTCGGACAGGGCCTGGAGCTGGGCCCGCTGCTCGGGCGTCATCGAGTTGAGCATCGCCTGGGCCGCGGCCATGCGCTGGGCCATGGCCTCGAGCAGCTCGTCGAGGCTCTGCGGGTTCTCGGGGAAGAAGTCGCCGTACTTGTCCATGAAGCCCTCGAAGTCGGGCTCCTCCCCCGCCGCCCGCTGCTCGAGCATCTGGTTCAGCTCGGCGAGCATGTCCTTCATGCGGGCCATGTCCTCGGGGGTCATGTTCTGCATGCCCTCGGACAGCTGCTTGAAGCTCTGCTGGGCCAGCTCCTGCTTGAGCTTCTCCATCAGCTCCTCGAAGCGCTCGCGCGCCTCGGACGAGGTGAACTCGTACTGCTGGAGCGACCGCACCTGCCCGGCCAGGTCGGGCGGCAGGAGGTCGAGCTCCATCGCCTTCTCGTCGGCCACCTGGTCGGTGATCTCACGGCGGCGCTCGTCGCCCGACTCCCGGGCGTCGCGGCGGAGGTCCTCGATGCCCGCCCGCTCCTGCTCGACGACCTCCTTGAGGGCGTCGGCGATCTCGCTGTAGACGCCGCCGAGGTCGTTGTTCTCCAGCCGCTCCTTGCGCTGCTGGCGGAGCTTGTCGAGCAGCTCGCGCATGCCCTGGACCTGGCGGCCGTCGCGGTCCTGGAAGCCCTGCTGCATGAGCCGGCGGAGGGCGGCGTTGACGTCACCGTGGTGGACGAGGTCGTCGGTGATCTCGGCCAGGATGGCGTCGGCATCGAGGTCGAACCCGACCTGCGTGCCGTCCCACCGCGAGTAGTTGAACCGGCCCATGCGGCCACGCTACGCCCGTCGGGCAGGATTGCGCCCCGTATGCCCGAGGGCCACACCATCCGCCACTGCGCCGAGGAGCACGCCCGGCTGTTCCGCGGCCAGCGCCTGCACGTCACCTCCCCCCAGGGCCGGTTCCCCGATGCCGCCCTCGTCGACGGGGCCGTGCTCGTCGGCACCGACGCCTGGGGCAAGCACCTGTTCCACGAGTACGAGGGCGAGCGGTTCGTCCACGTGCACCTCGGGATCTACGGCACGTTCACCACCCACCCGCTCCCGCCCCCGCCGGCGAAGGACACGACACGCATGCGCGTCGTCGGCGCCGAGGTGGCCGTCGACCTGGTCGGGCCGAACACGTGCGAGCTGCTCGACGTGGCCGGGCGCGACGCCGTGTTCGCCCGCCTCGGACCGGACCCGCTGCGCAAGGACGCCGACCCCGAGCGGGCGTGGCACGCCCTGCAGCGTCGGAAGATCCCGATCGCCCAGGCCCTGCTCGACCAGTCGATCATCGCCGGGGTCGGCAACGTCTACCGGGCCGAGGCCCTCTGGACGTTCCGCATCAGCCCGCTCCGCCCCTCGAACGAGGTGACCCGAGAGGAGTTCGACCTGCTCTGGAAGGAGCTGGTGAAGCTCCTGCGCAAGGGCGTGAAGGAGCAGCGCATCAGCACCCGCAACATCTACCGGCAGGACGAGTGCCCCGCCTGCGGCACGCCGATCCGCCGCTGGGACCTCGCCGGCCGCTGGGCCTACGCCTGCCCCACCTGCCAGCCCCGCTGATCTCACGGTCCGCCTGCCGTCGGCGCCAGGTCCTCCGTCGGCGGGAGGATGCGTCGCTTGCCATCGCCGTCTTCCAGGTGCCAGCCCTGGGTCTTGAGGAGGTGGTGGTGATGGCACATCCGATCCGCGGCCCACACGCGGGTGGTGTGCGTGTCGGCCCAGTCCTCGCGGTGGTCGCGCTCGAGCCGCACCGAGTTGTGGCAGCCCTTCACCACGCACTCCGGGTCGCGCCACTCGAGCGCGGTCTTCTGGTGCTCGGTGAACTGCCGCCCCAGGTGCGCGACCGTGCACACGTCCTTGCCCCTCGTGACCAGCAAGGCCAGGAACGCCTCGTTCATGTGCTTCAACGCTTCGGACACCGGGATCGGCCCGAACCCGGCGATCTCGCAGACCTCACCCGGCACCGTCGTGCCTCGCCGCACCGCGGAGAGATCGACCCGCACGATCATCTTGCTGGCCGGCTTGCTCGATCCACCCGACTCCGACAGCACCATCAGCGCGTCGAACGCGTACGCGTCGACGCTCTCGTGGCGGCCTTCCTCGCGGGCCCGCTTGAACTGCTCGTCGATCAACGGCTGCAGCCGCGCCCAGAACGCGGCGATCTCCGCCGCCGTGCCGCGGGCGTGCAGCTCGTGGGCACCATCCGCGGCCTTCCCTCGTCGGAGCGACCGGCTGCGTCGGATCCGCGCCTCCCGGGCCTGCTCCTCCTCCGCCGACCGCGCCGCCGCCTTCACCCGCTCGACCCGACCCCGTAGCTCGGCGAGGGATTCCTCTGGAGCGGCTTCGAGCAACGACCGCTCCGCATCAGGATCGGCGGTCGCCGCCTCCGCCACCGCGGCGGCCTGCTGCGCCGACAGCTTCCCGTCGCGCACGGCCTTGTCAGTCTCCGGCAACTGCGTCAGCCGGCGGGCCGTGTCGAGCGCGTCCTTCGCCGCGCCCACCGTCGTGCCGCTCTTGCGGGCCAGCCAGTGCTCCGGCGATCGATCACCCGACTGGCGCCATTGGTTCGTCTCCACCGCCCGTCCCGCGACCAACGCCTTGCCTGCCGCCGCCAGCCGCTCCAGCTCGGCGAACCACTCCAACAGGCCCACCGACTCGGGACCCGTCAGGAGCTCGGGCTCCAGCCGACGCACGACCGAACGCACCTGCTCCAGCGTCAACTGGTTCGCCCGGCACGTCCGATCATCGAACATATGTTCGATGATACTCGACCCCTACGACACCGACAACCGAAATGTCCGAATTATTGGTCATGGCTCGAGCAGCAGCAGGACTAGCCGGCGACGATGCTCGCCAGTTCTCCTTCTCCGATCGGAGCGCGGTGCGCTGCCGATTCGTGGAACTGCTCGGTGACGTACACGGCCACCTCGATCAACGAGCCGTTGAAGCTCCGGTCGTGAACGGTGTCGTGACCACCATCGGCCGTCGTCGTGCACGAACGTCACGAACCACGACGGGTCGATGAACGAGCGGACATCCGCCACCAACGGGGCGCTGAGCGAGGTGGAGTCGGTGAGGATCAGTCGTCGCCGTCGTCGAGGGTGATGCCGAGCTCGACGAAGAGGGCGAGGGCGGCGGGCACGAGCTGGTCGCCGGCCAGCACCACGCCCCGCAGCGCATCGCCACCCTTGATGCCGTCCAACCGGGACCCGTGCAGCCGGCAGCCGGCCAGGTCGGCCTTGCTCAGCTCGACCTCGCGCAGATCGCACCCGGTGAGCGGCGTGCCCCCGAGCTTCGCCGCGTAGAGGTCGGCCTCACGGAGATCGCAGTCGACGAGCTCGCTGCGCTCCCACTGCGTCATGCGCAGGTTCGCCTCCCGCAGCGAGCAGTCGGTGAGCGCCACGTCCTTGAAGCGGGCCGTCGGCGCGAGCAGGCCGGCCAGACGGCACCGCACCAGCTCCACCCGGGTCAGCCGGGCCTCCTCCAGCACCAGGCCGGTGAGGTCGCAGTCGACGAAGACGCAGTCGGTCAACGTGACCCGCCCGAGGTCGCAGGCCGTCAGCCGCGCCGTCTCGATGCGGCATCCGGACAGCTCGACGTACGACGCCACCGATCCGGTGTGGTCGCCGGTGACCAGCACGCCCTGCCAGTCGGTCTCGTCCTCGATCGGCCCGCTCGGCGCCAGCGACGCCGGCACCTGCGGGGCCTGGCGGCTCAACCCCGGCCGCGGTAGGTGGCTCGGGCGCCGGCGGCGTCCTTGTTGAGCCGCTTCGACAGGTGGAGGCCCTCGAGCACGAACTCGACGGCCGAGGCCACGGCCGCCGGGCTCTCGTCGTCGCCGGTGAGCTCGCTCACCGGCTGGCGCAGGGCAGCCACGTCGGACACCAGCTCGACGTAGGTCGACGACGCCACGTCCTCGCCGGCGTGGACGATGCGGCCCTCCTCGAACGCGGTGACGACGTCGACCAGGGCGCCGGCGTTGAGCCGGGCCCGCCAGACGGAGAGGACGGCCGCCTTCACCAGGTTCTCGACGATCTGCTCGTCGCGACCGTCGTCGACCGTGTCGAGCTCGATCTTGCCGGCCGTCGACGCGACCAGGGCGTCGAGGTCGCTCACCCGCGGCACGACCTCGTGCTCGCCGAGGCGGAGGGCCCGGCGGGTGGCGTTGGCCAGGAGCGTCTCGTTGTTGGCCACCGTGAGGCGCACCGACACGCCCGACCGCTGGTTCACGTGGGGGCTCGACCGGGCCAGGTGGGAGATGGTGGCCACCACCTCCGAGAGGTAGTCGGGCACCGACACCCGCAGGCCGGGGAGGTCCATGGGCCTCGCCTCCTGGTGGGCGATGGTGACCTCGGTCTCGACGTCGAGCGGGTAGTGGGTGCGGATCTGGGAGCCGAAGCGGTCCTTCAGCGGGGTGATGATGCGACCGCGGTTGGTGTAGTCGTCGGGGTTGGCCGAGGCGACCAGCAGCACGTCGAGCGGCAGGCGGACCTTGTAGCCACGGATCTGGACGTCGCGCTCCTCGAGCACGTTCAGCAGGCCCACCTGGATGCGCTCGGCCAGGTCGGGCAGCTCGTTGATGGCGAAGACGCCGCGGTTGGTGCGGGGCACCAGCCCGTAGTGGAGGGTGAGCTCGTCGGAGAGGTAGCGACCCTCGGCCACCTTGATGGGATCGACCTCGCCGATGAGGTCGGCGATCGAGGTGTCGGGCGTGGCCAGCTTCTCGCCG
>JAODBP010000212.1 GCA_025464025.1 Actinomycetes bacterium | reverse complement strand
TCGGACAAGGGCATGCCCAAGGGCTCGAAGATGATCAAGCGGGCCAAGGTCCACCTGGTGGTGGGCGAGCCCATCGACGTGCAGGCCCCGCCGCCGGGGGAGCGGGTGCCCCGCCGTGCCGTCCGCGAGCTCACCGAGCGCCTGACGGCCGAGCTCCAACGCCTCTACGACGACGCCCAGGCTAAGTCGGGCAACTAGCCCCGGCCGCGTTGTGTGCACTTCACCTCGCATGTCGAGGTCGAGTGCACACAACACCGATCGCCGAGGAGCCGGTCGGTTGGGTTGTGCGCGCTGTGACTCGATGATCGAGGTCGAGCGCACACAACGGTGACTGTCACACGGGCTCGGCAGGATGGGCGAGATGTCCGATTGGTCGAGGTACGCCCGGCGGCAGCACGCGGTGGTCACGCGGGAGCAGGTGCTGGAGTCCGATTCGCGGTCGCAGCTCGAACGTCACCTCCTTCGCGGGCGGCTGGAGGTCAGGTACCCGGGCGTCTACGTCGTGAGCGGTTCGACGGCGACCTACGAGCAGGCGGTCATGGCGGCTGCCCTCGCGGTTGGCGACGCCTGGGCGTCGCACCGGACCGCGGCCAAGTTGTGGGGACTCCTGGTCCCGCCGCCGCAGGCCATCGATGTGCTCACGCTGCCCGCCCGCAGCGTGCGCTTGGCCGGCGTCCAGCACCACCGGAACAAGCTGATCGCCATCCAGGACGTGAGCGTCCGCCATGGCATCCCGGTGACCAGCGTGGCGCGGACCCTCGGTGACTGCATCCCGTGGCTACCGGGCTCCCGGCTCGCGGCCGCCGTCGACGATGCCCGCCGACGTGGCCTGCTGGACATCGAGGACCTTGCCGCGGCGCATCTAGGCGTGGACGAGGGGTCACGCACAGGTCGCCGGCGTGTCGTCCCGATGCGGCCGGTGCTGGCTCGGCGCCTCGAAGGTCAGGAGCCCGGCGGCAGCGAGCGTGAGCTCGCCGTCTTGGAGGTGCTCCGCTCGGCAGGTCTCCCGCCACCGGTGCAGCAGCACCCGATCGTCGTGGCCGGCCGCACCCGGTACCTCGACTACGCCTACGTGCCCGAACGGATCTTCCTGGAGTTCGACGGCTTCGCCGAGCATGGGCTGATCCGGTCGGTGTTCGACGACGATCGTGAGCGCGACACCGAGCTCGGCCTCATGGGATGGCTCGGTCTCCACTTCACGTCGGCCACGCGGCCAGATGACCTCGTGAGCCGGGTGGCTCGGGCCCTGGCCGCCCGAGCCGCGTGATCAGCTGACGGTCATCTTGGTCTGGCCGAAGATGCGACGGACCAGGGGCTCGAAGTGCTCGAGGGGGAGCGTGTCGTAGGCGGGGTCGAAGGCGATCTGGTCCCACTCGTCGGCGAAGCGCTCGGCCAGCGCGAACGTCTCCGGCTTCAGCTCGGCCCGCCACTTCTCACGAGCGTCCGGGTTGCCGCCGAAGTGGGCGTAGTAGTGCCGGCCCTGGAAGTCCTGGTGGACGCGGATCATGTCGTAGACCTCGGGCCGCACGTAGGGCTGGAGGATCTCCGCCGCGATGGCCGGGTGGTTCGGCACGCTGATGGCCTTGCCGATGTCGTGGCACAGCGAGGCGAGGACGACATCGTCCTCGGCGCCGTCGCGCTCGGCCCGGGTGGCGGTCTGGAGGCAGTGGGTGAGCTGGTCGGTGGCGAAGCCGTCGACGATGTCGCCGAGGGACTCCAGCAGCATCAGGATGCGGTCGGCGACCCGGCCCTGGTTCTTGAAGGACTCGGCCCCGATGTGGGCCCACTCCTCGGCAGTCGACTCGTCCATGCGGGTGAACGTCGCGGTCATGCCGCCAAGTCTCTACCTATCGGCCGAGGGTTGCCAGCACGTCGCTGGCGGCGATCTCCCGATCGGGGGTGCCGGTGCTGGCCGGGGCGCCGAGGGCGAGCGAGACCGCGGCCTCGACGGCACCGAGCAGCTCCCGCAGGGCGCGGGGTGGCGGGAAGTACTCGTCCTCGTCGGTGAAGCGGACCTCCTCCACCCCGTTGGTGGGTGCGAGGCGGTCGATCACGGCCTGCACCAGCTCGTCGGGAGCCGAGGCGCCGGCGGTGACGGCCACGATGCCGTGCAGGTCGGTGGGCACCTCGTCGGGACCGTTGACCCGGTAGACGACGGGTGCGCCGGCGGCGGCGGCGACCTTGGCCAGGGCGACCGTGTTCGACGAGTTGGCCGAGCCGATCACGACGACGGCGTCGCTCTTCGGTGCGATCTCCTGGAGCGCGGACTGCCGGTTGGTGGTGGCGAAGCAGAGGTCGGAGCGGCCCGGCATCCAGAGGTCGGGGAAGCGCTCCCGCGTGGCCTCGAGCACGCCGGCCCAGTCGTGGTGGGAGAGCGTGGTCTGGGCCAGGAGCGCTACCGGCCGGCCGGGGTCGACGAGGGCGGCAACATCGTCCTCCGACTCCACGAGGTGGATCGAGTCGGGCGCTACGGCCATGGTGCCGACCGCCTCGTCGTGGCCTTCGTGGCCGACGTAGATGACGTCATAGCCCTTCTTGGCCCGCACCTTGACCTCGTGGTGCACCTTCGTCACGAGGGGGCAGACGGCGTCGACCACGAACCCCCCGTTGGCGGCGGCCGCCGCGACCACCGAGGGCGCCGAGCCGTGGGCCGAGAGCATCAAGGGAGCGCCGGCCGGCACCTCGGCCACGTCGTCGACGAACACCACGCCCTGGGCCCGGAAGCGGTCGACCACGACCTGGTTGTGGACGATCTCGTGGTAGCAGTACACGGGCGGCTCGAACGTCCGCACCATCCAGGCCAGGGCCTTGATCGCCATCTCCACCCCGGCGCAGAACCCACGGGGGGCGGCCAGCAGCACCTTGTCGACCTGGGTCTCACCCACGCCACCAGGGTAGGGGCACGGCGGACGTGTCCCCTGACCAGGGGAGATGCGCCGGTGCGCCCGTAGACTGACCGGCTGTGTCCCTGCCCCGCGTCGTCGCCGTCGCGCCCGGGTCGCCGGCCGAGCGGGCCGGTCTGACCGCGGGCGACGAGGTCCTCGCCGTCTCCGGGCGCGTCCCCCGTGACGTGCTGGAGTGGCGATCCCTCGTCGACGACGCCGATCCCGAGCTCGAGGTGCGCACCGGCGGGCTCGAGCGCACGATCGTGGTGGCCAAGCGGGAGGGCGAGGCGCTCGGCGCCGAGGTCCACTCCTCGGTGTTCGACCAGGTCCGCACGTGCGACAACCACTGCGAGTTCTGCTTCATCTACCAGCTGCCCAAGGGCATGCG
>JAODBP010000211.1 GCA_025464025.1 Actinomycetes bacterium | reverse complement strand
GACGACCGCGGTCGTCGAGTCGGGCGCCGGCGGCATCGAGATCGGCCCGGGCGGCGGCGGCCACGGCGGCCCACGCCCCCTCGGCGCGGCCCAGGGCGCCACGGACCCGGTCGACCACGGCCGCGGCGGTGGCGGTGGGCGTCTTGAACGAGGCGTGGGCGACCTCGTCGACCACGCTGGAGTCGATCTCGTGGCCGACGCCGGTCAGCACCGGCACCGGCATGGCGGCGACGGCCCGGGCCAGGCGTTCGCTGTCGAAGGCGACGAGGTCGGTGCGGGAGCCGCCGCCCCGCACGAGCAGCACCACGTCGCACCGCTGGGCCTTCAGCACCGACAGCGCCCGCACCATCGAGAGGTCGGCGTTGGCGCCCTGCACCCGGGCATCGGCCACCCGCACCTCGAAGCCGATCCCGGAGCTGGTGAGCTCCTGCACGACGTCCTCGTACGCCGCGCTGCCCACGCTGGTGACGAGGCCGACGCGGAGCGGGAGGACCGGCAGGGGGAGGCGGGCCTGGGCCTCGAGCAGCCCGTCGGCGGCCAGGGCCCGCAGCACCCGTTGGCGGTCGGCGGCGAGCTGACCCAGCGTGTGCACCGGGTCGATCGCCGACATGACGAGGGAGACCCGGCCGTAGGCGAACTGGATGCGGCCCTTGACCCGGACCTCCAGCCCATCGGCCAGGCGGAAGTCGGGGTACTCGGCCAGCATGCGCTGCACCCGGAGGTGGTCCTGGCGGAACAGGGCGACGTTCAACGTGGACGTCGGGCCCCGGCGGCTGTTGCGCTCGCACAGCTCGAGGTAGACGTGCCCGCTGGCGTTGGGCCGCTTCAGCCCGTGGACCTCGCCCCGCACCCACACCTCGGTCGGGAAGGCGGCGGCCACGACCTTCGTGACGCGGGCCACCAGCTCGCCGACGCCGAGCGTCTGCTCGGACTCGAAGAGGGCGGCCTGCTGCGACATCGGGACCATGGTGCCAGTCGGGTGCGACACTCTCCTCCATGGCCACACGGATCGGTCCGGGCGTGCTGGAGATCGACACCCTGTTGGGGGGCTGGGAGCGGGTCACGGCCGGCTACCTGATCGAGGGGCCGGCGCCGGTGCTGGTGGAGACGGGCAGCCAGTCGTCGGTCCCGGCGCTGCTGGCCGCCCTCGCCGAGCTCGGCGTCGATCCTGGCGACCTGGCCGGCGTGGCGGTCACCCACATCCACCTCGACCACGCCGGCGGGGTGGGCGACGTGGCCGCCGCCTTCCCGAAGGCGACCGTCTACGTGCACGAGCGGGGCGCCCGCCACCTGGCTGACCCGGCCAAGCTGGTGGCCTCGGCCGCCCTGGTCTACGGCGACCTCCTCGACACGCTCTACGGCCGCCTCGAGCCGACCCCGGCCGAGCGCATCCACGTGCTGGAGGACGGCGAGGACATCGTCGTCGGCCCGGGCCGCGTGCTCACGACCGTCGACTCGCCCGGGCACGCCAAGCACCACCTCGCCCTGCACGACTCGGGCTCGGGCCTGCTCTTCGCCGGCGATGCCGTCGGCGTGCGGCTGCCCGACGCCGGCATCCTGCGCCCGGCCACCCCACCTCCCGACTTCGACCTCGACCAGGCGCTGGCGTCGCTCCGGAAGTTCGCCGACCGGTCGCCCAGCGGCATCGCCCTGGCCCACTACGGGCTGGTGCCCGACCCCGGGTCGATCCTGGAGGAGGCCGACGGCACCCTCCGCCGGTGGGCCGAGGTGGCCGAGCGGGCCTGGCAGTCCGGCGACGACATCGCCGCCGCCCTCGACGACGCCTTCGCCGCCGACCTGGTCGGCGTCGACCCCGCCCAGCGGGAGAAGCTCGAGACGCTCAACGGCGTGCACTCCAACGCCGCCGGCTTCCGTCGGTGGCTCGACCAGCGCCACCAGCACGCCCACGACCACGGGCAGCCGCACGCTCATTAGCCTTCACGGCATGCATGCGATCGGCGCCCACGTGAAGCGAGAGGACCCGCTGGCCACGGCCGAGGCGACCGGCTCCTCGTGCATCCAGCTCTTCCTCTCCGACCCGCAGTCGTGGAAGAAGCCGACGCCGCACCCCGACGCCGAGGCGCTGCGGGCGGCGACGATCCCCGTCTACGTGCACGCCCCGTACATCGTCAACGTGGCGTCGCCTGACAACAAGATCCGCATCCCGAGCCGCAAGATCCTCCAGCAGACGATGGACGGCGCGGCCGACGTCGGGGCCACCGCGGTGATCGTGCACGGCGGCCACGTGTCCGACGGCGACGCGGTGGAGGACGGCGTCGAGCGGTGGGTCAAGGCGCTGCAGGCGCTGGAGACCGATGTGCCGCTCTACCTCGAGAACACCGCCGGCGGTGAACACGCCATGGCCCGGCACTTCGACACCATCGCCAAGCTCTGGGATGCCATCGGCCCCATGGGCATCGGCTTCTGCCTCGACACCTGCCACACCCACGCCGCGGGCGAGGAGATGGCGGGGGCGGCCGAGCGCATCATGGCCATCACCGGCCGGGTCGACCTGGTGCACGCCAACGACTCCAAGGACGAGGCCGGCTCCGGGCGCGACCGCCACGAGCACCTGGGCTCGGGCACGATCGACCCGTCGATCCTCGTCGAGGTGGTCCGCAACTGCGACGCGCCGATCATCTGCGAGACCGGCCTCGACCTCGTCGCCGACGACATCGCCTTCCTCACCGCCAAGCTGTAGCCCTACGCTGGTGGGTGCATCGGTGCCCGGCTGAGGGCGCCCTCGGAGTCCCGTTCGACCCGGAGGTGCCCGATGGCGATCACCGAGGAAGCCCGTTTCCAGCTGTTCGAGAAGCTCCGCAAGGCACTCGGTGCCGAGGAGGCCGCCACGCTCATGGAGCACCTGCCGCCGGTGGGATGGGGTGACGTGGCGAGGCAGCGCGACGTCGACCGGCTCGAGGTCGCGATGCGGAGCGAGGTCGACCGGCTCGAGGGCACCATGCACGCCACCTTCGCGACGAAGGTCGACCTCGAGCTGGCGCTGCGCCAGCAGACCAACCGCTACATCGGCTGGATGGTGGCGTCCAACGCCACCCTGGTGGCCACGGTCAGCCTCATCGTCGGGCTGCGCTGAGGCGCTGTCACACCCCCTCCCTACCGTTGAGGGCATGAGGTGGTGGCGTCCCGAACCCGGTGCACCCGAGCTGCTCGATTGGTACCGACCCCTGCTGGAGGTCGCCCGCCAGGCGCTCGACGACGAGT
This sequence comes from Actinomycetes bacterium, assembly GCA_025464025.1. The sequence continues at coordinate 3,989 of JAODBP010000211.1, read as the reverse complement.
TCCCGTGGTGCGTCCACGTGCAGGACTTCCGGGTGGCCGGGCGGGTGCTGCGCGAGCGCCGGCCCGACATCTGGGTCTACGCCTGCCCCCGCTCCCGGGGCGAGCTCTACGTCGACGTCCACGCGCAGACCTACAAGTTCATCCCCACCCCGAACGGACGCGGCGTGGGACGGTTCCGCCCGCTGGAGCTGCGCAGCGCCCTGTGGCGGTGCGGCGTGCCCGACGTGATCCGCCCAGCGTGGCGGCCGCCGGCGGGGCACGACGACGAGGACGAGTGGGACCTCCCGGTCGCCGGTCCTCCCGATCTCCGGGTCGTCCGGTGATCCGGCGCGACAAGATGGGGCCGTGATCGCACGCCTGCGGGCCCGGCAGGAGTGGCAGTTCTTCGGGATCCTCCCGAAGGCCGACCGCGGGCTCGCCACCACGTGGTGGGTCGTCCTGGTGCTGCGGGGCGTGCTGCCCGCCGGCTTCTCGATCACCATGGGCGTGCTCATCGGGGCCGTCCAGCGCGGGAACGACCTGCTCTGGCCGCTGGTGGCCATGGGCGTGGTGTTCGTCCTGCTCCAGGTGCTCGCGCCGGTCCACGCCGCGTTGAGCGCCAACCTCGGCGACCGCACCGCGGCATGGCTCTACGACGAGCTCACCGACGCCTGCCTGGCGCCCCCGGGCATGGGCCACCTCGAGGACCCGGCCCTCACCAGCGACCTCAACGCCGCCCGGGAGTTCGACACCGGCATGAGCGGCCCGCCGCTGTCGATGTCGCTCGACTTCATCGCCGGCGGGCTGATGCTGATGATCACGGGCCTGGCATCGGCCGGCGTGCTCTTCGCCTTCGCGTGGTGGGCGCCGATCCTGCTGGCCGGCGCGTGGCTGTGCACCCACTGGCTGCTCAAGGAGAGCGCGGTCTGGCGCGACCGCAACACCGACGAGGTGCGGGCCGCCCAGCGCGACGCCGACTACGCCTACCGCCTGGCCGTCGACCCGCCGGCGGCCAAGGAGCTCCGGATGTTCGGCCTCGTCGGCTGGACGATCGACCGCTTCGTCGTCAGCCGAACCCGCCTCCACGAGCTGCAGTACGAGGCGACCAAGATGCGCGAGCGCTCCGTCGTCTCGAGCGTGCTCATCGTCGGCCTGGCCAACGTGGTCGTCTTCTGGCAGCTGGCCTCGGCCTCGAGCAGCGGACGCCTCGGCGTCGGGTCGCTGGTGGCCTACGCCTCGGCCGCGGTCGGCACCTCGGCCATCGCCTTCGGCGGGTTGAACTGGGCGCTCGACGGCGCCGCGGCGCCGGCCGCCGCCGTCCTGCGGGTCAAGCCGGCGATGGGTCCGGCGGGTGCTCTGGCCTCGGGTGGGCAGTCGGCTGACGGGATGCCGGCCCACGAGCTGCGCTTCCGCGACGTGTCCTTCGCCTACCCCGGCACCGGGGTGCCGGTCCTCGAGGGCTTCGACCTCACGATCCCGGCCGGGTCGTCGCTGGCCATCGTCGGCCAGAACGGTGCCGGCAAGACCACCCTGGCCAAGCTGCTGTGCCGCCTGTACGACCCGCAGTCCGGCGCCATCGAGGTCGATGGCACCGATGTCCGCCAGCTCGACCTCGAGGGGTGGCGCGGCCGGGTCACGGCCGTGTTCCAGGACTACCTCCGGCTCGAGCTGCCCCTGCGCGACAACGTCGCGCCGGCCGGCGCGCCGGACGAGGTCGTCGAGGCGGCGCTGGCGGAGGCCGGTGCGACCGGGTTGGCGTCGCTCGACACGATCCTCGCCCGGGGCTACCCGGGCGGCACCGACCTGTCGGGCGGCCAGTGGCAACGGGTCGCCCTGGCCCGGGCGCTGGCGGCGGTGCAGCAGGGCGCCGGGTTGGTCCTGCTCGACGAGCCCACCGCCCAGCTCGACGTGCGCGGCGAGGCCGAGATCTTCGACCGCATCCTCGCCGCCACCCGGCACTGCACGACGATCCTCGTGTCCCATCGCTTCTCGACCGTCCGCCACGCCGATCGCATCTGCGTGCTCGAGCACGGTCGGGTCGTCGAGCTCGGCACCCACGACGAGCTCATGGCGCTGGGTGGCCGGTACCGCACCATGTTCGACCTGCAGGCCCAGCGCTTCGCCGAGGGCCTCCCCGTCGACGAGGAGGAGGTGGCGCTCGATGTCCTCCCGTGACACCCCTCCGGTCGACGACGCCCTGCCCCCGGCGCTGTCGTCGATGTGGCGGCTGTGCAAGCTCGGCTTCCGCTTCGAGCCGGCGCTCATGGGCGTCGCCTTCGTCCTGTCCCTGGTGGCCGCCCTCCCCGACGCTCTGCTGGCGATCTGGTTCAAGCTGCTGGCCGAAGGCGTGGCCGACCACCGACCCGGCCTGCTGCGGGTGGCCGCCGTGGGGATGGCCGCGTCCGCGGTGGCGACGTGGTTCCTCCAGACGGTGTCGACGCGGGTGCAGCGACGGTTCCGCGATCGGGTCACGATCGCCCTCGAGTCCCACGTCGCCCGGCTCCAGGCGTCGGTGGTGACGATCGCCCACCACGAGCGGGCCGACTACCTCGATCGCCTGTCCGTCCTGCGCAACCAGATCTTCGTGCTCGACCACATGTACATGTCGGTGTTCTCCACCGCCGGTTGGCTCCTGCGCCTCGCCGTCGTGATCGGCCTCCTCGCGTCCATCCACCCGGCGCTCGTCCTGCTGGCGGTGTTCGCCCTGCCCACCGTCCTCACGTCGTCGTGGCGCCCGGCCGTCGAGCGCGAGGCCCAGGAGCGCGGTGCGCCCCACGGGCGCCTGGCCAAGCACCTCTTCACCGTGGCCACCACTGCGCCGCCCGGCAAGGAGGTGCGCGTCACGGGCATCGGCCCCCGCCTGGCCGCCGACCGCCGCGCCGCCTTCGAGCGCTGGTACGGCCCCATCGCCGCGGCCCGCCGGGGCTCCGCCATCTGGCACACGCTGGGCTGGGCCGTCTTCGGCGCCGGCTTCGTGGGGGCGGTGGTGTTCGTGTCGTCCGGCCTCGACGCTCCCGCCGCCGACGTGCTCCTCGTGCTGGCCGTCGGCTCCCGCCTCTCGGCCTACATCGGTGCCACCGTCGGCGAGATCGGCTTCCTGCGCGGCATCTGGATGGACGGCTCCCGCCGCCTGGCCTGGCTCGAGGACTACGCCGCCGGCATCGAGGCCCAGGCCGATGTCGCCGTGCCCGATCGCCTGCGCGAGGGCATCCGGTTCGAGCACGTCGACTTCACCTACCCGGGCACCGACCGACCGGTCCTGGAGGACGTCGACCTCATCCTCCCGGCCGGTGCCGTGGTGGCCGTGGTGGGGGAGAACGGCGCCGGCAAGACCACGCTGGTGAAGCTGCTCTCCAAGTTCTACGAGCCCACCGCCGGGCGCATCCTCGTCGACGGTGCCGACCTCGGTCGCATGCCCGCGGCCGAGTGGCGCGAGCGCCTGGCCGGCGCGTACCAGGACTTCTTCCGCTTCGAGCTCCTCTGCCAGTACAGCGTCGGCGTGGGCGACGAGCCGAGGTCCGGCGACGAGCCGGCGGTGGCGCGAGCCGTGGACCGGGCCGGCGCCCAGGACGTGGTCGACAAGTTCGAGCACGGGCTGGCGACCCAGCTCGGCCCGACCTGGCCGGGCGGCGTCGAGGTCTCCTTCGGCCAGTGGCAGAAGCTGGCCCTCGCCCGCGGGTTCATGCGCGACGACCCGCTGGTGCTCGTGCTCGACGAGCCCACCGCCGCCCTCGACGCCGAGACCGAGCACGCCCTCTTCGAGCGCTACGCCGACGGGGCCCGTCGGGCCACGGAGGACGGGCGCATCACGATCCTCGTGTCGCACCGGTTCAGCACCGTGCGCATGGCCGACCTGATCGTCGTGCTCGACGGCGCCCGGGTCGTCGAGGTCGGCACCCACGAGGAGCTCCTGGCCAAGCGTGGCCAGTACGCGTCGTTGTACGACATCCAGGCCAGCGCCTACCGGTAAGCGGTCGACCGCTGGTGCGGGCCCTCGCGGGCCCGCACCG
>JAODBP010000178.1 GCA_025464025.1 Actinomycetes bacterium | reverse complement strand
TGCGGATGGGCGTCGACGACGACCACCTGAACTTCCTCGACTCGGGCCGGGCCGCCGAGGACGAGGGCGCCGCCGCCGTGGCCCTCCACGCCCGCACGGCCGAGCAGCTCTACTCGGGCGACGCCCGATGGCCGGCCATCACGGCCCTCAAGCAGGCTGTCACCTCGATCCCGGTCCTCGGCAACGGCGACATCTGGGAAGCCCACGACGCCCTCCGGATGATGGCCGAGACCGGCTGCGACGGCGTGGTCGTCGGCCGCGGCTGCCTCGGTCGGCCGTGGCTGTTCGGCGACCTCGTGGCCGCCTTCGACGGCCGGCCGGTGCCGCCGGCGCCCGACCTCGGCGAGGTGATGGGGACGATGCGCCTCCACCTCCGCCTGCTGGCCGAGCTGCTCGGCGAGGACGGCGCGGCCCGGGACTTCCGCAAGCACACGGCCTGGTACATGACCGGCTTCCCGATCGGCGGTGAGCGCCGGAGCCAGCTCTCGCAGATCTCGTCGTTCGCCGACCTCGACCGGCTGCTCGACGACCTCGACCCGGCGATGCCGTTCCCGCCCGACGCCCACCGCACCAAGCGGGGCCACACCCGCGGCCCCCGCCCGGTGCACCTGCCCGACCGGTGGCTCGACACGGCCGACGACCCCACGCCCCCGGCCGGTGCCGAGCTCCTCGTCTCCGGCGGCTAGAGCCCCGTCCGGACTAGCTTGACCACCCGTCATGAGCGAGCCACCGGGCCGCGGTCGGCCTGAGCCGATCTACACCCAAGTCGACGACATCGAGTGGACGCCGGTGCAGCGCCAGCGCAACGCCGACGGCAGCGAGTCGGTCGTGCGCGAGCGGTGGCCGATCATGCGGCCCGACTTCCTCTCCGCGTACGTGCACTACGAGCCCGGCATGGTGGTGCGCCGACACGGCCACCGCAGCAACCACGTGGTGTTCGTGCTCGACGGCGGTTCGTGGCTCGGCGAACGGTGGTGCACCCCGGGCACCCACGTCCACGTGCCGCTCGGCGCGGCGTTCGGACCGATCATCGCCGGTCCCGAGGGCGCCACGTTCTGGGAGCTCAGCTTCGGGGAGTTCGGGGGCTGGGGCGACGAGCCCGAGCTCTACGAGCGCGAGATCGCCGCCCGGGGCGTCACCCCGCTGCCGGACCCCCCGCTCGAGCTGGCTGACTGGTTCGTCGACCCCCGGGGCGACACCGGTGCGGTGCGGGCCACGCCTCGGGTGCCGGGGCTCGACGAGGCGATCACCCACGTCGACGAGCTCGATCGGGAGGACGCCGGACCAGGGATCGCCGCGACCTGGCCGGTCCGCCTCCCCGGCTTCAGCAGCGCCTACGTCCGCTTCGACCCGGGTGCCACGGCGCCGAGCCACGGCCACCATGGGCTGCACGTCGCCCTCGTCACCTCCGGGGGCGCGCACTTCGGCGATCGCTGGTGCCCGGCGGGCACGCACGTCGAGCTGCCCGAGGGTGCGGCCTACGGACCGATCGTGGCCGGCGACGAGGGCATGGAGATCCTCGGTCTGACGGACGGCCCCTCCGGCACGTGGAGCGACTGACGCAGCCCTCCGCTGAGTCAGAATCAGTTCAGAATCGTTTGCTTCTCCTGCGACCTTTCGGTGACGTGGTGCTCACGTCCCGCTCACGGACCGGCAATCCGCTGTCTTTACGTTTCGTGACATGCGAACGCGACTGCAACGCCTCAAGGAACGGGAGACCCAGAAGCTCGTCGGAGTGATCTTCGGCGGGAAGCTCCTCGGAGTGGGGGCCACGCTGGCCGCCATCAAGGGGGTCAGCTGGTACTTCGACACCGCCGCCGGGGCCCAGGAAGCGGTGGCCCACAAGGCCAACGACCTGGTCAACCCGATCAACACCATGTGGGTGCTCATCACCGCCTTCCTGGTGTTCTTCATGCAGGCCGGCTTCATGGCCCTCGAAGGCGGCTTCGCCCGCTCCCGCGAGACGGTCAACATCATGCTGGAGTGCATCGTCGACACGTGCCTGGCCGGCCTCCTCTTCTGGGGCTTCGGCTTCGCCTTCATGTTCGGCGCCGGCAACGCCTTCATCGGCCACGAGTTCTTCATGCTCCACGGCGCCCCGGCCACCTACGGCACGACGGGCGTGGCCTTCCTGGCCTTCTTCCTCTTCCAGCTGGCGTTCCTCGACGCCGCCTCGACGATCACCTCGGGCGCCATGGTCGGCCGCACCGGGTTCGTCGGTGACCTCCTCTACAGCGCCGGCGTGTCCGGCTTCCTCTACCCGATCTTCGGCCACTGGGTCTGGGGCGGCGGCTGGCTCGGCGGCGTGACGCCCGACTGGCTGAACTCCTTCACCGGTGGCGCGGTCTTCCGTGACTTCGCCGGTTCGACCGTCGTGCACACCGTCGGTGGCGTGATCGCGTTCTGGGGCGCGGTCGCCCTCGGCCCCCGCCTCGGTCGCAAGTTCAAGAGCGAAGGCGGCGGCCCCACGCCCCCGAGCGACCTCGTCATCGGCGCCCTCGGCACCGTGATCCTCTGGTTCGGCTGGTACGGCTTCAACCCCGGCTCGACCCTGTCGGCCCTCGACTTCGAAGGCATCGGGCGCATCGCCACCAACACCACGCTGGCCGCCTGCGCCGGCGGCCTGGTCGCCATGTTCTGGGTCTATCCCCGCTCCAAGAAGTGGGACCTGGGCATGACCTGCAACGGCCTGCTCGGCGGCCTCGTCGCCATCACCTGCCCCTGCTACTGGGTGTCACCCGGCGCCTCGATCCTCATCGGTGCCATCGCCGGCATCGTGGTCCCGCTGGCCGTCGACCTCATGGAGAAGATCAAGGTCGACGACCCGATCGGTGCCGTCGCCGTCCACGCCGGTTGTGGCATCTGGGGCACCCTGTCCCTCGGCTTCTTCGCCTCCGGCCAGTTCGGCATCCCGACGCCCGACGGCGTCGACGTGAGCACGAAGGTCGAGGGCCTCTTCTACGGCGGCGGCCTCGACCAGCTCAAGGCCCAGTTCTTCGGCAGCCTCACCTGCGTCGTGGTCATGAGCATCGCCGCCGCGGCGCTGATGTACGGCGTGAAGGCCACCAAGACCCTCCGGGTCAGCCAGGACGGCGAGCTCGAGGGCATCGACCTCCACGAGCACGGCACACCCGCCTACCACATGGAGTTCGGGCAGGGCATGACGTACACCGCGCCGCTCGGCATGGGGAGCATCAAGACCCCCGCCGCTTCCGAAGACTCGCCCGTCTGACACCCGATCGAACTCGAAGCTGAGGAGCCGACATGGCCCATCTCGTGACCGCAGTGATCAAGCCGTTCAAGTTGGAGGAGGTGAAGGAGGCGCTGCGCGGCGCCGGCGTGCTGGGCCTGACCGTGAGCGAGGTCCAGGGCTACGGCCGCCAGGGTGGCAAGAGCGAGACGTTCCGAGGGTCGGAGTACACCATCGACTTCGTCCCGAAGGTCAAGGTCGAGGTGATCTGCGACACCGCCGAGGTCGACAAGATCATCGAGCTGATCGCCACGTCGGCCAAGACCGGCAAGATCGGTGACGGCAAGATCTGGGCCTACGACCTCGACCGCCTGCTCCGCGTCCGCACCGGCGAGTCCGGCGACGACGCCATCTGAGCGGTCCCACCCACGTGCGTGACGGGGCCTCATCCGGCCGAGCTGGTCGGATGAGGCCCCTCCGTTACCCTGGAGCCGGCATGGTCCTCGCCCGTCGACGCCTGGCGCTCGTCGCGTTCCTCCTGCTCACGCTGGGCGGATCGGCGACCGTCGCCGTCACGGCCCACCAGGTCACCTCCGACGGCCACCTGCCGTCGGTCGCCCGCGTCTTCGGGCCCGATGCCCTCGCCAACGGCATCGCCATCGGCACCGCCCCCAAGGGCGCGACGCGCGGCGACAGCACCAGCGGCTCGAAGCGGCAGGCCCGCTCGTTCCTCCTCGCCGCCACCGGCGCCGTCCTCGGGCTCGTCGTCCTCGGTCGCCGCCACCGGCGCCGCGACGCGTCCACCCTCGCGCCGGTCGTCGACCAGCGCTCCCGCCCCACCCGCGCGCCCCCAGGTCTGGCCACGACGCTCTCCTGACCGGCCCCGGGACACCCCGGCTGCCGAGTCGTCGCCACGCCCGAGGGGCGCGCCGCACGCCGGCGCGCCGTGTCCCAGCACCACGCTGGAAGGAACGCCGCGTTGACCATCGAACAGACCGTCGCGGGCGGCTTCGCGCCGCCCGAGCTCCCGACCATGGACGAGTACGACCTGCTCCACCACGGCCACGAGTGGGTCGCCCTCTCGGCGAGCGAGGCCGCCGTCGTCACCCTCCTGCTCGAGCGCTACGGCCGGGTCGTCGGCCGCGACCGGCTCGAGGCCGCCGTCTGGCCCACCGTCGGAGCACCGCCTCGCTCCATGCTCAACCAGCTCATGATCCGCGTCCGCCGCCGCATCGAGCCGCTCGGGCTCGAGGTCACGACCGTGCGGGGACGGGGCTACCTGCTCCGCTCGACCTGACGGAGGGGACGGTCGGGGTCAGCCGACCTCGACCGTGCCCTTCATCGTCGAGTGGATCTCGCAGTGGTACGAGTAGGAGCCGGCCGAGTCGAACGTGTGGGTGACCGACTTCCCCGCGCCGATGTGGCCGCTGTCGAAGCTCTTGTCGTCGAGCGTGAACGTGTGCTCGGTGCCGTCGTCGTTGCTGATCGTCACCTCGTCGCCCGCCTTCACCTTCAGGGTCGACGGCGAGAAGGCGAAGTCCTTGATCGAGACGGCGGTGCCGCTGGCGGCACCGGAGTCGCTCGAGCCGGACGATCCGCCGTACTCACCGGCCTCGCCTCCGGCGGTGCTGCCCGCCGACGAGGCCTTGGCTCCGTCGTCCTTGCTGTCGGAGCCGCAGGCGGTCAGGCCCACCACGAGCAGCAGCATGGCGGCCAGGACGGCGACGAGTCGCTTGGTTCCCATGCCGGTCCTACGAGCGGGACGGCGCAGGGATTGGCAGTGTGTGCGGCATGCGACAGGTGACGGATGCCGGGGCCGTGCACGACGAGCGCGAGATCGAGGCGGTGCTGGAGGTGCTGCGCACCACCAACCTCGACCTCGGGGCCAACGTCGCCGAGTTCGAGCGGCGAGGCGCCGAGCTGCTGGCCAAGCGCCACGGCGTGTTCGTGAACTCGGGCTCGTCGGCCCTGCGCCTGGCCATCGACCTGCTCGACTGCGAGCGGGGCGACGAGGTCATCACCCCGGCCCTCACGTTCTCGAGCGACATCGCCCCGCTCGTGCAGTCGGGGATCGTCCCGGCCTTCGTCGACGTCGACCCCCACACCTACCAGGCCACGGTTGAGTCGATCGCCTCGATGATCGGGCCGAGGACCAAGGGCATCATGATCCCGAACCTCGTCGGGAACTGCCCCGACTGGGACGCCATCCGGGCGCTGGCCGACCAGCACGACATCCCCGTGATCGAGGACAGCTGCGACGTCCTCGACTCGTGGGCCAACGGCACCCGCACCGGCACCCGGGCCCACATCTCGGTCACCAGCTTCGCCCGCACCCACGCCATCACCGCGGCCGGCAACGGCGGCATGGTCGGCGTCGACGACGACGCCCAGTTCGACACCACGCTCATGCGGCGCCGATGGGGCCGGCGGTCGGAGACGTACCTGTTCGGCAGCCGGAAGGGCAGCGACGACCGGTTCGGCCCGCTCGCCGACGGCACGCCGTACGACCTCGTGTTCGTGTTCGACGACATCGGCTACAACTTCGAGCCCTCCGAGATCGGGGCGGCCTACGCCCTGGTGCAGCTCGACAAGCTCGGCGAGTTCAACGGCCGGCGCCAGCGCAACTTCTCCCAGCTCGACGAGGCCATGTCGCGGCACGACGAGAAGGTCGACCGGCCCCGCACGACGGCCGGCGTGGAGACCACGTGGATGCGCTACCCGTTCGCCCTGGCCGAGGGCATCGACCGCAGCGAGATCCAGGCCCGGTTCGAGGCGCGCGGCATCGCCACCCGCATGGTGTGGACCGGCAACATCCTGCGCCAGCCCGGCTTCGCCGGCATCGAGCACCGCCAGCCCGAGGGCGGGCTGCCCGGCACCGACCAGGTGATGGAGCGGGCCGTGAGCCTCCCGCTCCACCACGGCCTCACGTCGGACGACATGGGCCACCTGGTGGAGTCCGTGGACGAGATCCTCGGAGGGCTCTAGCGAGGGTGGACGAAGGCGAGGCGGGCGGCGGCGACCTCGGTGTCGCCGGCCGTTGCCGTGCCCTCGACCACCGTGATGCGGCCGTCGCGCTCGGCCACCCGGCCGACGTAGCGGACGGGCACCCCGAGGGGCGTGGGCTTCCGGAAGCGGACGGTGAGCTCGCTGGTGAGGCCGAGCCCGACCTCCTCGATGGCCACGAGGCCGAGGGCGACGTCGAAGAACCCGGCGACGAACGACCCGTGGGCGGCGCCGGGCGGGCCCTCGTGGCGCACGTCGAACGTGACCTCGAGCCCGCCCTCGATCCGGGCCACCACGGCAGCCACCGGGCTGTGGGCGCCCCGGGCCGGGTGGGTGCCGCGGGCGTCGATGTCACCTCGCCCGTCGGCGAAGGCGGCGCGCTCGTCGCCGGTGAAGCGGGACGTCACCTCGGGCAGCTCCGCCACCAGCGCCTCGAGTCGATCGGCGACGCCGGTCGGCACGTCGGGGCCCGAGAGCCGTCGGGTCAGCTCGCCCGCCGCCGCCACCGATCGCTCGCGCTCGTTCACCACGCCCGCAGTCAACCAAATCTGACAAGGTGTCAGATGTGGCTTCGCTGAACGATGACGCCCGACGCCTCCTGGCCGGACCCAACTACGGCTACCTCGCCACCCTGATGCCCGGCGGCGAGCCCAAGGTCGACCCGGTCTGGGTCGACCACGAGGGCGACCTCGTCCTGGTGACCACCGACGGGAAGTCGATCAAGGCGCGGAACACCGCGCTCGACGACCGGGTCGCCCTCGCCGTCACCGCCTTCGACGACCCGTACGACCAGCTCCAGGTGCGAGGCCGGGTCGTGGAGGTCCGACCCGACGACGACCTCGTGGTGCTCGACCACATGTCGGAGAAGTACCTCGGCGAGCCGTTCCCCCGCCGCCGGTGGTCGGAGCGCGTCGTGCTCGTGATCGAGCCGGCCCTGGCCCGCAGCTCCCACTCCCCGCTCACGCACAAGGAGACCCGATGACCGTCCACGTGGAGCAGCACGACGACGGCGTGGCCGTGGTGACCATGGACCACCCGCCGGTGAACGCCATCACCGTGGCCGACACGTGGGCCATCCGCGACGCCTTCGCCGAGCTGGGCGCCGACGAGCGCACCCGGGTGATCATCCTCACCGCGGTCGGCAAGGGCTTCAACGCCGGGATCGACATCAAGGAGATGCAGTCGGCCGACGGCTTCGAGCACCTGCTCGGCTCCGGCGCGGCGTGCTTCGAGGCCTTCGACCAGATCTACCGGACACCCGTGCCGGTGATCGCCGCCGTCAACGACTTCTGCATGGGCCTCGGCGTCGGGCTGGTCGGCAGCTGCGACATCGTGATCGCCTCGACCGCGGCCCGGTTCGGCCTGCCCGAGGTCGACAACGGCGCCCTCGGCTGCGCCTCCCACCTGGCCAAGCTGGTGCCCCCGATGAAGCTGCGCCAGATGGTGTTCACGTGCGAGCCGGTGAGCGCCCAGCAGCTCTTCGAGTGGGGCACCGTCTACCGCCTCACCGAGCCCGACGAGCTCATGGACGTCGCCCTCGAGGTGGCCCGTGGCATCACGAAGAAGAAGGCCCGCGTCGTGCGAGCGGCCAAGCACGGCCTCAACGAGATCGACACCTTCGACCTGGCCAGCAACTACCGGCTGGAGCAGGGCTTCACCTACGAGCTCAACCTCCACGGCGACGGCTCGAAGGCCCGCGACGAGTTCGTGCAGGGCCGGCGTGAGGTGACCCGCTGATGGGTCGCCTCGACGGCAAGGTCGCGCTGGTGACCGGGGCGGCGCGTGGGATCGGTGAGGCGACGGCCCGGGCGTTCGTGGCCGAGGGCGCCGAGGTCACCCTCGCCGACAAGCGGGACGACGTCGGGCAGGCCGTCGCCGACGAGCTCGGCGCCCGCTACCTCAGCCTCGACGTCACGTCGGAGGAGGCGTGGGCCGGGGCGATCGCCTCGATCGGCGGGCTCGACGTGCTGGTGAACAACGCCGGGATCATGCGCAACACCCCGCTGCTCGAGACCGACCTCGAGACGTTCCGCAAGGTGCTCGACACCAACCTCGTCTCCGCCTTCCTCGGCACCAAGGCCGTCGTGCCCGCGATGCAGGGGCGGGGCGGCGGCTCGATCGTGAACTTCTCGTCCCCCCAGGGGCTCGAGGGCCGCCACGGCATGAGCGCCTACACGGCCTCGAAGTTCGGCGTGCGGGGCTTCACCCGGACCGCGGCGATGGAGCTGGGCGAGCACGGCATCCGGGTCAACGCCGTCATCCCCGGTCCGACCCGGACGGCCATGACGACCCGCGCCGGCTGGACCGACGACGACTACGACGCCGCCTACGGGGGCTACCCGCTCGGGCGGATGGGCCGGCCCGAGGAGATCGCCGCGGTGTGCGTGTTCCTGGCGTCCGACGAGTCGTCGTTCTGCACCGGGGCCGACTTCGTGGCCGACGGCGGCGTCCTCGCCGGCAAGCCCCGATGACCACCGGCCTGGAGCGGTTCTCGCTCGCCGGCCGGGTCGCCGTCGTCACCGGCGGCGGCCGCGGCATCGGCCGGGCGCTCAGCGAGGGCCTGGCTGCGGCCGGGGCCAAGGTCGTGGTGGCCAGCCGCTCGCTCGAGGCCTGCGAGGAGACGGCCGCCGCCATCCGGGCGTCCGGCGGTGAGGCGCTCGCCGTGGCGGCGGACGTGGCCGTGGCGACCGACCGCACGATGCTGGTCGAGCGCACGGTCGAGGCGTTCGGCGGGCTCGGCATCCTGGTCAACAACGCCGCCGTGCTGAAGCCCCACGCCACCGAGAAGGTCACCGAGGACGAGCTCGACGCCATCCTGGCCGTCGACCTCAAGGGCCCGGTGTTCCTGAGCCAGGCCGCCCTGCCCCACCTCGAGGCCAGCGGCCACGGGTCGATCGTCAACCTCTCGGCCCTCGGCGCCTTCCAGCCCATGGCCGGCATCGGTGCCTACTGCGCGGTGAAGGCGGCGATGGTGAACTGGACCTCGACCATGGCGAAGGAGTGGACGCCGCGGGGCGTGCGGGTCAACGGCGTCGTGCCCGGTCCGGTGGCCACCGACATGATCCTCCCCCGCGACCCCGACCGCCGGGCCGCGTTCGTCGAGGAGATGGCCGGCTCGACCCTCGTCGGCCGCATGGCCCAGCCCGACGACCTGGTCGGGGCCGTGGTGTTCCTCGCCGGCGACGGAGCGGCCTTCGTGACCGGCCGCTCGCTGTTCGTCGACGGCGGCATGCTCCAGTAGGTCGGACCTGTAGGTTCCCGGCCATGGACGCAGGACCCGAGTTCGGACCGCTCGCCCCGTTGGTCGGCACGTGGGAGGGCGACCAGGGCATCGACGTCGCGTTCCAGCACTCGAAGGGCGCGATCGGCGAGACGCCGTACCGCGAGCGGGCCACGTTCAGCCCGTTCGGCCCGGTCGACAACGGCACCCAGGCCCTCTACGGCCTCGACTACCGCATGTCGGCGTGGCGGGGCGAGGAGGAGAACCCGTTCCACACCGAGATCGGCTACTGGCTCTGGGACGCCGAGGACGGCCAGGTGCTCCGCAGCTTCATGGTGCCTCGCGGCTCGACGATCCTCGCCGGGGGCCCGGCCGTCGCCGATGCCATGCAGTTCACCCTCCAGGCCGAGGTCGGCTCGGAGACCTACGGGATCCTCTCGAACCCCTACCTGGCCCGGGTCGCCCGCACGACGCTGTACCAGTGCGTCGTCGACCTCTCGACCGAAGGCACGTTCGCCTACCGGCAGACGACCACGATCGACCACGCCAAGCTCGAGGAGCCCCTGCTCCACACCGACACGAACACGCTGTACCGAGTGGGCTGACCGTGCGGCGGCTGGCGGCGGCGGTGGTCACCCTCGTCGCGCTCCTCGCCCTCCTTGCGCTCCTTGCGCTCCTGGTGGGCGCCACCCCGGGCAGCACCCCACCTGCGCCGCCGGACCGGCGCGCCGGCTCGCTCGACCGGTCGTTCGGCCGCCAGGGGCTCGCCGTCGCCACCGTCGGCCAGAGCTATGCCGACGCCCGCGGCATCGCCGTCGACGAGTCCGGGCGCATCGTCACGGCCGGCCAGCTCAGCCGGTCGTTCGGCGTCTTCCGCTTCACCGCGGCCGGACGACCTGACCCCACGTTCGGCACCGGTGGCCACGTCGCCACCGCCATCGGCACGTTCGCCCGGGCCACCGCCGTCGTCGTCCTGTCCGACGGTCGCATCCTCGCCGCCGGCTCGACCAACCCGTCGGCCGGCAGCACCCACAGCGACATCGCCGTGGCGCAGTACCTCCCGACCGGCGCCCTCGACCCGTCGTTCGGCGGCGATGGCATCGTCACCACGCCGTCCGGCGGCGAGGCGTTCGCCAACGATGCCTTCGCCACCGGCATGGCCGTCGATCGTGCCGGCCGCATCGTGGTCGCCGGCGCGACCGGCGGTGACCGGCCCGACCTCCTCGCCGTGCGCTTCCTCCCCGACGGCACGTTCGACACCACCTTCGCCACTGGCGGGCGCGCCATCGTCGACCAGGCCCGCGGGGTCGACGTGGCCGACGCCGTGGCCATCGACGACTTCGACCGGATCGTGCTGGCCGGCACCGCGCAGCCGCGGACCGGCGGACAGGTCGCCGTGGTCGTCCGCCTCCTCCCGACCGGGTTCCTCGACCCGACGTTCGGCAGCGGGGGGACCGTCCTGTTGCCGCAGCGATCGGCCTTCGACGTGGCTGCCGCGGTGCGGACGCTGTCCGACGGCTCGGTCGTCACGGCCGGGACCACGGTGCCCGAGGGCCGGCGCTCGTTCGTGGTGCTCACCCGACTCGGCCCCGATGGGAGCGTGCGGCGGACGACGGTCACCGATGCCGGGTCCGACGGTCAGGGCCACGGCCTCGCCCTCGACGGGCCGGGCCGGGCCGTGCTCGCGGGGCAGGCCGGGGGACGGGCGACCGTCGTCCTGCACACCCCGGATGGCGACATCGACCCCGCCTTCGGCGTCGTGCGCACCTCGTTCGGCGGGGACCGCAGTGCGGCGTTCGCCGTCACGTTCGACGCGAGGGGCGGCGTGCTCGCCGCCGGCTGCACCTGCGACGGCAGCGGTTCGTCGGGCCGGGGCGGGTTCGAGATCCCGAGCTCGGTCGTGGTGGCCCGCTACCGCTCCTAGGGCAGGCCGGCCGGCGACGCGACCGACGCCGTCATCGTCTCCACCGGCCCCGGTCGGGCGATGAGGTAGCCCTGGAACGAGTCGCACCCGGCGGCGCGCAACACCTCGAGCTGGGCGAACGTCTCGATGCCCTCGGCCACCACGTACATCCCGTTGGCGTGGGCCGCGCCCACCACCAGCTCCACGATCCGGGCGTCGGCCGGGCGCTCGGCGGCGTCGACGACCAGCGAGCGGTCGATCTTGATGATGTCGACCGGGAGCTGGCGGAGGTGGGCGAGCGACGTGTAGCCGGTGCCGAAGTCGTCGACCGAGATCGTCACGCCGAGGGCGCGGAGCCGGCTCAGGTGGTCGGTGGCCAGGGCCAGGTCGCTCAGCACCACCGTCTCGGTGACCTCGACGGCCAGGCGGCACGGGTTCACACCCGCCCCCTCCAGCGCGCTCCGGACGTCGTCGACGACCGTGAGGCTCAGCACGTGGCGACCCGACAGGTTCACGGCCAGCTTGAGCTCGGCGAGCCCCGGGTCCTGCGCCCAGGTGGCGAGGACGGCGCACGCCTCCCGCAGCACCCAGCGCCCGATGTCGATGATGAGGTCGCTGGCCTCGGCCACCGGGATGAACGAGCACGGCGGGACGAGCGTGCCGTCGGGCGCCTGCCAGCGGATGAGCGCCTCGGCCCCCAACGTGCCGAGCCGCGCGTCGACGACCGGCTGGAAGTGGAGGACCAGCTCGTCGCGCTCCAGCGCCATCCGGAGTCCGGCCTCGACGTCGGCCCGGCGCTGCACCTCGGCGAGCATGGCGGCGTCGAAGCGGGCCACCCCGCCGCCGCCGGCCGACTTGGCCGCCGTCGTCGCCAGCCCGGCGTGGCGGAGCAGGTCCTCGGCGTCGAGGTCGCCGGCCGCGATCGCGACCCCGGCGCTGGCCCGCACCTGGGTGACGACGGCGCCGACGCGCACCGGCGCGCCGATGTGGGCCACGGTCCGACGGGCGAGCGCCATGACCTCCTCCACGTCGGAGGCTCCGGTCACGAGCACGGCGAACTCGTCGCCTCCGATCCGGGCCACCGGCGTGCCGGCGACCACGTGGCTCCGCAGCCGCTCGGCCGTCACCCGCAGGAGCCGGTCGCCGGTGTCGTGGCCGTGGGTCTCGTTGACCGGCTTGAAGCCGTCGAGGTCGACCTTGACCAGCGCGACGAGGCCGACCCCACCTTCGATCGCCTCGCGCGCCGCCGCCACCAGCGAGCCGCGGTTGAGCAGCCCGGTCAGGCCGTCATGGGTGGCCTCGTGCTCGAGTCGGCGGGAGAGCACCTCGCGATCGGTCATCGAGCGGGACAGGCGGAGCATCGAGTCGTGCAGGAGCAGGCCCAGGCGGCCGGGCACCGGGACGTCGAGCACCGGGTCTTCGAGGGCGCCGGCGGCGAGGGCGCCGACCTGGGACTCGACCACCCGGAGGTTGTCCACGAGCTCCTCGATGGTGGTCGACACCTCGCGCAGCTCGCGAGGGCCGGTCGAGGGGAACGGCTCGTCACCGAGGTCACCCCCGGTCACGCGGTGGGCGTGGTCGGCCAGGCCCTGCAGCGGCAGGGCGATCGACCGCGAGATGAGGCCGGTGAGCACGGCCGCGGCGGCGACCACGGCGAGGATGGCACCCAGCGCCGCCTCGCGGTCCCGCTGGGCCTGCTCGTGGAGCGACCGGGCGTCCTCCACCGTGATCCGGGCCGCGGCCGTGGCCAGGTCGTCGTGGAGGTCGAGGCTGTGCATGCCCTGCACGAAGATCGCCACCAGCGAGTCGAGGTCGAGCGTCGGCACCTCCGACGGCGCCATGGCCGAGAACCGGGCGAGCTGGGCCCGCACCTCCTCGACCGCAAGGCTGCTCCGCACCGATCGCCAGTGCCGGCGCAAGGTGCCCGTCGCCGTGCGTTCGAGGGTGCTGGCCGCGGCGGCGCCGAGGGCGCCGCCGAGCCGCAGGTCCTCGAGCGAGCCCTGCCGGTCGGCGCCGAACGACGGGGCGAGCAGCCGGGCCAGGCCGTCGAGCTCGACGCCCACCGCGGTGGCGGCGTCGACGGTGGCGCGCAGCAGCTCGGTGTCGGTCCGCAGCGTGGTGGAGCTCGCCACCTGGTCCGCCCCTTCGTCGGCCCGGGCCAGGGCGTCCATGGCCGCGCCGGTCAGCCGGCCCTGGATGGTCGAGTAGCGGGCGAGGAGGACGCTGACGTCGGCCGCACGGCCGTCGAGCTCGGCCCGAGCCTGGCGCAGGTGGACGTACGGGTCGACGACCGCCGGGTCGCGTCCCGCGGCGGTCACGGCCCGGTCGACGGCGCGGCGGTCGTCGACGACTCGGTCCTGGGGATCGAACCCGATGATCGCGGCGAGCGTCGCCGGGGAGACGCCGAGGGTGACGGCGGCGGCCGTGGCGCCGGTGGAGAACGTCTCCTTCGAGACGAGGAGCTTGATCCGGAGCAGCCGGCTGGCCCGCTCGACCCGAGCCTCGACCTCGCGGGCCCGATCCGTCTCGTGGGAGCGGCCGAGGGCCTCGAACCCGCCGAAGGCACCCAGCCCCAGGCTGGGGACGAGGACGACGAGGGCCAGGCGCTGCCGGACGCTGGACGCGCGCCGACGACGTCGTGTCGCGCGTGCACTGGTCCTCACGGTGGCACGTCGGCACCGCGGACCCCGATCTGAGCCGCCGAACGTAGGCTCCGGCCATGGCCGGGGTGGCAGTGGTGACGGGCGGGAGCCGGGGCATCGGCGCCGCCGTGGTCGAGCGCCTGGCTGGTGCCGGGTGGACCGTCTGCTTCTCGTACCGCTCGAACCGGGCGGCGGCCGAGGCCGTGGCCGAGGCGTGCGGCGCCACCGCGGTCGCCGCCGACGTGGCCGAGCCCGACGACGTGGCGGCCCTCTTCGCCGCCGCCGACCGGCTCGGCCCGGTGGGCGTGCTCGTGAACAACGCCGGCATCGTCGGGCCCCGGGCGAGGGTCGACGAGCTCGACGCCGCCCGCCTGGCCCGCATGTTCGCCGTCAACGTCACCGGCTCGTTCCTGTGCGCCGGCGAGGCCGTCCGCCGGATGTCGACCGACCGGGGCGGGGCCGGCGGGGTGATCGTCAACGTGTCGTCGATCGGCGCCCGGCTGGGCAGCCCCGGCGAGTACGTCGACTACGCCGCGTCGAAGGGCGCCGTCGACACGTTCACGGTCGGCCTGGCCCGGGAGGTGGCGACCGAGGGCATCCGGGTCAACGCCGTCCGCCCCGGCATCATCGACACGGAGATCCACGCCAGCGGCGGCCAGCCCGACCGGGTCGAGCGCCTCGCCCCGGCGATCCCGGTCGGCCGGGCCGGCACGGTCGGGGAGGTCGCCGATGCCATCGCCTGGCTCTGCTCGCCCGGCGCCTCGTACGTGACCGGCGCCCTGCTCGACGTGAGCGGTGGGCGCTAGGCGGGGGCTGCTGGTCGCCCTCCTCGTCGTGGCCGGCTGCGCCGCCGACGGCTCGGCGGCCACGGCCCCCACCACGACCCGAGCCACCACGACCCGGCCGACCACCACCCGACCCACCACCACGCTGGCGCCCATCGCCGACCCGAAGGCGCCGGCCACGATCCTCACGCCGGGCGAGGACGCCCCGAACCCGTTCGTCCTCCACGAGGGCGGCACCTACTGGCTCTACGCCAGCCAGAAGGAGTTCTACGGCGACAACCTCCAGGTCCGGTCGGGACCCGACCTCCACCACCTCGGACCGGTGCACGACGCTCTGCCCGTCCTGCCCGACTGGGTGTGGGCCGGCTTCACCTGGGCACCCGACGTGCGCCACATCGGCAACCGCTACGTGCTGTGGTTCACGGCCGGCGTCGTCGAGAGCCGGCCCGACGCGCCGCGGCCGACGCAGTGCATCGGCGTCGCCACCTCCTCGTCGCCCGACGGCCCGTTCACCGGCGTGGGCGACGGCCCGGCGATCTGCCAGCGGCAGCGCTGGGGGTCGATCGACCCGAGGACGTTCCGCGACGTCGACGGCCAGCTCTGGCTCCACTGGAAGTCGGACGACAACGCCGAGGTCGACGGCACGACCCACTCGTCGATCTACGCCCAGCGCCTGGCGGCCGACGGCATCACCCTGGTCGGTCGGGCGATGCGCATCCTCGAGGCCGACCAGCCGTGGGAGGGTCGGATCGTGGAGGCCCCCCAGCTGATCCGGGTCGGCGGGCGGTACTGGCTCTTCTACTCGGGCAACTGGTTCAACCAGCCCGTCTACGGGATCGGCGTCGCCGAGTGCGCCGGGCCCGCCGGGCCGTGCCGCAAGCGCTTGCGGCGGCCGTGGCTGGGGTCGAACCCCCAGGGCGCCGGGCCGGGTGAGAGCTCGCTGTTCCACGATGCCGGGGGCTGGTGGATCCTCTACGGCCCCTGGGCCGTCGACTTCGAGGCCAGCACGCCCCGCCCGGCGGCGCTGGCCCGCGTCGGGTTCGGTCCCCTCGGTCCGTACCTGGCCCGCCCTTGACCAGGCCCCTTGACCAGACCCCTTGACCACGAGGCGTACGTTCGAGGGAAACCGGGAGGGGCGCATGGACGACCACCTGCACGAGACTCGCGAGCGGCGAGCGGGCCTGCGAGCCGCGGTCGGCCGGGTCGAGACGGCCCTGGCCGCCCCGTCCGGTGGGCGGGCCGATCAGTGGGCCAAGGAGCTCACGGTCGAGCTCGACGGGCTCGGCGACGCCCTCGAGCTCCACGTGGCGGCGACCGAGGCCGACGACGGCCTGCTCCACGACGTCGAGCAGCTGGCCCCGAACCTGGTGCCCCGCGTCGAGCGGATCCGCCAGGACCACGTCACCCTCCGCCACCGCCTCGAACTGGCCCGCCACGCCCTCCCCGACGTGGTCGACACCCGCGACCGCGTCGTCGAGCTCCTCACCGCGATCGTCCGCCACCGCCACCTCGGTTCCGAGCTCGTCTACGACGCCTACAACGTCGACCTCGAAGCCGCCGACTAGCCCCCGGCCCCGATGGGCCACCCCCTACGGTGGTCCCGTGCTGGCCGACGACATCCGCGCCGCGCTGGCTGCCCGCACCGACCCCGACCGGGCGGCCCAGGAGCGGGCGTACCTGAAGAGCGACCGCAGGTTCCTCGGGACCGGCGTGCCGGCCATGCGCGCCGCGACGCTGGCGGCGGCCCGGGCCCAGGCGGTGCTCGATCACGACACGCTCGTCGCCGCGGCCCGAAGCCTCTGGGGCGACGACGTGCACGAGCACCTCGCCGCCGCGGTCGAGCTGCTCGGCGGCCACGTCGACCTGCTCGGGCCCGCCGACCTCGCCCTTCTCGAGTCGTTCCTGCGAACCGCCCGGACCTGGGCCCTGGTCGACGGGATCGCGCCCCACGTCGTCGGCCCGATCGTCGAGCGCCACCCGGAGGCGGCCGGCGTGCTCGACCGGTGGAGCACGGACGACGACTTCTGGCTCCGGCGAGCGGCCATGCTCGCCCTCCTCGTCCCTCTCCGAAACGGGGCGGGTGACTGGGACCGGTTCAGTCGCTACGCCGACGCCCTTCTCGACGAGCGGGAGTTCTTCATCCGCAAGGCGATCGGCTGGATCCTGCGCGACACCGCCCGAACCCGCCCCGACCTCGTCTACGGGTGGTGCCTCCCCCGCGCCGCCCGCATGTCCACCACCACCTACCGCGAAGCCATCAAGCGCCTGTCCGACGAGCAGCGAGCCGCGTTGGCGGAAGCCCGGGGTTCCTGAGCGGCCTACCACCACCGGGGCCGGAACCTGCGAGGCAACCCTGAACAAAGAGGCCATGCTGGACGGCCGACCATGCCGACCCGCCAGGCCCCGAGCCCGATCAAGTACCCCGACCTCCCGGTCACCGAGCGCAAGGACGAGATCCTGGCGACCCTCGCCGCGCACCAGGTCGTGGTCGTGGCCGGCGAGACCGGGTCGGGCAAGAGCACCCAGCTCCCGAAGCTGTGCCTCGAGCTGGGCCGGGGTGTCGACCAGCTGATCGGCCACACCCAGCCCCGGCGCCTGGCCGCCCGCACCATCGCCGAGCGCGTCGCCGAGGAGCTGGGCGAGAGCGTCGGCGGCATCGTCGGCTACACGGTCCGCTTCACCGACAAGGTCGGCGACCGCACGATGGTCAAGGTCATGACCGACGGGATCCTGCTGGCCGAGATCCAACGCGACCCCGAGCTCACCCGGTACGACACGCTCATCATCGACGAGGCCCACGAGCGGAGCCTCAACGTCGACTTCCTGCTCGGCTACCTCAAGCAGCTCCTTCCCCGCCGGCCCGACCTCAAGCTCGTCATCACGTCGGCCACGATCGACACCGAGCGGTTCTCGAAGCACTTCGACGACGCGCCGGTCGTCGAGGTCTCGGGCCGCACCTACCCGGTCGAGGTCCGCTACCGCGACCCGGCCGACGAGGACGAGCCCGACCAGGTCCAGGCGATCATCGACGCCGTCGACGAGCTGGCCCACGAAGGCCCGGGCGACGTGCTCGTGTTCCTGAGCGGCGAGCGCGAGATCCGCGACACGGCCGACGCCCTGCGCGCCCTCGAGCTGCGCCACACCGAGATCCTCCCGCTCTACGCCCGCCTCACCGCGGCCGAGCAGCACCGGGTGTTCCAGCCCCACACCGGGCGTCGGGTCGTGCTGGCCACCAACGTCGCCGAGACGTCGCTCACCGTGCCCGGCATCCGCTACGTCGTCGACCCGGGCACGGCCCGCATCTCCCGCTACAACCGGCGGACCAAGGTGCAGCGGCTCCCGATCGAGGCCATCTCCCAGGCCTCGGCCAACCAGCGAGCCGGCCGTTGCGGCCGCGTCGCACCCGGCATCTGCATCCGGCTCTACGCCGAGGACGACTTCGCCGGCCGGCCCGAGTTCACCGAGCCCGAGATCCTCCGCACCAACCTGGCCTCGGTCATCCTCCAGATGACCGCGCTCGGGCTGGGCGACATGAGCGCGTTCCCGTTCGTCGAGCCGCCCGACTCGCGGTCGATCAAGGACGGCGTCGAGCTGCTCGAGGAGCTGGGCGCCCTCGACGACGGCCGCCTCACTCGCCTCGGCCGCAAGTTGGCCCAGCTCCCGCTCGACCCCAAGCTCGGGCGCATGGTGCTCGAGGCCGAGCAGCACGGCTGCGTGCACGAGGTGATGGTCATCGCTGCCGCCCTCTCCATCCAGGACCCGCGCGAGCGCCCCCGCGACGAGAAGCGTCAGCACGCCGACGAGCTGCACCGCCGCTTCGTCGACGAGTCGTCGGACTTCCTCACCTACCTCAACCTGTGGGAGCACCTGCGCGACCGGCAGAAGCACCTGTCGTCGAACCAGTTCCGGCGGGAGTGCAAGAGCGAGTTCCTCCACTTCATGCGGATCCGCGAGTGGCAGGACATCTACAGCCAGCTCCTCCAGGTCACCCGCAGCATGCGGATCAAGGTCAACCGCACCCGGGCCACCGACAGCGCCATCCACCTGTCGCTCCTCGCCGGGCTGCTCTCGCACGTCGGCATGCGCGACGAAGCTCGGCGCGACTACCTCGGCGCCCGCAACGCCCACTTCGCCATCTCGCCCGGCTCGGTGCTGGCCAAGAAGCAGCCCCGCTGGGTCATGGCCGGCGAGCTGGTCGAGACGAACCGGCTCTGGGCCCACACCGACGCCCGCATCCAACCCGAGTGGGTCGAGCGGGTGGGCGCCCACCTCGTGCAGCGGTCGTACAGCGAGCCCCACTGGGAGCGGGCCAGCGGCTCGGTCCAGGCCTTCGAGCGGGTGACCCTCTACGGCCTCCCGCTCGTCACCAACCGCAAGGTCAACGTGGCCAAGCTCGACCCCGGGCTGGCCCGTGAGCTGTTCATCCGCCACGCCCTGGTCGAGGGCGACTGGGACACCCACCACGGCTTCCTCGCCCACAACCACGCCCTCGCCGACGACGTGCGCGCCCTCGAGGACCGGGCCCGGCGCCGCGACCTGCTGCTCGACGACGAGGGCGTGTTCGCCCTCTACGACGAGCGCCTGCCGGCCGAGATCACCTCGGGCCGCAACTTCGACCGGTGGCACAAGCGGGAGCAACCCGACCTCCGGTTCACGGTCGACGACCTCATCGCCGCCGACGCCGCCGGCGTCACCGCCGCCGCCTTCCCCGACGCCTGGCGCCAGGGCGACCTCGAGCTGCCGCTGACCTACGTGTTCGACCCGGTGGCTGACGACGACGGCGTCACCGTGCACGTGCCGGTCCCCGTGCTGCACCGGCTCGACCCCGGCGGCTTCGACTGGCACGTCCCCGGCGTGCGGGAGGAGCTCGTCACCGCCCTCGTGCGCATCCTCCCCAAGCCGCTGCGGCGGGAGCTGGTGCCGGCACCCGACCACGCCCGCACCGCGCTCGAGCGCATCGAGGTGGCCGACGGCCCGCTGCTCGAGGTGCTGGCCACCGAGCTTTCACGCCAGGCCGGTGCCATCGTCCTCGCCTCGGCGTTCGACCTCCAGCAGCTCCCGCCCCACCTGCGGGTCGGCTTCCTCGTCCACGACGACCGGGGCCGGCCCATCGAGCACGGCAAGGACCTCGCCCTCCTCCAGCGCCGCCTCCACGGGCGCCTGCGCCAGGCCGTGGCCCACGCCGGCCGCTCGCTGTCCCGCACCGGCGAGCAGGCCTGGGCGTTCGGCACCATCGCCCGGACGGTGGAGATCGACTGGGCCGGCCACCCCGTCACCGGCTTCCCGACCCTGGTCGACGAGGGCGCCAGCGTCGGGCTCGAGGTGGTGGCCTCGGCCGACGAGCAGGCCGCGTCGATGTGGGCCGGCACCCGCCGCCTCCTCCTCCTCACCAACCCGTCGCCGAAGAAAGCGCTGCGCGACCGGCTCACCAACCGGACCAAGGTCGCCCTCGGCTACGCGCCCCACGCCGGGTTCGCCGAGCTGCTCGACGACTGCATCACCTGCGCCGTCGACGGGCTGCTGGCCCAGCACGGCGGCCCGGCGTGGGACGAAGGCGGCTTCGAGCAGCTCCGCCTCGCCGTCCGGGACGAGCTGGGCGATCGGGCCGTGGGTGTGGTCGCCGCCGTCGGCCGCATCCTCGACCGGACCCACGCCGCCCAGGAGCGGCTGCGGACCCTGTCGGCGCCGTCGCTGCTGCACGCCGTCGTCGACGTCGAGGTCCAGCTCTCCCGGCTCGTCTTCCCCGGCTTCGTCTCGGCCACCGGCGCCGCCCGCCTGCCCGACCTGCTGCGCTACCTCGAGGCCATCGAGCACCGCCTGGCCAAGCTGCCCGAGGACCCCGGGCGCGACCGCGAGCTCACCGGCCGGATCCGGGCCCTCGAGGACGAGCTGGTGCGCGTGCCGCGGGCCGACGACGTCGCCCGGCTCCGCTGGGTGCTCGAGGAGCTGCGGGTCAGCCTCTTCGCTCAGCAGCTCGGGACGGCCCACCGCGTGAGCGAACCCCGGGTGCAACGGGAGATCGAGGAGGCGGCCCGGCGGCCCCGACCTTGACGTCGTGGGTGGCGCCCGGGTCGGTCATGGCCAGGAGGCGCATGCCCTCCTCGGCGAGGTCGAGCCGCTCGGCCCGCGACAGCCGCCCGAACGGCGTGACCACCACCACGGCCGCACCCGTCTCCCGCTCGACGGTCCACGTGCCGGCCACGAAGCCGTCGACCAACACCGTCGGCGTGCCGATGAGCCCGGCCCGCACGTCCTCGTGGAGGATCCGGCGGCGGTCCTCGTGGCCGAGCAGCACGTTGTCGTAGTCGGGCAGGTAGCGGACCTGGGCCGGCACGTCGCCCGGCGCCAACTGGCCCTCGGGCACGTCGAACAGCTCGGCACCCCGCTCGTCCTGGAAGGTGCGCAGCCGGTCGCGCATCCCGTCGAGCAGCTCGCGGGCGCCGGTGATGCCCCACCACGACCGCAGGTCGGCCGCCTTGGCCGGCCCGAAGGCGGTGAGGTAGCGCAGCACCAGGGCCTCGGGCGACGGGTCGGTGGCGACCGGTCGGCCCAGCCAGGCCTCGGCCGACGTGTGGTTCTGCGTGCCCGACTGCCCCCACACGGCACGGGGAGGAAGCTGGATCAGGGGCACGAAGGCCCGTACGACCTGGACCAGGGCGGCGGCGTCCCGGTCGGGCCAGCTGGTCTGGAGGTCCTGGCCCAGCTCCTTCGCCGTCCGCGGCTGCGCCTCGACGAGGGCCCGACCGGTGGCGGCCACCTCGGCCAGGTCGAGGTCGACCAGGTAGCGGCCCCAGTTCGTGCGGAGGCCGCGCTGGGTGACCGGGTCGGTGAGCGGGCGCAGCTCGAGGGCGTCGTCGGCGAGGACGAGGTGGATCGTCGAGCGCATGAGCACGACCCGGACCGCCTGCCGGTCGACGAGGAGCCGGCCCAGCTCGTCGGGGTCGAAGCCCTCGAGCCGGGCGGCCAGGGCGAGGTAGGCCGAGCCCGGGTTCTGCGACTGCAGGCCGATGAGGTGGCGCAACGCCTCGACGACGGTGCGCTCGCTGCGCCGCAGCAGGAGCTGGCGCACGAGCAACGTGCGGTTCAGCCGACGGTCGTCGAGCACCTCCACCACACGGACGGTAGGCGGGAACCTGACATCACCGGAACCGAGCCGAAGGTGCTAGCTGGAGTTACCCATCTTGCTAGCTGGGTAGAATGGGACGAACCATATGAAATCCCCCCGACTGTGAGGTGAGGCCCCGTGGCCACCAAGACCGAACGATCCATCGCCGAGCGCGCCCAGGACGTGCCCTACGTCGTCCTCGGCGCCGGCGACGCTGCCGTCGAGTACCTCCGCGCCGTCCCCAGCCAGATCGCAGCGATCCCCGAGCAGGTGAAGACCGGCTTCGACGGCCTCGCCGACCGGGGCCGCACCCTGCGCACCGACGTGAAGCGTGACCCCGCCGTCCGACGGGCCACCCGTCAGACCACCAGCGCCAAGAGCAAGGTGAAGGCGGCCGCGACCAGCACGGGCCGGGCCGTCGGCGCCCAGGCCAAGGCCGCCGAGTCGGCAGCCGGCAAGGTCGGCTGACGCTGCACCACGAACGGAGGGGCGCTCCCACGGGAGCGCCCCTCCGTCGCGCGAGATGTCGATCCCACCCACGTTCGTCAGGGACGGCT
This sequence comes from Actinomycetes bacterium, assembly GCA_025464025.1. Next base: position 6,851 of record JAODBP010000178.1, on the reverse strand, counting down.
GCCGGTATCGCCCGTCAAAGACAAGGACGGCCAACCAAAGGGGCCAGATCGGTCTGTCGAACGTCGGCGGTGCCCGCCGATCTGCTTCTAGTCACGAAAACGTCGCCATGACGACGTCTACGTGACGAGAAGGCTGGAACGGCCCACCGACGTCGGCGACACCCCGTTGCCCCTTCCCTTGCGTCCTTCGTCTTTTCGACCCCTGCCGCGAACGCCCGATGTCCCATGGCACGAACGTCGCACTGACGAACATCCTTGGGATCAACAGCTAGACCACCTGCTGGAAGTCGTAGACCAGGCCGCCGTCGACCATCTCGCCCTTGCCGATCACCAGGGCGTGGTTGAGCCAGCGGTAGCGGTCGTCACCGGTCTCGAGGTGGGCGGTGACGTAGACGGGCTCGGTGGCCATGCCCTTCGACCAGTCGGCCTTGCCCAGGTAGTTCAGGTAGACGTCGGCGTCGTCGCTGGTGTGCAGCAACATGCGGATGTCGAAGGTCGCGATGCCGCTCGGGTCGATGGCCAGCCAGTCGGCCGCCGCCTTGCCCTTGATCTCGGCGTTGAAGTGCGCCCCGGTGAACTCGACGCTCTCGATCTCCTGGATGATCCGCTTGCCCAAGGGCGTCTCGCCGAGGAAGTACAGGCGGTCGGACGCCAGGTTGAGCTTGAGGGTGCCGAAGGGTCGCAGGTCCATCGGGCGATCCTGCCAGACGGTCAGGTCGCCAGGAGCTCCTCGATGCGGACCAACGTGGCCGCCATGGCCTTGCCCGTCTTGCCCCCGCCCAGCCGCACCAGCGGCCGGGTGACGGGTGACTCCTGGGAGATGTCCCACGTCTCCCGCACGAGGGTCCCGTCCTCGACCGGCTCGAGCTCGTAGCGCCAGATGCGCCCGCCCACGCGGCGGCCGATCGGCCCCGGGCCGCGGGTCTGCCAGGCGATGCGCCGGTTCGGCTCGAACTCGACCACGGTGCTGGCCATGGAGTACGGCAGGCCCATCTTCATCGACATGCCGAACGTGCTCCCGAGAGTGAGCTGCTGGGAGCCCCCCTTCACCGCGACCAGGCTGCCCGAACCGTCGATCTCGGCGTGCTTGGCCGGGTCGACGAGGAAGGCGAAGATGGCCTCGGGCGAGGCGGGGATGACGCGTTCGACGGAGACGGTGTCGGCCATGTGAGGAAGGTAGCCCCCGCGTTCTGGTTCGCAGCTCCGTCTCTAAGCTTGGGCCCATGGACAGCCCGATCCTGCAGACCGTGCCGCTGGAGACGCGGTGGCCGACGATCGACCCGTTCCTGTTCTGCGTGCACCACGACGACGCCTACCCGGCCGGGAACGACGAGCTGGCGCCGGCGGTCCCGATCGACGACCGCGACCTCGGCCAGGACTTCTCCGCCCTCGACGGGTGGAGCATGTACCACGGCCTCACCGTGCCCGGCTTCCCCGGCCACCCCCACCGCGGCTTCGAGACCGTCACGTTCGTGCGCCAGGGCCTCATCGACCACTCCGACTCGCTCGGCGCCGCGGCCCGGTTCGGGCGGGGCGACGTGCAGTGGCTCACCGCCGGCCGCGGCATCGTCCACGCCGAGATGTTCCCGCTCCTCGAGCGCGACCGACCCAACCCGCTCGAGCTGTTCCAGATCTGGCTCAACCTCCCGGCCGACGACAAGCTCGTCGAACCGCACTTCACGATGCTGTGGGACGGCGACATCCCGCGCGTGCACGTCGACGGCGGCGTGATCACGGTCATCGCCGGCGTCCTCGACGGCGTCACCCCGCCCCCGCCGCCGCCCGACTCGTGGGCCGCCCGACCCGACGCCGACGTCGCCATCTGGCACGTGCGCCTCGACCCTGGAGCCTCGTGGACGATGCCGGCGGCCGGCGGCCCGGAGACCGTGCGCGTGCTCTACGTGTTCGAGGGTGACACGCTCCGGGTCGCCGACGTCGAGGTCGGCAACGACACGGGCCTGGTCCTCCGACCCGAGGTGGCCGTCGAGCTCGCCGCCGGCGCCGAGCCGGTCGAGGCGCTGCTGCTGCAAGGCCGGCCGATCGGCGAGCCGGTGGCCCAGTACGGGCCGTTCGTGATGAACACGCAGGCCGAGATCCAGCAGGCCTTCGCCGACTACCAAGCCACGCAGTTCGGTGGCTGGCCGTGGGGCGACGAGGCCCCGACGCACGGCCGCGAGCAGGGCCGCTTCGCCCGCCACGTCGACGGCCGGGTCGAGGAGGCGGTGAGCGCGTGACCGACGTCGAGGTGGTCGAGGCCATCTACGCCGCCATGGGCACCCGCGACCTCGAGCGGCTGTTCTCGCTGATCGACCCGACCATCGTGGTCACCCAGGACGACCGGCTGCCGTGGGGCGGGCGCCACGAGGGGCACGACGGGTTCGCCACCTTCGCCCTCGCCCTCACCGGCACCATCGACTCGTCGGTGACGACCGATGCCCTGTTCACCGCCGACGGCGACGTGATCCAGGCCGGCCGGACGAAGGGCACGGTGGTGGCCAACGGGGCGACGTTCGACGTCGCCGAGGTCCACCGCTGGACGATCCGCGACGGTCGGGCCGTCGCGGCCCACATGTCGATCGACACCCCGGCGATGCTCGCCGCCCTCAGCTCGAGCTGATGACGACCTTGCCGCGCGCCTGGCCGCCCTGCACGTGGCGGATGGCGGCGACCGAGTCGTCGAGGCGGTAGGTCCGCTCGAGCACCGGCGTCACCCGGCCCGACTCGATGAGCTCCTTCAGGACGACGAGGTCGGCGGCGTTCTCCGAGCACACGAACGTGCCGAGCCTCTGCCCGACGAACGGGGAGAGCGCCATGGCCCGGAGCTGGCGATCGCTGCCCCCGAGCCACCGCCCACCGGTCTCGCCGCCGGTGATGACGAGGGTCCCGCGGGGGGTCAGGGCACGGCGCAGCTCGGCCAGCGAGCGGTTGCCCCCGATGTCGACCACCACGTCGTAGCGGCGATCGCCGGAGGCGATGTCGTCGCTCGTGTAGTCGACGACGTGGTCGGCGCCGATCGAGCGGACGAGGTCGACCTTGGCCGTGCTGCACACCCCGGTCACCTCGGCCCCGAACGCCTTGGCGATCTGCACGGCGAACGTGCCGACGCCACCCGACGCCCCGATGACGAGGACCTGCTGGCCGGCCGCCACCCGACCCTTGTCGCGCACGGCCTGGAGGGCGGTCAGCCCGGAGACGGGGACGGCGGCGGCCTGCTCGAAGGAGAGGTTGACCGGCTTGGCCGCCAGCTTGCCGGCCCGGGCGGACGCGTAGTCGGCGAACGAGCCGGTGGCGATGCCGAAGACCTCGTCGCCGGCGCGCAGCCCGGTGACGTCGCGCCCGACGGCCTCGACGACACCAGCGACGTCGCCGCCCGGCACCCTGCGCTTGGGCGTGCGCACGCCGTAGCCGGCCAGGCGGATGGGGTAGGGCAGGCCGGTCGTCAGGTGCCACACGCCGCGGTCCACGCCGGCCGCCCGCACCTGCACGAGGACCTCGTCGGGGCCCACCTCGGGTCGGTCGATCTCGGCGAGGCGCAGGACGTCCTCGGCCTCCCCGTACGTGTCCTGGACCATCGCCCGCATCTCCGCTCCCTCTCGCGTTGAACTTACGTTGTAAGTTCTAGACGTACAGCGTATGTTCTGTCAATGGCGAAGGGGCTGAGCCGGGAACGGGTGCTGGCCGCGGCGATCGCACTGGCCGATGGCACGGGCATCGAGTCCCTCTCGATGCGCAAGCTCGGGGAGGCGCTCGGCGTCGAGGCCATGTCGCTCTACAACCACGTGGCCAACAAGGTCGACCTCCTCGACGGCATGGTCGACGTCGTCTTCACCGAGATCGAGCTGCCCACCCCCGGCACCCCCTGGCGACCGGCCATGCGGGCCCGGGCCGCCTCCGCCCGCGCCGCCCTGGCCCGGCACCCGTGGGCCACGCCGCTCATGCAGTCGCGCACCACCCCGGGACCGGCCACCCTGCGCCACCACGACGCCGTGATCGGGGCCTTCCGCGCCGCTGGCTTCTCGGTTCCGCTGACGGCACAGGCCATGTCGGTCGTCGACGCCTACGTCTACGGCTTCGCCCTGCAGGAGGCGAGCCTGCCGTTCGAGACCGGCGAGCAGACGGCCGAGCTGGCCCAGGCGATCCTGGCCCAGCACGCCGCCGACGAGTACCCCCACCTCACCGAGCTGACCCTCGAGCACGTCCTGCAGCCCGGCTACGACTACGGCGACGAGTTCGAGCTCGGCCTCGACCTCATCCTCGACGGGCTGGAGCGGGCTCGCCGGAAGCGCTGAGCGGGGTCAGGCCGGGCGGTCACCCCGGAGCGTGATGCGGTGCATCACGCGCTTCCAGCCGTGGTAGTCGTTCACCGGGTTGTGCTGGACGCAGCGGTTGTCCCACACGGCGAGCGAGCCGACCTTCCAGCCGAAGCGGCAGGTGAGCTCGGGCCGGACCTGGTGCTGGAAGAGGAACTGGAGCAACGGGCGGCTCTCGTCCTCGGTCATCCCGTCGAAGCGCGCCGTGTGGGCCACGTTGACGTAGAGCGCCTTGCGCCCCGTCTCGGGGTGCGTGCGCACGACCGGGTGGACCGCCTCGTAGGTGCGAGCCTCCGTGCCCCCGTCCTCCCGGATGCGGTCCTCTCGCGTCTTGCTCACATCGGCCAGGGCCGAGCTGTTGACCGCCCGCAGCGGGTCGAGCACCTCGCGCATCGCCGGTGACAGCGCCTCGTAGGCGCCGTACATGTCGGCGAACATCGTGTCGCCGCCCGCCGGCGGGACCTCGCGGGCCAGCAGCATCGTCGCCATCGGCGGCTCGTCGAGGTAGGTGGTGTCGGAGTGCCAGATGCCGCCGAAGTTGACGGTCTCCTCGGGCAGCTTGGTCACGGCGATGATCTCGGGGTAGCCGTCGATGCCCCGCACGAAGGGGTACTCGACGGGCTCACCGAGCCGGCGGGCGAAGGCCATGAACGCGTCGGCGTCGAGGGCCTGGTCGTGGAAGAAGACGACCTGGTGCTCGAGCCAGGCCCGGCGGATGTCGGCGACGGTCCCGCCGTCGAGCTCGACGGCCAGGTCGACGCCACCGATCACGGCGCCGAGCGAACCGGCGATCGGCGTGATCGAGAGGTCGGGGCTCGATGCGTGCAGGTCGGCCACAGCCACGGCGGCATCGTACCCCGCTCGAATTGGGCTCGGTCCAGATATGGCGATCAGCCCTCAGGCCGCCTCGCTCTCTCCTGCAGACAGGACGCGAAGGATCTCCGGGGCCACCCATCGGTTTGCTCGGCCCGGGATTCGGCGAGCTGGCTCGAGGATCCCAGCCGCTTCCAGTTGCCGGAGGAGGTTGGTGGCTCCTTGGTTCGTGACGGCCAGGAGTTGCACCACCGAGGTCGTCGAGACGTACGGGTTCTGGAGAAGGGAGTCAACGATCTCGTGAGCCCGGCTTCGCGAGCCTCTGAGCAGTTCGCGATGCCGTTCCCGGATGTCGGTCAGTTCCTCGGCCCTGCGGATCGCGTCGTTTGCCTGTACCGCCACGCCATGGAGGAAGAACTGGAGCCACTCCTGGACCGACCCGCGCTCCCTCACGGCCTGCAACCGGTCGTAGTACTCGTTCTTGTTCGCGTCGAAGTACCCGCTGACATACAGCAGCGGTGCCGGCAGGTGTTGCTCGCTCATCAGGAAGAAGATGATGAGGAGACGCCCCAGGCGACCGTTCCCATCGAGGAACGGATGCAACGTCTCGAACTGGTAGTGGAGGAGCGCGCATCGAACGAGCGGCGGCATGAGCAGCTCCTCGTTCACGAAGTGCTCCCAGTCCGAGAGGCCCTGCTCCATCTCCTCGACCGGCGGAGGCACGAAGACTGCGGTCTCGGGATTCTGACCGCCGATCCAGTTGGGTGACCGACGGATGTTCCCCGGGTCCCGCTCCTGACCGCGGACGCCCGCCATGAGGACAGCGTGGATCTCCTCGACGAGTCGGCGAGAGATGGGGAGCGTTGCCAGCCGAGCCAGGCCGGTGTTGAGGGCTCGGATGTAGTTCACGACCTCTCGGACATCACCGCCCACCTCGCCACCAGAGGTCGCCTCGAAGACATCGCTCACGGTTGCCTGCGTGCCCTCGATCCGCGAACTCGCGACTGCTTCGCGGGTGATGTAGGCGTTCACGAGCAAGTGCGGATTCGGAAGAAGGCGACCTGCTCCTGCAAGGCGGCCGATCGCCCGATCGGCCTCGGACAGCACCTGGACGGTTGTCTCATCGAGTGCCAGAGAGCGCGGCAGCGGGGCCGGTAGGAACGTGTGGAACCCGAACCGGCCTGGCGTCTTGACGACAGTGCCAAACGTGTTCGAACCAAACTTCGTGGGATCCACAGGGTGAAGGTACAACGAAATGGTGCTGTTTGTTGGACCTCTAGGACAAGGTCCAACAGTGGTTGCGAAACATTCCAAGCTCCAACAACCCACCGTTTCACTTGCACGGCCGCCAAAACAGGGCTCCAGATATGGCGATCAGCCCATGCGGCCCGTCTCGTAGGCCCACATGGCGATCTCGACCCGGTTCCGGGCCCCGAGCTTGTTCATCAGGCTGGCCAGGTGGGTCTTCACCGTGCTGAGGCTGATGTAGAGCTCATCCGCGATCTCGGCGTTGGTGCGGCCCCGGGCCACGGTGAGGACGACCTCCTCCTCGCGGACCGTGAGCGGCTCGACCGGCTGCGCCCGCGGCGCCCCGGCCGGTGGGCTCGAGAACGTGGCGAGGAGCCGGGCCGTCACGCTCGGGGCGATGAGCGCGTCGCCGCGGGCGGCGGCCTGGACCGCCTGCACCAGCAGCTCGGGACCGGCGTCCTTCAGCAGGAACCCGCGGGC
>JAODBP010000056.1 GCA_025464025.1 Actinomycetes bacterium | reverse complement strand
GGGACGATCTGGTCGACCCCCTGGACGATGGCGTAGTTGTTGAACATGCCGCCGCTCGAGGCGCACACGCCCATCGAGATCACCCACTTGGGCTCGGCCATCTGGTCGTAGACCTGCCGGAGCACCGGAGCCATCTTCTGGCTGACGCGGCCGGCGACGATCATCAGGTCGGCCTGGCGGGGCGACGCCCGGAAGACCTCCATGCCGAAGCGGGCCTGGTCGAAGTGCGAGGCGCCGGTGGCCATCATCTCGATGGCGCAGCAGGCCAGGCCGAAGGTGGCCGGCCACACGCTGTTGCGCCGGGCCCACTTCACGACCTCTTCGAGGGTGCCGGTGAGGAAGTTGTGGTCGAGCCCGGCCAGGCCCATCCCCGGGTCGGCGCCTTCAGCCCCGAGACGCAGTGCCATCAGGCCGCTCCTTGCTTCGGAACGAAGGGTCCGTCGGTGTCGTAACGACCCTCGGTGCCCACCCGTCGGATGTTGCCAGTGGTGGTGCGTCCGGGATCGACGCTGCCCTCACGTCGAGCCCGCTTGACCGGGCCCCACTCGAGTGCGCCGTGCGAGACCATCCACACGAACACGACGATGAACGGGACCGTGAAGTCGGCGAGGACCAGCAGGCCGTAGGTGCCGAGGCGGTGGTACACGGTGGCCCACGGGAACAGGAAGATGATCTCGATGTCGAAGATGATGAAGATCATCGCCACGAGGTAGAAGCGCACCGGGAACCGGCGCGGGGGCTCCCGGGTGGGGACGATGCCGCTCTCGTACGGCGCCGACTTGGCCGACGTCGGCCGGCGGGGCGCCACGAACTTCGTCGTGACGATGCTCCCGAGGATGAAGACGACGGCGAGGACGAACGTGGCGAGCAGCGGGAGATAGTCGTCCACGGTCTTGCCCCCCTCTTCCTCGGCCTAGACCCCGGCAGCGGCGCGCGCGGCCCAGGTGGCCTTGTCGCGCCGGTGCAGCGTGCTGGTCGTGATGCCGAAGACGATCAGCGAGGCCAGCATGATCAGCACGGGCGGGACCCGGAGCTTGCCCTGGTCACGCACGAGGATCACCGACTGGATCGGCGCCGACGTGTCGATCTTGGGCTTCGGCGGGGTCGTGCCGAACGGCACGTTCACCTTCTCCACGGCCTGCACCTGGATCAGCGAGTAGTGCGGCGGGTGCGGGCCCGGGATCCAGCCCTCGATCCAGGCCTTGACACCGCTGGTCCGGCCCTTGCCCAGGGGGTGGTGCCAGTCGACGTCCTTGGCCACGTTCTTGCCACCGATGGTGTAGGCGTCGATGACCTGGAAGTCGGTGTCGGCCGTGAACGCCTTCACCCGCGAGCCCGCGGTGATGAGGGCGGCGCTGGCGGTGGCCTGGGCCTCGCCGCGGGACGGGTCGTCGGCCGGCAGCTCGCGCCACTTCGACAGGTCGTGCGCCTTGGTGAGGTGCGACGCGTCGAGGTCGGTCTTGGAGGTGCTGGTGACGACCTCCTCCACGACCCAGTGGGGCGCGGTGCCCTTGTAGCCGATGCCGTACATGGCCCACACGAAGCCCATGAGCGCCATCCAGCCCGAGAGGCCGGCGACGGCGACGAGGAACCCGAGGCGGCTGCCCAGGTTCGTCGACAGGATCATGTACACCGAGCCCATGAGCACGGCGACGCCCACGGCGACGACGAGGACGCCCCGGATCCCGGGGTCCCAGCTGACCTCGAAGGCCAGGGTTGAGGCGACGTTCAGCACGTGCAGACGCTCCTACTGCTTGTCGCTCAGCGAGCGTTCGTAGTCGGCGATGGCCTTGATCTGCGCCTTGGTCAGCAGCTGGCTGAAGAAGGGCATCCGGCCGCTGGCCTTGCCCTGGCGGCCGTACTTCTCACCGACCTTCTTGCCGTCGGTGATGAAGTCGATCTGGTCCTGCTCGGCGGGGAACTGGCCCGTGACGTGGGTCAGCGGCGGACCGAAGGCGCCGGAGCCCGGGTTCTCGGGCTGGTAGTAGGACCAACCGCCGGTGTGGCAGCGGGCGCAGTTCGTGTTGAACAGGGCGGCGCCCATCGACGCCTCCTGGCCGGAGGCGATGATGGCTTCGATCTCGCTCACCTGCGACTCGGCCTTGAGCCGGTCGGTCTCGGTCGCCGCCGCGGTGACCGCGGCCTGGGCGTCGACGAGGGCGGCCTGCGGGTCCTGGAGCCGCTTCAGCTCGGCCGCCGCGTTGTCGGCCGTGCGCTTCTTGGCCTCCTCGGGGCTGATCGCCACCGAGTGCAGCCACTCGACGAGGTTCGAGATCTGCTGCTCGTTCATGGGGCCACCGCCGGCCAGGCCCCACGCCGGCATGGGCGAGAAGAGGCGGCCGTAGGTGAGCACCTCGGTGAGCTGCTCGTCGGTCATCCGGAGGGTGACGTCGTCGAGCGACGGCGCCTTCCACTCGACCTGGCTCAGCTTCTTCGTGACCGGATCGGTCATCGTGTAGGGGACCGGGCTGCCGGAGACGCCACCATGGCAGCCCTGGCAGTTGAAGCCGCCCTCGGCCGTGGGCAGCGACAGCGCCTCGCCCCGGCTGGCGAACGTGTCCTTGAAGTTGGCGATGGCGCCCGACTGCCGGCCCGGCTCGGCCAACCAGTAGAGGGGCAGGCCCACGGCGACGATCGTGAGCGAGAGCAGGGCCCAGCGCAGCACGCTGTCGAGCCGCTTGCCCTCCATCCCCTCGTCGTCGAAGTACGGCTTGCGGTTGGCGGCCAGCTCGATCTCGGAGCCGAGCTCGGGCTTGGCCTTGCGGACGTTGCCGGCGAACCAGACGATGGCACCGACGAGCAGGACGGCGACGATGACGTACGCGGTCGACTGCTGGACGGATGTGGCGACGAGCATCAGTGGTGGCCTCCGCCGACGCAGTGGGGGCCCTCGGCCTCTTGGCCGGTGGTGTTCACGCCGATCGGCGGGCCTTGGACGACGATGCCGGTGTCGACGGTGACCGAGCCACCCTTGACCTCGAGCGGGAAGCGATCGAGGCCACGGGGGGCGGGGCCGCCCTTCTTCTCACCGACGCGGTTGTACTGCGAGCCGTGGCAGCCGCACTCGAACCACTGCGACGTGGGGCAGAACGGCACGCGGCAGCCGAGGTGCACGCACTTCTGGTAGAGCGCCACGTACCCCGCCTCCATGCCCGGGAGGATGGCGGCCGAGTAGGACTTCTTGGCCTTCGGGACGGCGACCTTCGGGTACGGGCTGATGTAGACACGACCGGTGGCGCTGTAGAACGGCTGCTTCGATTCGTCGATCGCCTGCTGGATGTCGTCGACCTTGCCGACGGTGATCTTCGAGCCGAAGCCGCCGCTGAGGGTCGGCCACAGGAAGGCCAGCACGGCGGCGCCGAAGCCGGAGAGGCCGAGGCCGAACATGGCGATGATGCTGCGGTTGAAGAACTGGCGGCGGGTGACGCCGAGCGTCTCGGGGTCGACCGGCACGTAGGGCACCGGCGCGGTCTCGCCCACCGGCTCGAGGTCGGTGCCGGGCGTGGTGCGGGCCAGCGTGGACTGCCGCTCGAACTCCCGGCCGCGCACCTGCTCGGTGGCGTCGGCCAGGAAGGGGCTGTCGCTCTTGTCCTTCTTGCGCGTCTCGGCCGACAGGCGGCCGCTGTCGCGGCGACCCATGGTCGTGAACAGAACAAGGGCGGCCAGGGCCACCAGGACGGCAACGGCGAGGATGATCATCGGTTCCGCCTCCTCACAGCTCGAAGAAGATGCCGTCGCGCCACGGGAACACGAAGTTCTGGCCCGGGCCTCGGAAGAACGAACCGATCATGACGAGCGTGGCCCAGAACATCAGGTGGATCGTCATGATCGAGATGGCGAACTTCCGGTCCTCCGGCTTGTTCGAGGGGTTCTTGTCGATGTAGGGCGCCATGCCCATCGCGAACAGGCCCATGCCCGGGATGGTCACGCCGGCGACCATCGGGTGGAACATCGTCAGCAGCTCCTGGAGGCCGAGGAAGTACCACGGGGCCTTGGAGGGGTTCGGCGTGAGGTTGAAGTTGGCCAGCGTCAGCAGCGGTGCGTTGACGAAGGCCGAGAAGATCAGCAGGAACGCGGTGAGCACGAGGGCAGCCACGAACTCGGCGACCAGCAGGTGGGGCCAGGTGTGGACCTTGTCGACCGGCTTCGCCTTGACGTCCTGGATCGAGCCGGCCTTGACGACGGTGAGCAGGCGCTGGGTGTGGCCCTCGGGCCCGGTGGCCAGCGGCGGGGCCGCTCCGGTTGCCGCGACGGCGGTGCCGGGGCGCTCGGCGGTGGCCACGCCACCACCGCCACCCGCGGCCGGGGCGGCGTCGCCCCCACCACCGGCGGCGCGCTCCTTGGCCGCCTTGGAGCGAGCCAGCAGCGCGGCGGGGATCTTCGACTCGGCCTCGCTCGCAGGCGCGGCGTCACCACCGGCGTCGGCCGCGGGCGCGGGCCCACCCGCTTCCTCGGCCTTCTTGGCCGCGGCCTTGGCCTTGGCCTCCTCGGCCCGCTTGCGAAGGTGCTCGGGGATCTCGGTCATCGGATCACCTTCCTGCCAGCCACTCGAGCGGAGCCCGGCGTCGGGAGCGCCAGCGACCAGTCGGAGTCGAGCGCAGCCTGCGGAGCGAGACCATCAACATCGTGCGAGACCATCAGAGCGGCCCGGAGATGCCGCCGTCCTTGCGCACCCGCCAGAAGTGGATCGCCATGAAGATGACGATCACGAACGGGAGCATCAGGACGTGGAGCACGTACCAGCGAAGGAGTGTGTCGGTGCCGATCTCGACGCCGCCGAGGAGCACGAAGCGCACCTGGGAGCCGAACACCGGGGTGTAGCCCATCATGTTGGTGCCGACGGTGACGGCCCAGAGGCTGAGCTGGTCCCACGGCAGCAGGTAGCCGGTGAACGACAGCAGCAGGGTGAGCATCAGCAGGATCACGCCGATGACCCAGTTGAACTCACGGGGCGGCTTGTAGGCACCGTGGTAGAAGACGCGCGCCATGTGGAGGAAGACCGCGATCACCATGAGGTGCGCGGCCCATCGGTGCATGTTCCGCACGAGGAGCCCGAACGTCACCGCGGTCTGGAGCGTGTAGATGTCGTTCCAGGCCGACGCCGCGGTGGGTCGGTAGAAGAACATCAGGAAGATGCCCGTGACGGTGAGCAGGATGAACAGGAAGAACGAGAGGCCGCCCAGGCACAGCGTGTAGCTGACCTTGACCGCGTGGCGCTTCACCTTCACCGGGTGGAGGTGGTACAGCACCGAGTTCATGATCACGTAGGAGCGGTTCCGGGGGCTGTCGCTGTAGCCCTTCCGGAAGATCGATCCCGGCCGGAAGATCGAGTTCCAGGCCTGCGAGCCCTGGATGCTGTCGCCCAGCTTGGACAGGCGTTCGGCCATGCCCGGCTTGTTCTCGATGGTCTTCGCCATGCTCTTCCTTAGAAGCGGAGCCCGTAGGCGTAGCCGTGGTTGTTGTCGCGCTGGTGCTGGTCGCCGTCGCGGGCGGCCAGACCGGTCTTCCCGAGGAGGATCACGCCGGTCGGGCACCGGTCGACGCACAGGGCGCAACGGGTGCAGACGTCCTCGTCGACCACGAAGATGACGTGGTCGTCGGGGTCCTGCCCGGGCGCCACCGTGTTGGTGCCCTCGGCGATGGCATCGGTGGAGAGCATGTGGATGCACTTCCACGGACAGATGTCGACGCAGCCCTCGCACATGATGCACTCGGACTGGTCGATGTGGAGGAACTGCTTCGGCTTGACGCTCTTCTCGAGCTGG
>JAODBP010000049.1 GCA_025464025.1 Actinomycetes bacterium | reverse complement strand
CGCCAGGCGCGACCCCCACTCCTTGAACAGGTGGATGTCCTCCGTCGGGACCCCGAGGACCGTGGCGATCGCGAGCGACGGCAACGGGTAGGCGAAGTCGGCGACGAGGTCCATGGAGCCGGCCTCGACGACGTCGTCCAGCAGGGAGTCGGCGACGGTGCGCACCCAGCCTTCGAGGTGGTCGATGCGCTTCGGCGTGAACCACTGACCGAAGAAGCGTCGCAGTGGGGTGTGCTCGGGCGGATCCATCTGGATGAACCACTTGAGCTGCATCTCCCGGAGCGAGCCCAGCTGTCCACCCCGGCGGACGCGACTCCTGGTGCGAGCCATGGTGAGCCGCTCCTGGTCGAGGAGCGCTTCATGGACCGCGTCGAAGGAGAACGCGTAGTAGAAGCGATCCTCTTCCGACCAGTACACCGGCGCCGTCACACGCTGCTCCGCATACCGCTCGTACGCGTCGACGATGTTGCGATTGACGAACGGCCTGTAGGCGTCCGTTGCGCTTGTACCCCCACTCATCCCACCGACCTCCTGTTCATCACTATAGTCCGCATGGATCTCCGGGGCCGGGCGGCGAGGGCACGGCTCCCGGGGCCAGGGCCAGCCGCGTGCGGATCTCCTCGGCAGCAGGCCGGGCGTCGGACCAATGCCCCGTCGTGGTGCCGAGGTTCAGGACGGTCGCCGAATCCGAGATCCGAAGCGCCTGATCGACGAGCTGCTCCACGAGGAGCACGGCGAGGCCCTCGTCCGCCAGCCGGCGCAACGCAGTGAAGAGCACTTGGGTCACCGCCGGAGCGAGGCCCGCCGACGGCTCGTCGAGCACGAGCACGGACGGGCGAAGCTGGAGGGCCTGGGCGATGAGCAGCATCTGCTGCTGGCCGCCGGAGAGCGATCCGGCTCGACGCTTCGAATGCGCGTCGAGGACTGGAAAGAGATCGCGAGCCAACTCAGCCCACTCGGGGCCGGCGACGCCGGCTCTCGCTGCGGGCACGAGCAGGTTCTGCTCCACGGTGAGGTGGCCGAAGACGCGCTTCCCGCCCAGCACCGTGGCCAGACCTCGGCGAGCCCGCCGGTAGGGCGGCACACCGGTGAGGTCGTCGCCGTCGAGCGTGATGGTGCCACTCCACGCCGGTAGCAGACCGGCAATGGCCTCGACCGCCGTGCTCTTTCCCGCTCCGTTGTGACCGAGCAGTGCGGTGACCCGACCCGGCTCCACGGTGAGCGACAGATCGTGCACAGCTCGCATCTGGCCGTAGCCGGTCGAGAGTCGGTCGATCGTCAGCACGGTGCTTCCACGCCCTGGCTGCCACCCTCGCCCTCGTGTCCGACGCCGGAGTGGTCAGTCGCTTGACCGATCCATGCCTCCACGACCCTCTCGTCCTCGAGCACCTCCCGCGCTGGGCCATCGGCCAGCACCGAGCCAGCCGCCAAGCAGTACACGCGATCGGCGATGGAGAGCACGAGCTCGCTGTTGTGCTCCACCAACACCACGGTGAGGCCGCGCTCCTTCAATCGACGCAAGACCTCCGCGAGCAGTCGGATCTCGGCTTCGCTGAGGCCAGACGCCGGCTCGTCCAGCAACAGGACGGCCGGCGACTGCACCAACGCGCGTGCGATCTCCAGCAACCGCTTCTGACCGAGGGACAACACCTCGGCAGGCAGGTCGGCCTGCTGGACCAGGCCGAGCCACCCGAGCACCTCCAGTGCCTGCCGTCGCTCGGCATCTGTCTCACGCCGCCAGCGCGAGGTGCGCACCGCGGCTTGCAGGACGTTCCACCGACGTCGAGGGAAGAGCGCCACCGCCACCGCGTCGAGCGTCGTCATGCCGGCAGGGAGTCGTGGGGTCTGGAACGTGCGCGCCACTCGGTGGCGCGCGACACGAGATGGCCGGCCCATCGGCAGCGGAGCCCCCCCGAGGTGGACCGCCCCGGCATCGGGCCGGACGTAGCCGTTGATGACGTTCAGCAACGTCGTCTTGCCCGACCCATTCGGACCGACCAGCCCCGTGATCTCGCCCGGCCGGCACTCGAGGGAGACGTCGAGCAACGCGACGTTGCCGTCGAACGCCTTGCTCACACCGTCGACGACGAGGGCCATCGGCTCTGCGATGGCCGACAAGGTGCTGATCGGCGCAGTCGCGGCGACGGCCTCCTCGCCGGCACCAGCCGGTCGTCCGCCACCGGCCCTCGAGTGGATCAACCGCCGTGCCACCCCGGCTCCCCCACCTGGCACGAAGACCGCGGCCGCAACCAGGGCGATGCCGTAGGCGGCGACGCTGTAGCGCTCGAACGCCGTGAGCTTCTCGGGGAGCACGACGAGCACCGCGGCACCGACGAAGGGGCCGTAGATGCTGCCGAGGCCGCCGAGCACGGCGGCGACGAGGAACATGATCGCGAGCTGGAGCGAGAAGTCGCTCGGGCCGACGAATCCTTGGCCCAGAGCGAAGAGGGCTCCACAGACGCCCGCCGGGATGGCGCCCGCGACATACGCCGCGAGCTTCAGCCGAACGGCATCGATTCCGAGCGACTCGGCGAGCTGCGGGCTCTGGCGGAGGACCTTGAAGGCACCACCCCACTGAGACGTGAGGAGGTTCCGGAACCCGAACATCCACGTGACGGTGAAGCCCCACGTCACCCAGAACCACGATCTCGTCGACCAGTAGACCTCGATCGGCAGTCCGCCGTAACCGCCCGTCTGCCCCTTCAGGATCTCCGCGACGTCGGGAACGAGGAAGACCATGAAGAACGTGAGCAGCGCAAGTGGCCACCCCGACAGCCGTAGGCCTGGCAACCCGGTGACGAGCCCGAGGACGAGCGCGGCGAGCAGGGCGAGGACGAGCGCGAGACCGACGGGCACCCCGCCGTTCATGCTGATCCCGCCGACGAAGGCGCCCACGGCGTAGACGGCGGCGTGGTGAAGCGCGAGTTCACCAGCGAAGCCGTAGGTCAGGTTGACCCCTGTCGCGACCACGCCGGTGAGCGCCACGATTGTGAGGATCCGAAGCCAGTAGCCACTCAGCAGGAACGGAGCGAGCGCGACCACCGCGGCGATGGCGAGGCCGCCGACCGGGAACCGGTCGGTCCCAGGCCCGCTGGAGGCGCGCCTCCCCTTCAAACCAGTCTCCCGTCCCGACGGCCGAACAGTCCTGTCGGTCGGACCAAGAGGACGACGAGCAGCAGGCCGAAGGCCAGTACGTTCGGGTAGCCGCCGCCGAACTGGTAGGCGCCGACCGCCTCTGCCAGTCCGAGGGTGATGCCTCCGACCACCGCTCCGGCTTGACTGCCGAACCCGCCGACGGCCATCGCGACGAACGCCTTCAAGACCAGCAACGAACCGAGCTCGGGGAATGCCGACGTGATGGGAGCGATGAGGAACCCGACGGCGCCGGCCAAGCCGCCGGCCACGACGAACGACGTCGTCACCATGCGCTTTGCGTTGATCCCCCGCAGTTGGGCAGCAGCGGGGTCCTCAGCGATGGCCAGGTAGCGGAGGCCGTGGCGGGTGCGACGAGAGAGCACCTCGAACACGACTACGGCGACGACCGCCGCCACGACCACCGCGAGCTGTACCGGCAGGATGTACCCGGACCCGACCTGGACCGGTTCGGTGCGCCCGGCGAACGGCATCGTTCGAGGATCTTCGCCCCAGCGGAGACCGGCGCTCGCCTGGATCAGCACACCGAATCCCAACGTCGACACGAGCGCCGAGTGCCCTTCCGCGCCGAACCGTGCGGCGAGACGGACGACGAAGAGCTCCTCGATCCAAGCAACCGACGCCGGGGTCAGCGCGGCGAGCAGCAACGCCAACGGCCACGGCCAGCCGCGCTCGACCAAGGTGGCGCTCAGGAGCGCACCCAGCATGACGAACTGGGCGTGAGCGAAGTTGAAGACCTTGCTGCTGAGATAGGCAAGGTTGAGGCCCATCGCGACGAGGGCGTAGATCGCCCCCGTCGCGACGCCGGTCAGCAGGGTCGTGACCATGCGGGGTCCGGGACCCCGCTATCCGGCGAGCGGGACCCTCAGACCATCCGGGC
>JAODBP010000284.1 GCA_025464025.1 Actinomycetes bacterium | reverse complement strand
ACGTAGTAGAGCGCCCCGGCGGCGACGGCCACGGCGAGGAGCGAGAACATCTGGTGCCCGGTGATCGTCACGCCGAAGACCGTCGCCCTCACGCCCCCGAAGAACTCGTGCGAGATGCGCGACTTCTGGGGCGACCACTCCGTCTGGGCCACGCCCAGCAACAGCACGAGCAAGCCGAGGGTCATCACGAGCGTGGTCACCACGGTGGCGCCCTCGATCCTGCGCATCAGGACACGTTCGATCAGGGCGCCGAAGAGGGGCGCGATCACGAACACCACGAGGAAGAAGGCGATGGCGGCTGGCACGTGCCACGCAGTGTTGAACTGCCAGTAGGTATACGCCATCACCATGCCGATGGCGCCGTGGGCGAAGTTGAAGATGCCCGAGGTCGTGTAGGTGACCACCAGGCCGCTCGCCGTCAGGGCGTAGATGCACCCCGTGGCCAAGCCCACGATGGCGTACTGCATCAGGTCGTTCACTGCTGCGCCCCCCTAGATGTCACTGGTGGTAGCCCCCGTCGCTGCACCGGTAGCCCGGCGGCGGCGAGTCGACCCGGACGTACTTGCCGCCCTTGACCTGGGTCACGATCCCGCACGTCGGTGCGCCCTTGCCGGCCGGGTTGGCCGGGGCCAGGAGGCCACCGGCATCGAACTTGGTGATGGTCTTGAGGGCGGCGACGACGTCGGCCCGCTTGGCCTTGGCGCCGGCCTTCTGCATGGCCTCGAACAGGAGTCGGCCCGAGGCCCAGGCGAACACGGTGTAGGTGTCGGGCACCCACCCCGGCTTGACCCGCTGGATCCACTGGTTCATCAGCTTCACCTCGGCGATGCCCGCGTCCTCGCCGGCGTACATCGAGTACGGCTGCCAGGTGTAGAGGCCCTCGGCCGCCGTGCCGGCCAGCTTCGGGATGTCGGCGTCGTAGCCGATGCCGGACGTGACGATCGGGATCTTCATGCCCTGCTGGGCCAGTGCCTTGACGATGCGGGCGAGCGTCTTGTCGTCGAGGGCGCCGGCGTAGAACAGCTTCACGCCCTTCGACTTCATGCGGACGATGTCTGCCGTGAAGTCGGTCTCGGTGGCGGCGATGGCCCGGTCGTAGACGACGTTCCACCCGACCGACTTCGCCGCGTTCACGTAGGCGGTCTGGCTCTGGTTGGCCGACGGGATGTCGGGGTGGAGGCTGCCCACCGCCTTGATCTCGGCCGGGAACTTCTTGCCGAAGTAGTTGAACGGCCCGAGCGGCGCACCACCGGTGCGGGCCGGCTCGACCGAGAAGTTGTTGGGCAGGTCGCGCCGGCTGGTGAGCGAGTACGTCACGTCGGGCATGCCCGACTTCGCCACCGCGTCCTTGCCGGCGTCGTCGTAGAGCGAGAACGACCCGAGCATGGCGAACGCCTTCTGGGTCAGCTCGATGGTGGCCGTGCGGTTCTGGCCGGTGTCGAACTGGTCGTCCTTGAAGTCGAGCTTGAACTTCCGGCCGAAGAGGCCGCCGACCGAGTTCTGGTAGGCCACGATCGCCTGGGCGCCGACGACGGCACCCTGGAACAGGCCGGGCACCGGCCCCGAGAGGGTCGCGACGTTGCCGAGGGTCACCTGGGTCGCGCTCACGCCCACGTCGACCGCCCCACCGTTGCCACCGGCAGGCGCGGCACCGGATGCCGGTGCGGCCGCGCCGGTCGGTCCGCCTGCTCCCGGGGTGGTGCCGGCCGTCGCCGCGCCGCCGGCGGCGCTGCTGCCCGGCGTGGTGCCGGCGTCGGTCGCGCCGTTCCCGGCGTCGCCGGCACCGGCGGCCAGGCCACCGCTACCACTGGCGGCTCCGCCGGAGGCTCCGGCCGACTTGATCTGCTGCTCGCTGACGCGAGCTCCGCATGCTGCTGCGAGCAACGTGAGAACGATGAGGCACGTCGTGAGACGAACCCGCTGCAAGTTCACGTTCGAGGACCCCCGGGCCGAGCTGTGGGCGATGGATGGACCCGTCAACCTTCGGCATCGAAGGACCAGGGTCCTCCCCTCCGTGGTGACGTGCGCCACCAGACCGACGCTCGGCTGCTCGTCGGCCTGACAGGCGGGCGTGTACCCGACCTGACGGGTCGTCAAGCTTGGGTCGCAACCGGGACAAGGTGCTCATCCGCGGTGGAACCCGCCGTCGCAGCGGTACTTCCCGGGCGGTGTGTCGAGCCGCTGGTACTTGCCGCCCCTGATCGTCGAGACGACGTAGCACGTGGCCGGTTGCTTGGCTCCGGGGTTGCCCGGGGCGAGCAGCCCGTTGGCGTCGAAGATGCCGATCCCCTTCAGCGCGGCGATCACGTCGGCCCGCTTGGCCTTCGGGCCCGCCTTCTCCATCGCCTTGAACAGCATCCGCCCGGCCGCCCAGGAGTACATGGCGAAGAGGTCGGGCTTCGAGCCCGGCTTCACCCGCTGCATCCACTCGTTGAAGAGCTTCACCTCGGGGATCTGGCCCGAGTCCTCGCCGTTGAACAGCGCGAACGTCTGGGCGCTGATCATGCCCTCGGCCGCCGAGCCGGCGAGGGTCGGCATCGTCGGCATGTAGTTGGCGACCAGCGGGACCTTCAACCCCTGCTGCTGCATCGCCTTGGCGATGCGGGCGGTGGCCTTGTCGTCGGTGGCGACGAGGTAGACCAGCTTCACCCCGCTGCCCTTCATCCGGACGATGTCGGCCGTGAAGTCGGTCTCGGTCGGCTGGAAGCCGCGGTTGTAGGCGAACTTCCACCCCACCGACTCGGCGGCGGCCATGGCCGCGAGCTGGCTGGCCTTGGACGCCGGCACGTCGCCGTAGAGGGTCCCCGCCTTGGTGACCGCGTCGGGGAACTTGCCCTTGAGGTACTGGTACGGCCCGGTCTGGAAGCCGCCCGGGATCGCCGCCTGCGGCGGGAAGTTGTTCCGCATGGTGCGCCGGGAGTCGCTCAGCGAGTAGGTCACGTCCGGGATGCCCGAGGCCTGGATCTGCGAGACGGCCGCGTCGTCGTAGAGCGAGAACGAACCGAGGAAGGCAAAGACCTTGGTGAGCTGCTCCTGGGTGGCCGCCCGGTTCTGCCCGGTGTCGAACTGGTCGTCACGGACGTCGAGCTTGAACTTCCGACCGAACAGCCCACCGATCGAGTTCTGGTAGGCGACGATCGCCTGGGCGCCGATCACCGCGCCCTGGAACAGACCGGGCACCGGACCCGAGAGGGTCGAGATGTTGCCCAACGTCACCTGGGTGGCGGTCACGCCGACGTCGGTCGCACCGCCGTTGCCACCCGGCGGTGCCGCGGCGGAGGAGGCCGCCACCGGCGCGCTCGTCGGCGTCGCACCGGCGACCGTCGTCTGGGTGGCGCCCGCGGACGCGCCGGGCTGGGTGGTGGCGGTCTGGGCCGAGCCGACGTCGCCCTCCCCCGGCGACAGCCCGCTCGAGTCGGCCGTGCCGGCCGCCCCTTGCGAGCTGCCGCTCGCCGCCTTGATCTGCTGCTCGGTGACGCGCGCCCCGCAGGCGCCCGCCACCATGGCCATCGTCGCGAGCACGACGACGAACCGGAACCGGTGCTTCATCTGACCCCCTGTGGTCATCGGCGGAAGTAGGTGCCGTCGCAGCGGTACCCGGTCGCCGGGTCGACCCGGTGGTACCTGCCCCCGCGGATCTGCGAGATCACATAACAGATCGATGGCCTTTTCGTGCCGGGACCGGCGTCGCCGATCAGGCCACCGGCGTTGAACGAGTTGACCTTCGACAGCGCGGCGTCGAGCGCGTCGCGAGTGAGCTTGGGGCCCACCGCCTTCATGGCCTGGACCATCAGCCGTCCCTCGGCCCAGCCGTACAGCGCGAACAGGTCGGGCTTGGCCCCGGGCTTCACCCGCTGGAACCACTGGCTGAAGAGCGCCACCTCGGGGTTGCTGGCGTTGTCCTCGCCCCCGAAGAGGGCGAACGGCGACGAGCTGTACATGTTCTCGGCGGCGTCGCCGGCCAGCGTCGGCATCGTCGGCATGTAGTTCGCCGAGAAGAACTCCGGCTTGAACCCCTGCTGGGCCATGGCCTTGGCGATGCGGGCCGTGGTCTTGTCGTCGGTGGACACGAGGTACACGGCCTTCACGCCGCTCGACTTCATGCGGACCACGTCCGCCGTGAAGTCGGTCTCGGTGGCCTGGAACCCACGCTCGTAGGCGAACTTCCAGCCCACGGACTCGGCCGCGGCACGGAAGCGCTGGGCGCTGATCTTGGCCGAGGGGATGTCGCCGTAGAGCGTGCCGACCTTGGTGACGGCATCGGGGTACTTGTTCTTGAACCAGAGGAACGGACCGGTCGGCGCGCCGCGCGTGTCCGACGGGGCGACGGCGTAGTTCGTCTTCAGCGCACCCCGGCTCGCGTTCAACGGCACCGACAGGTCGGGGATGTTCGACTTCGACAGCGCCCCGACCGCGGCGTCGTCGTAGAGCGAGAACGAGCCGAGGAAGGCGAAGGCCTTGCCGACCAGCTCCTCGGTCGCCGCCCGGTTCACGCCGGTGTCGAACTGGTCGTCGCGGAACTGGAGCTTGAGCT
>JAODBP010000336.1 GCA_025464025.1 Actinomycetes bacterium | reverse complement strand
TGGCCGGCACCCACATCGGGCCGGTCCTCCTCGCCCAGCAGCACGCCGTGCCCCAGGCCACCCTCGACGCCCTGCGGTCGCGGGGCGTGCACAAGGTGCGCGTCCTCGGTGGCGTCGGCGCGCTCGGCCCCGAGGTGGCGTCGCAGCTCCAGGCCGCCGGCTACGAGGTCGAGCGGGTCGCCGGGAGCGATCGCTACGGCACGGCGGCGGCCGTGGCCCGCAACCCGGGTGCGGCCAACATCGGCGTGCGGGGCACGCAGGGCCGCACGGCCATCCTCGCCAACGGCGTCCGCCCGGCCGACGCCCTCAGCGCCGGCCCGCTCGCCTTCGGCCAGCAGTGGCCGGTGCTCCTCACGACGGCCGGCTCGCTGCCCACCGTGACCCGCCAGGCGCTCGACGACCTCGGCATCCAGCACGTGGTCGTGGTCGGCGGCACGTTCGCCGTCGGCGACGCCGTGGTGGCCCAGCTCCGGTCCTCGGGCCGGACGGTGGAGCGGGTGGCCGGTGCCGACCGGGAGTCGACGGCGACGGCCGTGGCCGACCTCCTGGTGGCGATCGGCGAGCCCCTGACGACGGTCGAGGTGGCGGCGTCGAGCTCGTTCGCCGACGCCCTCGCCCTCGGCCCCCATGCCGCGCCGGCCGCCCCGGTGCTCCTCTGCCACGCCGTCGCCGACTGCGGCTCGACGACCCTCTCGTGGATCGCGGCCCACTCGGCCGCGGTCGACATCGTCGTGATCGCCGGGGGGACGACCGTGGTGGGCAGCACGGCCGAGGCCCAGCTCCGGGCGGCCGCGGGGACCTAGCCGAGCTGGCCGAACCGGCCATGGCGGAGATCTGACAAGTTGCCACCGGCCGGCCGTAGTTGGGCGTCCGTTGCTCAATGGGGGGTTGCGGACGGTCGATGGGGGTTCCGATGACCTCGGTCGACCACCACCCCCAGGACGTCCACGACACGCACCGGGTCTCGGTGTTGCGGGCCTACGGGATCCTCGACACCCCGGAGAACCAGCGATTCGACGCCATCGTCCGCCTGGCCGCCCGCCTGTGCGACGTCCCGGTCGCCGCCATCGGGCTCGTCGACCGCGACCGCCTCTGGTTCCGGGCGCGCGTCGGCGTCGACCTGGCCGAGATCCCCCTGGCCGAGTCGTTCTGCGACTGCCTCATCGCGTCGGGCCAGGACCTCCTCCTGGTGCCCGACCTCGCCGCCGACCCCCGCTTCGCCACCAACCGGTCGGTCACCGAGCGGGGCCATCGCTTCTACGCCGCGGCCGTGCTGCGTTCGCCCAGCGGCGTCCCGCTCGGCGCCCTCGCCGTGCTCGATGTCGTGCCCCGCACCCTCACCCGGGCCCAGCGCGACGCGGTGCGCAGCCTGGCCCGCCAGGTCGAGGGGCTGCTCGCCGATCAGCAACCGCCGAGTCCTCCGCCCGGGCCACTGGCCTCGCGGTCGGCGCTGCTCCAAGCCATGGCCGCGAGTGGCATCGCCACCGCCCTGCTCGATCCCGGTGGCCGCTACGTCTGGTGGAGCGACGAGTGCATCGCGCGCCTGGGGTGGTCGTCGGCCGAGGTCCTCGGCCGCAACCCGCTCGACTTCCTCTTCGCCGGTACCGACGACGTGCCGGCCGAAGACGCGTCGTTGCGGCTCGCCGTGGCCCAGCGCTGGCACGGCTGCGTCCGGATCGCCCGGTCCGACGGCTCGGTCATCGAGGTCCAGGCGTTCGCCGTCGCCCTGCGCGACGGCGCCGGGGAGGTCGAGGGCTACCTCACCGGCATGGTCGACCCCGAGCTGGCTCCGCCGTCGTCGCAGGTGGGGTTGGTGGAGTCGGTGCTGGTCCGCTCGGAGGACGCTGTGCTCCTGTGCGACGGGCGGCTCGAGGGCGAAGGCCCGACCATCGTCTACGCCAACCCGGCGGCGTGCACCCTCGCCGGCATGGCCCTCGTGGAGATCGCCGGTCGTCCGGCGTCGACGATGATCGCCGACGGGGCCGACCCGGTGCGCCTGGCCGAGGTCGTCAGCACCCTCCGGGCCGGTCGTTCGGTCCGCCAGGAGTTCGTGGTCCAGTCGGCCTCGGGCCCGTTGACCACCGAGGTCGAGCTGACCCCGTTCGGCGACGTCGCCGGCGATGTGGCCCAGGTCGTCATCGTGGTCCACGACATCACGGCTCGCCGACAGGCCGAGCAGGAGGCGGCCGCCACCGAGGCGCGCATGCGGCTGGCGGCCGAGCTGGCCGGCGTCGGCGCCTGGGAGATCGACCTCCGCGCCGAGCGCATCGTCTGGGACGACCGGGTCCGCGACCTGCTCGACCTGGCGCCGGGCACGCCGCCGACCCTCGAGACCTGGTTCGCTGCCCTCACCCCCGACGACGCGGCGGCCGGCCGCCACCGGCTGGCCGCCATGTCGCCGGTGACCGACGGGATCGAAGCCGACTACCGGCTGTCCCGTCCGGACGGCACGGAGCGTCGGCTGCTGGCCCGGGGTCGGGTGATCGAGCGTGACGACGCCGGCCCGATCCGGATGATCGGCGTGCTCCTCGACGTGACCGAGTCGCACGCCGCCACCGACCGCATCGTCTCGACCCTCGAGTCGATCGGCGAGGGCTACTTCGCCCTCGACCGCGACTGGCGGTTCACCTACCTCAACCGGTGGGGCGAGGAGCTGCTCGGACGGCGGAGCGAGGACATCGTCGGCTGCGACTTCAAGGCGGAGTACCCGGACGCCCTCGGCACGGTCATCGAGGAGCAGTACGCGCGGGCGATGGCCGGCGAGTCGGTGGAGTTCGAGGTGTTCTTCGCCCCGCACGACCGCTGGTACGAGGTGCGGGCCTACCCCCTGGCCGACGGCATCGCCGTGCACTACCGCGACATCAACGCGCGGATGGCCCAGCAGGAGGAGCGGGAGGCGCTCCTGACCGCGGAGCGCGAGGCCCGGACCGAGCTGGCGCACGCCGCGACCCACGACCCGTTGACCGGCCTGCCCAACCGGGTCGAGCTGCTGTCGTGGCTGACCGACGCCCTCGCCCGGCCTCGCCGGGCCGGGCACGTGGCCGTGCTCTTCTGCGACGTCGACCGGTTCAAGGTCGTGAACGACTCCCTCGGGCACGCGGCGGGCGACGAGCTGCTCGTGGCCGTGGCCGAGCGCCTGGCCCACGACAGCCGGCCCGGCGACATGGTCGCCCGCCTCGGCGGCGACGAGTTCGTGGTCGCCCTCCCGTCGGCCTCGTCGGCCGAGGCCGAGCGGGTGGGCGCCCGCCTCCTCGACTCGTTCCGCGAGCCGGTCGTGGTGGCTGGTCGTCGCCTCGTGGTCTCGACGAGCATCGGCGTCGCCCTGGCCGACGAGGGTGCCACGGCCGAGACCCTCCTGCGCGACGCCGACGCCGCCCTCTACCTGGCCAAGGACGGCGGCCGCGACCAGGTGGCCCGGTTCGACGACGACGTGCGGACCGGCGTGGTCACCCGCCTCCAGACCGAGCACGAGCTGCGCGACGCCGTCGACGGCGGCCAGCTCCGCCTCCACTACCAGCCCGCCTTCGACCTCCGCACCGGCGAGCTCGCCGGCGCCGAGGCCCTCCTGCGCTGGCAGCACCCGACCCGCGGCCTGCTCACGGCCGGGGCGTTCGTCGAGCTGGCCGAGGACACCGGCCTGGTCGGCGCCCTCGGCGACTGGGTGGTGCCCGAGGCCTGCGGGGCCCACTCGCTGTGGAGCGGCGAGCTCGACGACCTGTTGGTGTGGGTGAACGTGTCCGTGCGGCAGCTCGTGCGGCCCGGCTTCGCCGCCCACCTGCTCGGCCTGATCCGCGCCGCCGGCGGTCGACCCGAGCGGATCGGCGTCGAGGTCACCGAGTCGGCGCTGGCCGAGGACCACAGCGTGCCGCTCCGGGAGCTGCGCCTGCTGTCCGACGCCGGCATCCAAATCGCCGTCGACGACTTCGGCACCGGCTACAGCTCGATCGCTCGGCTCCGCCGCTACCCGGTCGACGTGCTCAAGCTCGACCGGGCGTTCATGGCCGACGTCGACAGCCGGGCCGGCCGCTCGGTGGTGGCCGCGGTCGTCGACCTGGCCCACGCCTGCGACGCCGTGGCGCTGGCCGAGGGCGTGGAGACCGCCGAGCAGCTCGAGATCGTGCGCTCGCTCGGCTGTGACCGGGCGTCGGGGTACTACCTGGCCCGGCCGGTGCCGGCCGACGAGCTGGCTGCCGCC
>JAODBP010000303.1 GCA_025464025.1 Actinomycetes bacterium | reverse complement strand
GCCGGTCTCGCCGTCGACCACCGCATCGGCGTGCCCGCTGATGTCGGTGACCACCGCCGGGGTGGCGCACGCCGCCGCCTCGGTGATCGTCATGCCCCAACCCTCACGGCTCGACGCGCTGGTCAGGACCCACGCCCGGCGGTAGAGGTCGATCAGCTCCGCCTCGCTGACCCGACCGGGCAGCCGGATCCAGTCGGTCGCGCCGGCGTCGGCGAGGCGGGCCTCGAGGCCGGGACGCTCGGTGCCGTCGCCCACGATGACGGCTTCGAGCCCGGGGTGCTGGGCCTTGAGCCCGAGGAGGGCCTCGACGAGGAGCGGGAACTGCTTCACCGGCGCCAGCCGGCCCACGGCCACGACCAGAGGGGTCGGCGACAGCTCGCCGCCGGGGGAGAAGGCAGGGTCGATGCCGGGCGGGATGACCGACACCAGCTCGGGCCGGAAGCCGAGCTCGTGCACCAGCTCGTGGCGGGACGACTCCGACAGGGTCACCAGCGGCGTGCGCCGGTAGAGCGGGGGCGCCAGGCGGCGTTCGAGCAGGTCGCCGAGCTGGGCCAGCGGCGTGGGGAGCATCATCCGCCACATCTCCTTGTGGACGTGGTGGAGCCACACGGTCCGCGGTCCCCGCACCCACACCGGTGACAGGAACGGCATGCCGTTCCAGATCTCGACGAGGCCGTCGCGGGGCCCCATGCGGCCCGTGGCGGCGGACAGGGCCGAGCGCGGGAACACGACGTGGCGCCCGGCCCGGCGCACGACCCGGTAGCCGTCCCGCACGGTGTCGGGCGGCTGGCCCGCCGCTGTGGACGTCCGCATGGTGACGTCGATGCCGGCCTCGGCCCAAAGCCGGGCGACGGTCGAGGCGTGCACCTCGGAGCCCCCGGCTTCCTCGTCGTCGAGGTCGCGCCAGGCGAGGACGTGGATGCGGCGGAGTCCTGCTGCGGCGGCGATGTCACCCAGCTTCCGGGCATGGTCGGACGGGGTGGACACGGCGGCGTCGTACAGTACCGGGGTCGTGAAGCTGACCGGAGAACGCCCCATCGAGGGCCAGACGCCCGACTCCCTCCTGGCCCTGCACGCGGCCGGGTACCGGGAGGTGCTGGCCCGCATCGGCGGGGGCCGCTTCCTCGACGTCGGCTGCGGCCTGGGCGACGGCACCTCCACGTTCCTGGGCGACGAGCGCTCGGTCGTCGGCGTCGACTACGACGCCGCCACGGCCGCCGCCGCCGTGGCCGGCCAGCACGGCCTGCGTGCGGCGTGCATGGACGGGGCCCGGCTCGGGCTCAAGGACGGCACGTTCGACTGGGTGTGCTCGTCGCACCTCATCGAGCACTTCGTCGCTCCCGAGGGCCACGTGGCCGAGATCAGCCGGGTGCTGGCGCCGGGCGGGGCCGCCTTCTTCATCACGCCCAACGCCCCGGCCGACTTCGAGAACCCGTACCACGTGCACCTGTTCGAGCCCGAGCAGCTGCGGGCCATGCTCGACCGCCACTTCGAGGACGTGGAGGTGCTCGGCCTCGACGGCAACGCCGAGGTCAAGGCCGACTTCGAGCGGCGCCGCAAGACGGCCAACCGGCTGCTGGCCCTCGACGTGTTCGACCTCCGGCACCGGATGCCGGAGAAGTGGTTCATCGCCCTGCACGCCACCGCCCGCCGGGTCATCTACAAGCTGATGGGCGACAGGTGGTCGGGCGGCAACACCGGCATCGACGCCTCGGCGTTCGCCACCACCGAGGCCATCGACCCCTCCACCCTCGTGCTGTTCGCGGTGGCGAGGAAGCCCCGCTCGTAGGCCACGCCAGTTCGTCAGGTGTCGGGGCGGCCGTCGTCGAGCACGACCCGGCCCACCTTCTCCAGCACCTGGAGGGCGGTGAGGTTGCGCACGTTGAAGCCCCAGTTCATGGCGTCGTCGCGCAGGTCGCCGGCCCCGGTGGGCGCCGGGCTGGGGTGCACCCAGTCGTACGACATGCCGGTCTGGCTGGCCGACTGGAGGGCGAGCCAGTAGTTCCACACCGGCACGTGGAGGTCGGCGGCGATGCGGATGATCTCGGCGTTCCAGCGCGGCGGCAGCGGCTCGGTCGACGGCGGGTTGCGGCGGGGTGGGAGCGTGCTCACCACGGGGATCACGCCAGCGTCGAGGATCTCCTCGATGAGCTGGCGGAGCTGGCCCCGGAACCGGTCGAAGCCCTCGGGGTCGAGGGTCTGGCCCCCGCCGCTCACCATGTCGTTGGTGCCGACCTCGAGCAGGGCGACCGACGGCTTCACCTGGCGCAGCTCGCAGCGCACGGCCACGTCGTCGGGCGGCGGGCAGTCGGCCGGGTGGGGCGTGTGGGCGGTGAGCAGGTCGGCGGCCCGCCACCCCGGGAAGGCGGCCGAGCCGACCCGGGTGAACGAGTTCGACACCCCGCACCGCTCGAGCTCCCAGCCCCGCGGCACGGTCGTGGCCGACCATCGGGCGACGACGGGCTTCAACGACGACCACCGGCCCCACTCGATGCGACCGCACCCGATCGGCACGAGGAAGTCGGGGATGGCCGTGATGCTGTCGCCGACCTTCGAGAACACGTCGCGCTGGTTCCCCTTCGCCTGACCGTCGGCGTAGACGGCCCGGAGCCGGGCCTTCATGGCGGCGTCGATCCGGGGGACGACCGGCGTCGACCGCACGATCGCCGGCACCACCACCTCGGCCGGCGAGGCACCGCTGCACCCGGCGGCGAGCAGGGCGACGGCGAGGACGGCCGCCCTAGACGCCCGCATCGACGAGCGCCCGGTCCTCCTCGGGCGGCGGGGCCGCCTCGACCGGTTCGGCGGGACCAGACCGCAGCCGGTCCCACAGCGCCACGAACGCCACCGCGGCGCACACCGCCAACGTGATCTCGGCCGCGGCGCGGTAGCGGGTGTTGCCGAACGTGATGATCGCCGAGAACGTCACCGTGAACACCGGCGCCAGGAACGGGATGATCGGCACCTTGCGCCGCCGCAGCAGCACGAGGCCGGCGATCGCCGACGGCGTCAGCACGTAGAAGAAGCCGAGCCCCATCCACGAGATCCACGTGCGGTGGCCCTCGAGGATGTTGAGCCGCACCTGCTGGGTCGGCCGGTAGAGGCCCCACATGCGCCCCACCCGGGCCGCGACGACGCCGGGCAGCTCGCTCTTGTGAGCGCTCATGTAGTCGAAGGCGAGGTGGCGCCAGTAGACGGCCTGCACCGACAGGTCGCCCTCGGGCGGGGTGTGGTCGGTGGCGCAGGGCATGTACCAGAACGCCCGGTACTCGCCGTGGTAGGTCTGGTCGCAGTTGGTGACGGCCATGGTGATGTCGAGGCCGGTCGAGAGGTACACGGGCTCGTCGAAGACCACGAGGTTGCGGACGACCCACGGGCTGATGACGAGCACACCGGCCGCGCCGACGAGCACGAAGTGGCCGACCCGCCGCTTCCACGGCTCGCCCTTGGCCAGGATCACGACGCTGATGCCGAGGAGGGCGAGGATCATCGCCGTGTCGGGGTGGGTGAGGGCACCGACGCCGCCGGCCAGCCCGAGCCACAGCGCCCGCTTCCAGCTCGGCTGCTTCCAGTACTTGTAGGCCGTGAGGAGGCAGAGCGTGACGGTGAAGAGCGTCATCGTCTCCGACATGCCCATGCCGTCGTGGATCCAGAAGTAGGGGTAGACGGCGGCGATGAAGGCGGACACGAGGCCGACCCGCTTGCCCGACACCTCCTTGCCGAGGAGGCCGACGAGGGCGATCGTGCCCACGCCCATGAGCGTGGAGAAGAAGCGCTGGGCCAGCCAGCTCTTGATGCCGATCAGCGACCAGAAGCCGAGGAACAGGAAGTAGCCGGGCGGTCGGTCGGGCGATTCGATCCGGACGTGGTTGGCGACCCAGGGCAGCGGCTGGATGAAGCCGTGGCCCTCGGCCAGCAGCCGGCCCGACCAGTAGTAGGCGTAGGCGTCGCCCCAGAGCCGGTCGTCGCGGGTGACGAACATCAGGTACAGCACCCGGATCAGGAACCCGAGGCCCATGATCACGAGGAGCTGGGTGCGGAAGCGGCGGGCGTTCCACCACGAGATCACGGGGCGACCTCGTGGTCGTCGGGACGGGTGGCGCGCAACAGGGCGATCTCCTCGGCGAGGGTGCGGGTGCGCTCCTCGAGCCGGGAGAGCTCCCACGAGAAGTGCATCACCACCATGAGCAGGAACACGATGGCGATCATCAGGTAGACGGCCGGGGGATACGAGATCCCGAGCGTCTCGGCGGCGTGGTCGACGAGGCCGGGGAAGACCGCCGTGAGCATCAGCACACCGCCGACGGCGAGCCACAGCAGCGAGTACTTGGCCCGCAGCGCACGGCGCCGGACGAGCTGGAGCACGAACAGCGCGGGCAGGGCGGCGATCAGCACGATCAGGACGTGGGCCCGCGTGCTCACGACGCGTTCCTCCGTCGCGGGGCGGTCGCCGTCATGACGACCAGCAGTCGGAGGTAGTGGTAGGCGAGCTTGAAGCTGCGGGTCGAAGGCACGCCGCCGGCTCGCTCGTTCATCTGCACCGGCACCTCGACCACCGTCAGGCCGGCCGCGAGGGCGGCGAGCAGGGCCTCGACCGAGTCGCTGAGGAAGTCGATGGGGTACTGGGCGGCGAAGAGGGCGAGGGCGTCGGGCCCGAACGCCCGGAACCCCGACGACGTGTCGGTGAACGACTGCCCCGAGAGGAGGCGCACGCCTCGCTGCATGAGCCGCATGGCCGAGCGTCGCGAGCGACCCACCTCGTACTCGCCGGCGCCGACGGCGAACCGGCTGCCGATGACGAGGTCGGCGCCGTCGGCCAGCGGGGCGAGGAGGGCCTCGACCTGATCGGCGTCGTGCTGGCCGTCGGCGTCGAGCTGCACCGCCCGCTGGTAGCCGTGGCGCACGGCGTAGCGGAAGCCGGTGCGCAGGGCGCCGCCCACGCCGAGGTTGAACGGGAGGGTGACCACGGCCGCGCCGCCCTCGTGGGCCACGGCGCTGGTGCGGTCGCGCGAGCCGTCGTCGACCACGACCAGGTCGAAGTCGGGGAAGCGGGCGCGGAGGCCGGCGAGGACGGCGGGCAGCGCCGCTTCCTCGTTGTACGCCGGGATGATGACCAGGGTGTCGGCCGCCACAGCGATCAGGGTACGGGAGGGGTCGGCGCTACCCGGCGACGGCGCCCGACCAGCGGGGCCTCGACGAGGTACCAGCTCACGGTGGCGACCACGACGGCGAGGCCGAGGTCCATGGCCAGGACGCTGAAGAAGCGGGCCTGGGGCACCCAGTCGAGGGCGCCGTGCTTCTCCAGGTAGTGGAGGAGGTCGAAGTGCCAGAGGAACACGCCGTAGGAGACGAGCCCGACGAACGCGACCGGCCGGAGCCGCAGCAGCCGCCGGGGCCAGCCCTTCGACTGGTCGCCGAACACGGCGGGGGCCACCAGCAGGAGGGCGGTGAAGCCGTAGCAGAGCTGCCGGCCGATCTCGCCGCCCTTCGGGATGTCGCCGAACTCCCGTGGCAGGTTGAGCTGGGTGGCGGCGTACCAGAACGGGATGCACGCCAGCGCCCAGGTCCACGCCGGCCACCGGCCCATGGCCTCGAAGACGGCGACCCGGTGCCCGCGCTGCGAGGCGACGTGCCCGACGGCCAGCAGCATGCCGAGGGCGAACAGGTCGACCTGGCTCGGGAGCCAGAGCGTCGCCGGCGTCGCGGCGTCGTGGCTGGCGAGCAGGACGGAGTGCACGGTGATCCCGGTGGCCCACAGGAGCCCGACCCCGACGGTCTCGGCCAGCAGGGGTCGACGCACCCGCCGCGACACCGATCCGATGGCGAGGGCGAGCACGGGCAGGAACACGTAGAAGCTGAGCTCGGTGGCGAGGCTCCAGACCGGGATGATGCCGCCCAGCACGTGCGCCTTCGAGTAGATGTGGACGAGCCCGTAGTACATGGCGAGCGACTTGCCGTCGCCGTACTCGACGGTGTTCAGGACGAAGAACACCGCGGTCAGGGCCAGCCAGTAGGCCGGGAAGATCCGCAGGAAGCGGCGGCTGGTGTAGCGCTTGAGCCCGGGTCCAGGCCGCTTGTCGACGTGGGCGGCGGCGAAGGGCCGGTAGAGCAGGAAGCCCGACAGCACGAAGAACACGCTGACGCCGGCATCGAGGTGGGCGAACACGTAGCCCCACGCCGTCGACGTCACCGCGCCGGTCGTGCCCGCGACGTGGTGGACCAGCACGGCCACGGCGGCCACCGCCCGGAGGCCCTCGATGCACGGGAAGCGGGGGTTGCCGCCGGCGGCCGACTCGAGCCCGGCCGGCTGGGCCTCGACGTTGGTCGGGGCGGGCGTGGTGGGGAGGGACGTCACGGTGCCGGCGCCGTGGCGACCACGGCCTCCTCGCGGGCCTCGACCGGACGACGGGGCCGGCGGTCCTTCAGGCGCAGGATCGGCTTCTCGACCAGCCAGTAGCTGGCCGCCGCCGTCACGACGGTGAGCGCCAGGGCGGGCAGCACGACCTGCCAGTACGGCGTCTTGAACAGCTCGTCGCCGCGCCAGAGCATCAGCTGGTGGATCCACGCCTGGTGCCACAGGTAGATGCCGTAGGAGATCACGCCGAGTGCGGCGATCGGCCTCCAGCGCAGCACCCGGTGCAGGACCGACGTCTGGGGCCCGAACACCGCGGGGAGCACGAGGCCGAACGAGTAGGCGAGGTACAGCAGGTGCTTGCTCCGCTCGCCGGCCGGCGACGCGTCCTTCAACCCGAGCGGCAGGCCAGCGTGGTTGGCCACGAACCAGAAGGCCAGCAGGCCGAGCGCCCACGACACGTAGGGGAAGGCCCGCATGGCCGGGCCCCGGACCTCGCGGTCGCGGCCGGCCAGGGCGACCGAGACGACGGCCATGGCCATGCCGACGGCGAAGAGGTCCATGTTCGCCGGCAGCCAGTAGCGCAGCAGCACCTTCCACGCCGACGAGTCGGACGTCACCGGGAAGCACAGCGAACGGATGGCGAGCCCGGCCGCGAAGACCACCACCAGCACGACGAGCTCGGTGCGGATGCGCCCGGTCCGCTCGCGGCCGGTGGCCAGCTTGCGGACGAGCCAGGCGAAGGCGGGGACGGCCAGGTAGAAGCTGAGCTCGGTGGCCAGGGTCCACGACTGCGACATGGCGTTGAAGTAGCGGTGGATGTCGTAGATCTGGAACAGGCCGCCGTGGACCACGACGTCGGTGAACGTCGGGAGCGAGGAGCCGAAGAAGAGGACGACGCCGGCCAGCGCCACCCAGTACGCCGGGAAGATGCGCAGCAGGCGCCGCTGGTAGAAGCGGGTCGGTGGCATGGGCTGCCGGTCGTCGAGGTGGGCGGCGACGTAGGGGCGGTAGAGCAGGAAGCCGGAGATCAGGAAGAAGATCGTCACGCCTGAGTCCATGCGGGCCGGGTACTGGCCCCACGACCGGAACTCGGCACCCGTCGCGAACCCGGCGTGGTGGAACACCACCGTGATGGCAGCGATGGCCCGCAACCCGTCGAAGCACGGGAACCAGGCGCCTTTGCGCGGCTCCACCGCCACGTCCCCCGTGCTCACGCGCCGATTCTAGGAACGGGGGACTCGGCGATGAGACCACCGGCCATGCGCTCGGCCATCGAGCCGCGGCCGAGGAGCCGGGTCGTCAGGATCTCCCAGAGCTCGCGCCGGCGGCGCCAGGCCACCCCGACGACCCGGCGGCGGGGCAGGGCGGTGAGCGGGAGGTAGCCCAGCTCCCAGATGGCGAGCAGGCCCCAGAAGCCGAGGTCGGAGTCGAGGCCGCCTGGGCGCAGCTCGACCTGGAGGCGCAGCGAGATGTGGATCAGGTTCACGACCTTGTCGGCGATGGCCTGGACGAGCACCCCCTCCGGGACCGTGATCACGCTGGCGACGTCGGCCGGCGGGACGCTCGACCGCTCGACCGTCCGGCGGCGGGCATCGATCGTCCACGCCGGGGTGGCCTCGTCCCGCACCATCCAGAACGTGACCGGGCGGGGCAGCAGCAGGCGGGCCGCACCCGGGGGCAGCGATCGGACGAAGCCCTCGAAGAAGGCCCGGAAGTCGTCCCACTCGAGCGTGCGGGAGGCTTCCTCGACCATCGCCTCCTCCATGGCCGGCCGGGCCTGCTCCTGCAGCTCGGCGAGCCGGGCCGCCCGGATCTCGGGCTCGAACCAGTCGATGTCGCCCAGGGCGAACCCGGAGGTCAGGTCCCACGAGTCGCCGGGGACCATCACGACCACCTCGGTGCCCGGCACGGGTGCGGCGGCGAAGGCGTCGGCCACCTCCCGCGGCGTGACCACGTGCTCGTTCACCGGGGCGGTCTGGGGGTGGAGGAAGCCCACCATGCTGGCGAACGGCACGGCGTAGCCGGGCTGCACCAGTTCGACGGTCTCGAGGAAGTCGGCGACGTAGCTGTCGCGGGAGATCATCGAGAGCTGGGCCGGGTCGTCCGACCGGTAGCGGACCGGGTAGCCCTGGGCCCACGAGTGGCTCTTGAAGAGGAAGGTCGGCCGGCCGAACGTCTGGAGCACCTCGTCGAGCGCCCGGCCCCGGACCTTGCAGTCGTTGAAGTCAGCGAGCACGACGCCTCGTGACTCGACCAGCAGGGCGCTGTCGTCGAACCCGTACTGGAACGAGCAGACCCGGAGGTCGGGGGAGAGCTCGAGCACCTCGCCGTGGGGCAGCTCGACGACGTGCTCGAAGCCGAGGCTCCGGACCTCGTCGGGCATGACGTCGACGGCGAACTTCGGCACCAGCACGGCGGCGTGCCGATCGAGCTGCCGCATCGACGGGTAGTGGAAGTGGTCGAAGTGGTGGTGGCTCAGGTAGACGAAGTCGGGCGCCAGGAAGTCGGCCGGCACCTCGCTCGGCGGGTAGTGCCACCACGAACGCCAGTAGCACGAGCCCGAGAGCCACGGATCGACGAGCAGCCGCTGCGCACCCGCCTCGACCGCGAGACCGCCGTGGCCGAGGAGGGTGAAGCGCACGTCAGGAGCGCTTGGGGAGGACCGGCGCGTCGCGGCCCGTGCCGTGCGAGCCGGAGCCCGCCGCCTCCTCGTGGTACTCCTCCTCGACGTTGACGGCCCAGATGTCGTGGGGGCCGCGGCCGAGGATGTTCTCGACGGTCAGCATGGCGGTGAGCATCGAGTGGTCCTGGTTGTTGTAGCGGTGCATGCCGTTGCGACCGACGGGGTGGACGTTCGGCGTGTTGGCCTCGACCCACTTCCGCATCGTCTCGATCCGCTCGAGGTAGCCCTCGTCGTAGGTCGGATAGGCCTTGGGCACGCGCACGACGTGGCCGAGCTCGACCTTGCTCGGGTCGACCAGGCCGAGGAACGAGATCTCCCGCTTGGCCTGCTCGATCAGGTCCTCGTCGGACTTGTTCCACATCTCGTCGCCCTCGAAGACGAAGTACTCGAGGCCCAGGCAGGTGCGCCCCTCCTTCACCAGGAACGGCGACCAGGAGCCGTAGTTCTGGATCCGGCCGACGACGACCTCGGGGGCGTGGATGTAGATCCAGTTGTCGGGGAAGGCGAACTCCTCCGGCACGACCAGGGCGACGGAGAGGAAGTCGCGGTAGGTCGTCTGCTCGGCGGCGTCGAGCACCTCGGGCGGGGGCGCCGGATCCATGCCCTTCAGGAGCTTGGTGAACGGCATGGTCGAGATGACCTCGTCGCACGCGTACGTCACCTGCGACCCGTCGGGGTGCTCGGCCACGACCTCGTAGGCCTTGCCGTCGCGGTGGCGGATCTTGCGGACCTTGGTCTCCATGTGGACCGTCGAGCCGGCGGCAACGACCTTGTCGCGGCAGACCTCCCACATCATCCCGGGCCCGTACTTCGGGTACTGGAACTCCTCGATGAGGGACGTGATGTCCTTCTGGTTCCGCTTCGGGGTGAGGGCGTTGAGGATGGCGGCCTTGAGATCGAGGTTCTTGATCCGCTGGGCGGCCCAGTCGGCCGGCAGGTCGTCGGCCGGCATGCCCCAGACCTTCTCGGTGTAGCTCTTGAAGAAGTGGCCGTAGAGGCGCTTGCCGAAGCGGGCCGTCACCCAGCCGGCGAACTTGTCCTGGCGCTTCGGCGGGCGGATCTGGGCTGCGATGTAGGAGAGCACGCACCGCGCCGCCTCGATCGGGCCGAGGTTCCGGAAGGCGTTCATGGCCTTGATGGGGTAGTCGTAGTACTTGCCCCGGTAGAAGATCCGGCTCATCCGCGGGCGGAGGAGGAAGTCCTCGTCCGGGAGGATCTCGTGCCAGAGGTCCTCGACCTCCTGCACCTTGGTGAAGAAGCGGTGGCCGCCGATGTCGAAGCGCCACCCGTCCCGCACGACCGTCCGGCTGATGCCACCCACCTGGTCCGTGCCCTCGAGGATCGTCGAGTGGATGCCGTCCTTCTCGAACTGGAAGGCCGCGGTGAGGCCGGCCGGGCCGGCGCCGATGACGACGATCTGCGGGTCGGTCGCGTTCGTGGAGGCTTCAGACATGGGACCTGTCTCGAGCGTGGGAGTGGGGCTGGGTCAGCGTAGTGACAGGCAGCTTGTGTGTCCGAACTGAGGAAGACCTACCCTCCCGGCCGATGCAGGCCAGCCGACAGAGCCGTCAGGTGCCCACGGTCGCCGTCCTCGCCGCGGCGGCCGCCGTGGTGGCGGGCGTCGCGCTCCGCCTCTACACCCGCTCGGATCTGTGGCTCGACGAGGCGCTGACCGTGAACACGGCCCGCCTGCCGCTGGGCGCCATGTTCGAGCAGCTCCGCCACGACGGGCACCCGCCGCTCTACTACCTGCTCCTGCACGTGTGGATGAAGGTGTTCGGCGAGGGCGACGAGGCGGTGCGCTCGCTCTCCGGCATCTTCGGGCTGGCCACCCTGCCGATGTTCTGGGTCGCAGCGAAGCGCTACGGCGGCACGATCACGGCCACGGCCGCCGTCATCCTCCTGGCCACGTCGCCGTTCGCCATCCGCTACTCGACCGAGACCCGGATGTACTCGCTCGCCATGGTGCTGGTGGTCGCCGGCTGGCTCCTCGTGCAGCTGGCCCTCGAGCGCCCGACGCTCCTGCGCCTGGCCGGGGTCGCCGTGACCAGCGGGCTGCTGGCCCTGACCCACTACTGGTCGTTCTACCTCCTGGCCGCCACCGCCGCCCTCCTGCTCTGGGCCTGGCGGAAGGGGTCGCCGGCCGCCCTCCGGATCGTGCTCGCCCTGGTGGCCGGCGCCGTGCTGTTCCTCCCGTGGCTGCCGTCGTTCCTCGAGCAGGCGGCCCACACCGGTACCCCGTGGGGTGCGCCGGCCCGGCCCACGGCCGTGTTCGCCATCTCGTTCACGGACTGGGGCGGCGGGCCCAACGGCGAGGCCCAGATCCTGGGGCTGTGCCTGGTGTTCCTCGTCGTGCTCGCCCTCCTGGGCCGGGCCGTCGACGGCCGGCGGATCGAGCTCGACCTTCGCACCCGGCCGAAGGCCCGCCCCGAGTCGTTCGTCGCCTTCGCCACCATGCTGCTCGCCGTGGCCGCCGGCTACGCCACGGCCGGTGCCTTCGCCAGCCGTTACACGGCGGTGGTCTTCCCGCTCGTCCTGCTCGTGGCCGCCTACGGCATGGGTGCCTTCGCCGACCTCCGGGTGCGGTCCGGCGTCCTCGTGGTGCTGGCCGTCCTCGGCCTGATCGGCGGCGTGCGCAACACCGTCGACGAGCGGACCCAGGCCGGTCACACGGCCGCCTACATCACGGCCCAGGGCAAGCCGGGCGACGTCGTCGCCTTCTGCCCCGACCAGCTCGGACCGGCCGTGACCCGTGAGCTGCCGGAGCACTTCGACGCGGTGAGCTTCCCGGACTTCAGCAACCCGCGGCTGGTGAACTGGGTCGACTACGCCGAGCGCCAGACCAGCGTCACGCCGCAGGACTTCGCGGCTCGGCTGGCCGACCGGGCGGCGGGCAAGACGATCTGGTTCGTCTGGTCGAGCGGCTACCGCACGGTGAAGAGCAAGTGCCAGGACATCGCCGCCCGCCTCGTCGAGCTCCGCCCCGGCGGCCACGCCGTGCTGGCCTCGGGCCCGCAGTTCGAGCACGAGTGGCTGTACCAGTACGGACCCGGGTGAGGCGGTACCTCCGGGACGAGGGCCTCGCCGCCGCGCTCCCGGGCTGGGTCCTCGCCCGGGTGGCGGTGGCCATCGGCATCGCCACGGCGGTGGTCGCCAACGACCAGCTCCGACCCGACGGCCGCACCATCCAGATCCACCAGGGCCTGTTCGCCTGGGACGCCGCCTTCTACCGCGACATCGCCGACTACGGGTACCACGGCGTCGCGCGTGAGGGGCTGCGGTTCTTCCCCCTGTTGCCGTTGGCCTCGCGCTACCTCGGCGTGTTCGGCCACGTCGGCCCGGCCCTCGTCCTCCTCGTCCAGGTGGCCGCCCTCGGCGCCGGGATCCTGCTCCACCGCCTGACGCTCTTCGAGACCGGCGACCGCCCGACGGCGCGGCGCGCCGCGTGGCTGCTCGCCCTCCTGCCCCCGGCCTCGGTCCTCGTGCTGGGCTACGCCGAGGCGCTCATGCTGGTGTTCGCCATCGGCTACTTCCTCGCCATCCGCCAGGGGCGATGGTGGGTGGCGGCCGGGCTCGGCGTGCTGGCCGGCCTGAGCCGCCCGGTCGGGATGACGCTCGCCCTCCCCGGCCTGATCGAAGCCGTCCGGCTGCTGCGGCTGGCGCCGTGGCGGGGCTGGGTGTCCCGGGCCGCGGCCATCGGCGCCCCGGTGGCGGGCGGCCTCACCTACCTGCTCTGGGTCGGCCACGTCTACGGCGACTGGCAGCTGCCCCTGCGGCTCCAGAACTCGCCGTCGCTCCGGGGCGGCTACGCCAACCCGCTCGAGACCGTGTGGCACAGCCTCCGGATCCTCGCCCACGGCAGCCTGGGCGAAGGGCTGCACGCACCGTGGATCGGGGTGTTCGCCGTGCTGCTGGTCGTGGCGTTCCGGAAGCTCCCGGTGTCGTACGGCGCCTGGTCGGCCGTGCTGCTGCTGTCCGCCCTCACCGGCCACACCCTCGGGTCGTTCGAGCGGTACGGCCTCGCCGCCTTCCCGCTCATCCTGGCCCTGGCCCTCCTGTCCGCGCCGCCGCTGTTCGAGAAGGGCCTCCTGCTCGCCTGCGGGGCCGGGCTCACCGCCTTCACCACCCTCACCTTCCTCGGCGCGTTCGTGCCGTAGGTCATAAGGTTCGGGCGTGACGCTCGAGTGGCTGGCCGATGCCGGACTGACCCCGCCGGTGCACGCCCGGCTCGTCGAGCTGGAGGCCGCCCTCTGGGACGGCGCCGTCGACGCCGACCTGCTCCGGCTGGTCCGGGCCCGTGCCGCCCAGCTCATCGGCGACGAGGTCGCCCCGGGCGACGAGGCCATCGCCGAGACGGCCCGCACGTGGACCTCCGCCGGGCTCGACCAGAAGACCACGACGGTCATGCGCTGGATCGAGCAGTTCGTGATCGACCCCTCGGAGATGACCGACGCCGACGCCGAGGCGCTGCAGTCGGTGCTCAGCCCCGAGGAGTGCGCCACGCTCACCACCGCGCTCGCCGTGTTCGAGGCGCTGGCCCGCACCCGGGTCGCGCTCACCGTGAAGGCCTAGGAGGAACGATGGGACGCACCCCGCCCGGCGCACAGACGGTCTTCGACCACGCGCCCGAGCTGTTCGCCACGTTCAACCAGTTCTACGGCACCCTCTGGCAGGAGGGCCTGCTCGACCAGGCCACCAAGGAGGTGGGCCGGCTCCGCAACGCCAGGGTCACCGGCTGCGCCATCTGCAAGAACCTCCGCTTCGACGGGGCCCGCCAGGCCGGCCTCACCGAGGACTTC
Source organism: Actinomycetes bacterium (assembly GCA_025464025.1). Next base: position 8,231 of record JAODBP010000303.1, on the reverse strand, counting down.
GTCGACCAGATCTTCGACGGCTACGAGGAGTCGGAGCTGCCGCCGGCGTGGAAGACCACGCTGCGCTGGGCCGACGCGATCATCGGCCACCCCGCATCGCAGGCCGCCGCCGTGCGCCCGGACGTGGAGGCCACCTTCACCCGGGAGCAGGTCACCGAGCTGACCCTGACCATCGCCATCGCCCAGGGCTTCTCGAAGGCGGCCGTGGCCTGGGGCCCGCCGCCCGAGATCCCGATGACGGTCGTTCCCTCGCCCACCCCGGACTCCGACGTCCGGCGGGTCCCGGCTTCCTGAGCGACCCGGAGCCCGATCCCGTGCAGGCGGCCCACGACCGCGCCGTGGCCGACGGCGAGGCGGGCTACCTCGACCCGGCGTCGGGCCTGTTCGTGCTGACCGCCGCCTACCTGCGCGAGCGGGGCACCTGCTGCGGCAACGGGTGCCGGCACTGCCCATGGCCGTGACCGCCCCGACCCCGCAGGTCGCCGCGGCCGAGGCGGCGCTGGCCCTGCGTTCGCCGATGCTGGCCGAGCTCGTCGCCTCGGCCGGGCCGTGCCCGATCGGCACCGGGCGGCGCACCGGTTCGCACTTCGAGTCGCTGTGCCGCACGGTCGCGTTCCAGCAGCTGGCCGGCAAGGCCGCCACCACCATCTGGAACCGGACCCGGGCCCTCGTCGACGGCCCGTTCACCCCGCCGGCCGTGTTGGCCGTGGGGGAGGACCTGCTGCGCACCGCTGGGCTCTCCCGGGCCAAGGCCAAGGCCATGCTCGACCTCGCCGACCGGGTGGCCATGGGCGAGGTGAAGCTCCACACCATGAGCCGGCGACCCGAGGACGAGGTCGTGGCCGAGCTCTCGCGGGTCTGGGGCATCGGCCGGTGGACGGCCGAGATGTTCCTGATGTTCCAGCTCGGCCGGCTCGACGTTTGGCCCACCGGCGACCTCGGCGTGCGCAACGGCTTCGGCCGGATCTTCGGGATCGCGCCGCCCGGTCCGGTCGAGCTCGAGGACCTGGGCGAGCCGTTCCGGCCCTACCGCTCAGTGCTGGCCTGGTACTGCTGGCGCGCCGTCGACATCACCACGCCGGGCTGACCGGTCCCGCGGCGGCGTCGTTCGTGATCCAGGGCGATCAGGTGCCGGTGCCCAGGCCGCCGATCTTGCGGGCCTCGAAGCCGACGCAGTCGGGGGCGCAGCCGCCACCGACGTCGAGCCCCCGGGCGCAGCGGGTCAGGATCGGTCCGTCGGGGGTCGTGCGGGTGGCGGCGTGCTCGCAGTCGGCTCGCACCACCGTCTCGGTGAGCAGCCCGGCCAGGAAGTCGTCGGTGAGCTCGGGGATCGGCTGGGCCGCCTCCCGCTTGGCCTCCCGGTTGGCCTTCTGCCGCTGCCGCTTGGCGCTGCCCATGGCGACAGGCTGCCACCGATGGCGCGGTGTTTGCTCCCTACCGACCAGTAGGTAGGATCACGTCGATGAGCGACGATGCCGTCCTCCGCGAGCTGGCCCCGACCGCACGAACGCTGGTCGAGCGCCATCTGACGAATGCCAAGGAGTGGTTCCCCCACGAGCTCGTGCCGTGGAGCCAGGGGCGCGACTTCGTCCCCGGCGAGGCGTGGAGCGAGGACGAGGCGCCGATGGACGAGGCCGTCCGATCGTCGCTGTTCGTGAACCTCCTCACCGAGGACAACCTCCCGCACTACTTCCGCACGATCGACCACCTCTTCACCGAGGACGACCCGTGGGGCTACTGGACCCGTCGCTGGACCGCGGAGGAGGGTCGCCACGCCATCGTGATCCGCGACTACCTCACGGTGACCCGGTCGGTCGACCCCGTCGCCCTCGAGCGGGGCCGCATGGCCCAGATCACCAAGGGCGAGGTGCCGCAGCCCGAGACCGTGGCCGACGGCCTGGTCTACGTGTCGCTCCAGGAGCTGGCCACCCGCATCGCCCACGGCAACACCGGGCGCCTGATGTGCGATCCGATCGGCACCAAGGTCATGGCCCGCGTCGCCGGCGACGAGATGCTCCACCACATCTTCTACCGCGACCTCACCTCGGCCCTGCTCGAGCTCGACCCGTCGACGACGATGCTGGCCATCGACCGCAACGTGCGGGGCTTCGCCATGCCCGGCACCGGCATCCCCGACTTCGGCGCCCACGCCAAGGCGATCGCCCACGCCGGCATCTACGACTTCGCCGCCCACCACGACTCGATCCTCCAGCCGGTGGTGCTGGGCACGTGGGCCATCGAGTCGCTCGAGGGCCTGAACCCCGAGGCCGAGCAGGCTCGCGACCGCTGCGTGGCCTACATCGCCAAGGTCGGCAAGGCCGGTCGCCGCGTGGCCGAGCGCCGCGAGGCCAAGGCCATGGCGGCCGCCTCCTAGGACCTAGGAGAGCAGCGCCAGCACGTTCTCGGGCGGCCGGCCGATCACGGCTCGGTCGCCCTTGATGACGATGGGCCGCTCGATGAGGATCGGGTTGGCAGCCAGGGCGTCGAGGACGGTGTCCCGGTCGGCCCCGTCGAGGCCGAGCTCCTTCCAGCGGTCCTCGCCCCGCCGGGCGATGGCGACCGGGTCGTCGGTGCCGAGCTTGACGAGGACGGCCTCCAGGTCGGCCCGGGTCGGGGCGTCCTCGAGGTACTTCACGACCTCGGCGTCGGCACCGTGCTCCTCGAGGATGCCGAGGGTGGTGCGCGACTTCGAGCACCGCGGGTTGTGCCAGATCGTCAGGTCAGCCATGACCTGGACGCTAGCGACCTAGTAGATGACCACGACCTTGGTGCCGATCGGGGCCCAGTCCCACAGGTAGGTGGCGTCGGCCGAGCCCTGGCGGACGCAGCCCGAGCTCCGGTAGCCGCCCAGGTCGTCGTCGGTCTGGAGCGGCGTCCCGTCACCCCGGCGGGGGATGTCGTGGAACCCGATCGGCAGCTTGTCGCCGTGGGCGAAGCGCACCATCTTCCGCATGGTGATGCCATCGTGGCCGGCGCTGGTGACCGACGAGCGGGAGTACACCTGGTAGGTCCCCGCGGCCGGCTCGCCCTTGCGGCCCGACACCAGGTACGTGCGGTCGACGAGGTTGTCGTCACCCACCAGCCACACCCGCTGGAGCGGGTTCGAGTACACGACCCGGCGGCCGGTGCCCGAGCCGGCCGGGGCCGGCTGCCCGGACGGCGAGCGCAGCAGGTAGTAGCCACCGGCGCGGGGCGAGGCGACGGCCACGACGTCCTCCGGCGACCCCGTCCCGGATCCCGAGTCGCGGGCCGTGCCGAAGGCGAAGACCTTCCCGTCGGCCGCGGCCAGCCAGTAGCCGTCGCCCGGCCCGGTGGTGGCGACGCTGGTGATCGGTGCGGTGAGCAGCCGCCCGCCGGTGGAGCCGAGGAACCGGGCGCCCCCGAAGGAGAACACGCCGCCGTCGGAGGCGATGAGCCAGTAGCCCGACGGCGCCGTCGCGATGGCGACGATCGGGGCGACGAGGTTCCGGCCGCCGAGCGACCCGGCGAAGCGGGCGTCGCCGAAGCTGAAGATGCCGCCGTCGGAGGCGACGAGCCAGTAGCCGGCGCCCGAGGGCGTGGCCGCCATGCCGACGATCGGGTCGCGCAGCGGCTTGCCGGCCATCGACCCGAGGTTCAGGGCCTCGCCGAAGGCATAGACGCCGCCGTCGGAGCCGACGAGCCAGTAGCCGTCGCCGGCCGGGCGAGCGGCGATGCCGACGACCGGCGCGGTGCGCCGGCTGGTGGCGGCCGAGCCGTAGAAGGGGGCGCCACCCGGGCTGAAGACCCCGCCCCGGCTGGTGGCGAGCCAGTACCCGCCGCCCGATGCGGTGGCCATGCCGACGTAGCGGTCGCCGGCCGAGAGCGCGGGTGCGCCCCAGTCGGGCGCGCCGCCGCGGGCGTCGAGCCGAGGCGATGCCGCGGCCCCCGCCGTGCCGGGCACGGCGACCAGGAGGGCGACGAGGAAGGGGAGGAGGAGGGCGACGCCCCGCCGGCGCGTTGTCACGCCGGGAAGGTAGCCGTCAGGTCACGAGGTCGCGGACCGCGGGGACCCGATGGGCCACGGCCTGGAAGACGCGGTCGTGCACGTCGTCGGGTTGGCCGACGCCGTCGACGGTGACGAGGATGCCCTGGCTGTCGAGCCAGACGAGGAGGGGCGTCGACTGCTCGTCGTAGAGGGCGAGGCGACGGTCGATGACCTCGGCCTGGTCGTCGGCCCGGCGCTCGAGCAGGCCGCCGCACGTGTCGCAACGACGCTGCCCGGGGCGGGCGGACACGACGGTGCGGCAGGCCTCGCAGCTGCGCCGGGCGGCGAGGCGGTGGCTCACGACCTCGACGGGGACGTCGATCTCGAGGGCCAGGTCGGCGGCCCCGGCACCGAGCACCTCGAAGAGGGCCTGGCCCTGGGCCAGGGTCCGGGGGAAGCCGTCGAGCAGGTAGCCCTGGGCCCGGAGCTCGGCCGAGCCGAGGTTGGCGGCGACGACGTCGAGCACGACCTCGTCGGGGACGAGCTCACCGGCGGTGACGTAGCGGTCGAGCTCGTGGCCGAGCGCGGTGCCAGCGGCGATCTCGGCCCGGAACAGGTCGCCGGTCGAGAGGTGGCCGATGCCGAGTCGCGATGCGAGGCGGGCGCACTGGGTGCCCTTCCCCGCCCCCTGTCTGCCCAGCACGATGAGACGTGCCGCCACACCACCTCCGCTCGCCGCCCGACGCGAGGCTGTCCGCCTGGCTGTCCTGGTTCGACGGCCCCGCCGTCGAGTCCTGCCTGCACGACGAGGCGTAGGCACGCCCTGACGCGACCGACGGTCAGACCAGCAGGGTGCGGCCTCGGTGACCCAGAAGGCGGCCGGACACCTAGGGCGATGGGCAGGTCGTGGGGACGTCGGGGCTGTTCCAACCCCAGTCGCCCAGGACGGCCTGGACGACGGTGCCGGCCGGTGCCGTCACCGGCACCTTGGCCTGCCAGAGGACGGTGGAGTAGCCGGGGACGACGATCTCGTGCTCGAGGCCGGGGGCGGTGACCGCCTTGCCGCCGATCGACGTGCTCAGGGTCAGGGCCCGGATCACGACCTCCTCGGCCGAGCCGTTGTGGGCCAGGCCGTCGACGGCGAGGCGGCCGTCGGCGTCGGTGGTCGTGCCGAGCACCTGGACCAGCGGGAGGCCGCTGGGGCAGGGCAGGACGATGGTGGTCGTGCTGGGGATGAGCACGGGCCCGAGGCGCTCGGCGCCGGGCACGGTCTGGCCCGGCGAGGCGGTGGTGACCGTCGAGGCCGAGCCACCCTTCGGTGCCTCGGGCGCCACCGTGGTGGCGACCTCAGGGGCGCCGTCGCGCGTGGTGGACGCCGGGGTCGAGCGATCGCGCACGACGCCGGGGGCGAGGAGGGCCAGGACGATGACGGCGGCGGCGGCCAGCACGGCGCCGGCCGGCCGGAGCACCGGGTGCGGGCGGGACGTCGACCGCCGGGGCTCGCTCTCGCCGACCAGGCCGAGGAAGTCGTGGAGCCGCAGGCCACCGGCGGCAGGGGGCTCGAGGGCGGCGAGGACGAGCTTGCCGTCCTCCCAGCGGACGGCCCCGACGCCGATGAGGTGCCCGAGCCAGGTGTCGACCTCGTCGACGGGGAGGTCGAACTCGACGGCGAGCTCGGCGAGAGGCCGGCGCACCCGGCGCCGGGCGTCGGCGACGGTGACGAGGACGCCCAGGAGGCGCATGGCCCGGAGGCGCTCACCCCGGGGCACGCCGGCGGCGAGCAGGCGCGCCGAGGTGACGCCGACGAGGTCACCGGCCAGCTCCGTGTCCTGGAAGCCCCCCGTCACGCGTTCCAGTGTGCACGCGGCGCAGCGCGGCGGACAGGCATCCACGACAACAGGAGCAACATCAGCAACATCAGCGACACCACATCGTCATGTGACCTCCAGGCCCCGGCCAGGTCAGAACAGGTGAGCGGGACACAACCCCACCGCACGGCCCGCTCACCGAGAGGAGCGTTCCATGTACACGTTCGCCATCGTCGCCCTGTTGGCCTTGGCCACGGTCAAGCTCGTGGACTTCCTCGCTGACAACCTCGCCATCGCCGGTCGCTACCGGTCGCTGCTCACGTTCGTCATCGCCGTCGGTGCCGTGGTCTGGCTCGACTACTCGATGTTCGATGCGTTCGGCACGGCTGTCCGCGACCGCGACCTCGGCATGTGGATGACCGGCTTCATCGTCGCCGGCCTCACCGTGCCCTGGCGTGCGGCGTTCAGCTGGATCACCCATGACCGGGCGATGTCCGACGAGACGCTCGGGCACCACATGCCCATCCGCAAGGTCGCCTAGCTCCCATCCCCAACCGGGCCGGCCGGCCCTGGCGCCAACGATGCCGCCACTGCCGACCGGTCCCGCGTCGACGGCCGGCCCTCCCGAGGGCCGGCCGTCGCGCGTGCCGTCGTAACCTCCGCCCCGATGGAGGCGCTCTTCGCCAGCCTGCGCTCGATCGTGGGCGACGCTCACGTGCTCGTCGATGCCGACCTGCGGGCCGGCTACGAGGTCGACTGGACCGGCCGGTTCCAGGGCTCGACGCCGGCCGTCGTCCGCCCGGCGAGCACCGACGAGGTGGCGGCCGTCGTCCGGGCGTGTGCCGGGGCCGGCGTGGCCATCGTCCCCCAAGGCGGCAACACCGGCCTGGTCGGGGGCAGCGTGCCGCTGGCCGGGGAGCTGGTGCTCAGCACCCGCCGCCTGGCCCTGGTGGGCGAGGTCGACGACCTGTCCGGCCAGGTCACCGCCGGCGCGGGGGCGACGCTCGGCGCCCTCCAGGCCCACGTGGCACCGGGTTGGGAGGTCGGGGTCGACCTGGCCGCCCGTGACAGCGCCACCGTGGGCGGGATGGTCGCGACCAACGCCGGCGGCCTCGCCTTCCTCCGTCACGGCGGGATGCGGGACCAGCTGGCGGGCATCGAGGCCGTGCTCGGCGACGGGAGCGTGGTGTCGCACCTCGGCGGCCTGCTCAAGGACAACACGGGCTACGACCTGCCCGGGCTGCTGTGCGGGAGCGAGGGGACCCTCGGCGTCGTGACTGCGGTGCGCCTCCGGCTGGTGCGCCCGACCGGAGACCGCACCACGGCGCTGGTGGCGGTGGCCGGCGTGGCCTCCGGCCTGGCTGTGGTGCGCGACCTGCGCCGGGCCGGCGTCGCGCTCGAGGCGGCCGAGCTGATCCTCGACGACGGGATGGCGCTCGTGTGCGAGCACCTGGGTGTGGCCCGGCCGCTGGCGCCGGCGCCCGCCTACCTGCTCGTCGAGTGGGCGGGGCCGGCCGAGGCGCTCGGCGCCGCCGACGTGGTCGATGCCGTCGTGGCCGAGGACGATGCTCGCCGGGCGGCGCTGTGGCGGTACCGGGAGGCGCACACCGAGGCCGTGAACGCGCTGGGCGTCCCTCACAAGCTCGACGTCACGTTGCCGCTGCCCGAGCTCTCGTCGTTCGTCGACGACGTGCGGGCGGCGGTGGCGGCCGTCGCCCCCGGGGCCAGGGTCGTGCTGTTCGGCCACGTGGCCGACGGCAACATCCACGTGAACGTCGTCGGCCCACCGGCCGAGGACGACGCGGTCGACGACACCGTGCTGCGGCTCGTGGCCGAGCGGGGCGGGAGCATCAGCGCCGAGCACGGCATCGGCACGGCCAAGAAGCGCTGGCTGCACCTGGCCCGCTCCGACGCCGAGGTCGCCGCGTTCCGGGCCCTCAAGCACGCCCTCGACCCCGCCGGCATCCTCAACCCCAACGTCCTGCTGCCCTGACGAGCTCGGGCGTTCGCGTCAGGGTCGAAAGACGGAAAGACGAAGGACGCTCTGAGGCGACGTTGGGCGCGCCCGAGTCCCGCGCCCGAACCGGCGACGGATTGACACCAATTTTGATGTCAATCCGTCGCCGGTTCGGGGAGCGTCAGGTCCGGCGCGCCCAGGTCGTCCCCTCGGAGCGTCGTCTTTCGCGGAAACAGGAGGGGCGATACCGGCAGCCCATCAGCGCTGTCTCTGTGTCACCGTCAGACCGCCAGGCCGCCGCCGAGGACGTCGTTGCCGCGGTAGAGCACCACGCTCTGGCCCGGGGCGACGCGGGGCGCCGGCGCCGCGAACGTCACCACGCCGCCGGCGAACGTGCCCGGCCGCACCCGGCCGTGGGCGCTCGACTGCACCTCGACCTCGCCGGCGACCGGGCCGTCGACCCAGGTCACGCCGGTGACGGCGACCGACCCGACCAGCAGCTCGTCGTAGGACCCGACGG
>JAODBP010000253.1 GCA_025464025.1 Actinomycetes bacterium | reverse complement strand
GGCCAGGCCGTGGAGTTCGAGGTGACCCAGGGCCCGAAGGGCGACCAGGCGCAGGCCGTCAAGGCCATCTGATCCGCACGTACTCCGTGCACTTCCCGATGGGGGCCTCCGGGCCCCCATCGGCGCGCTTCGAGGCAGGAGACAGCCATGTGTGGCATGTGCGGCGTGGTCGGTCCGGCTGCCGCTCTCACGCGCCTCGGTCCTGACGCCCTCGACGCCCTTCGGCACCGCGGCCCCGACGGTGAAGGGACCGTCACCGTCGACGGCGCGGGGATGGCGGCCACACTCGGCCACACCCGACTGGCGATCGTCGACCTCTCCGAGGGCGGCGCCCAGCCCATGGCCAACGAAGACGGCACCGTCTGGATGTCGTTCAACGGCGAGATCTACAACGCCGCCGAGCTGCGCCGGCACTGCGAGGCGCACGGCCACACGTTCCGAGGCCACTCCGACGGCGAGGTCATCATCCACCTCTGGGAGCTGGAGGGCTGGCGCGGCTTCGAGCGGCTGAACGGCATCTACGCCGTCGCCATCGCCGATCAACGCACGGGCGAGCTCGTCCTCACCCGCGACCCGATCGGCGTCAAGCCCCTCGTCTACGCCACCGACGGCGAATCGCTCTGGTTCGCCTCGGAGCTGCGGGCCCTCGCCGCAACGGGCGCCCCGATGGGCGACCTCGACCTGCCCGCCCTGGCCGCCTTCCTCACGTTCCTCTGGGTGCCCGAGCCGAGCACGCCCCACGTCGGCGCCCGTTCCGTGCTGCCGGGCGAGGTCGTCCGGTGGTCCGCGGACGAAGGGCTCCGCCGGCACATCGCCATCGACCTCTTCGCCGAGGCTGCCTCCGCCGCCGACTTGACCATGGACGAGGCCAACGACGGCATCCGCCAGCTCGTGATCGACGCCGTGCAGCGCCAGCTCATCGCCGACGTGCCGGTGGCCCTGATGGCCTCGGGCGGGATCGATAGCAGCCTGATCTGGTGGGCCGCAGGCTCGGGCGTCGAGCGCGCCTACACCATGGACTGGTCGGTCGCCGCGACGGCCGAGCGCCTCGACGAGGACACGACGACGTCGGCGATCCTCGCCGCCCGGCTGGGCACGCCGCTCTCGCTCATCGAGGGTGCCGACGTCGAGCTCGGGGCCCTGCCGCCGTCGGGCGACCTCATCGCCGACCCTGCGTTCGGGCTGTCGCGCCTGATCGCTCGACAGGCCCAGCGCGACGGCTACAAGGTGCTCCTCTCCGGGCAGGGAGGCGACGAGGTCTTCGCCGGCTACCGGCGTCACGTCCTCGGACCGCTGGCCGCCCGCCACCACTTGGGCCCGATCGGCACGGCCGGCGCCGCCTTGCTGAAGCAGACGCGGTCGCGGCGGCTGGCGATCGAGTACGCCGCCCGCATGCTCCGGGGCACGTCGCGGGCCGATCCCCTCGCCTCGTACATGGAGCTGTGCACCTACAGCACAGCGCGCGACCGGGCGGTCGAGCTCGACGTGACCGAGGCGGAGGTGTCCGACGAGGTCGTCTGGGCTCGGCACCGCGACGTGTTCGACCGGCTGCCGACTGACTGGTCGCTGCTGCGCCGGTTCCGCGCCCTCGACCTCGCTGTCTACCTCCCGGGCCTCGGCCTGGCCTATGCCGACCGCGCCGGCATGGAGTTCGGCGTCGAGGTGCGGGTGCCGTGGCTCGACCTCGACCTCGTCCGCTGGGCCCTCCGGCTCCCGGACGAAGCCCTGGTGCGGGGCCGCACCGGCAAGCACCTGACCCGCCAGCTCGCCGCCGAGGTGCTGCCGGCCATCGTGGCCGATCGGGCCAAGCGGGGCTTCGCCCTCCCCGTCGAGCACATCGTCGACCAGACGGGTGAGGCCGGCGAGCGGGGCTTCCGGCAGAGCGCCTACCTCGCCTCCGCGGCCCAGATGCTGGCCCGGTACCGCGCCAGCCCACTCACCTGACGCCGGCCACCACGTCGGCGAGCACGGCGGCGTAGCGCTCGGCCAGGGCCCGCCGGTCGTGGTGCGCGATCACGTAGGCCCGCCCCCGTTCGGCCTGCTCCACCCGACGATCCGGGTCGGTGGCGAGCGATCGCACCGCGGCGGCCAAGGCGTCGGCGTCCTCGGGTGGCACGACGACCGCGCCGGCCGCGGTGAGGATGGCAGCCGGCTCCCCGGCCACGAGCCCGATGACCGGACGTCCGACCGCGAGGTACTCGAACATCTTCGACGGGATGAAGGTGCGGAACAGCGGGATGTCACGGAGCGAGACGAGGCACACGTCGGCCGCGGCAAGCAGCGCGGCCATCTCGTCTCGGGGCACGGCGGCGTGGAAGGAGACCTTGTCGAGCCCCCGAGCCGAAGCCTCGGCCACCAGCGCACGCTTGGCCGCGCCCTCGCCCACGAACACCCAACGCACGTCGTCGGCGGCCGACCGGGACGCGGCGGCCAGCACGGCTGGGAGGGCATGGGAGATGCCGTGGGCGCCGGCGTAGAGGACCACGCAGGTCTCGGGTCCGACCCCACCGAGGGCGGCGCGCACCCGGCTGCCATCGGCCGTGCCGTCGAAGCGGGTCAGGTCGACGCCGTTCGGGATGACCTCGACCTTCGCGGCTGGCACCCCGTCGCCGACGAGCACGTCGCGGAAGCCATCGGTGACGACCACGACGCGGTCGGCCACGCGGTAGGCCCAGCGCTCGAGCACCTCGAGGGCGGCGATGACCGTCCGGTTCCGGAGCACCCCGAGCTCGACGAAGATCGCCGGCCAGAGGTCGCGGACCTCGAGGACGAAGCGGGCCGAGCGGGTGCGGGCGAGGAACCACGCCGAGAAGATCGAGAAGAACGTCGGCGACGAGACGACCACGACGTCCTGCCGGCCGACGGCGCGCCCACCGAGGAGGACGCTCGACACCATGAAGCTCAGGTGGCCCAGCGTCTTGCGGAGGATCCCCTCGTTGGGCGTGGCGTAGAGCCACGTGCGCACGACCCGCACGCCGTCGACGTCCTCCCGCACGCGGAGGCGGCGCCGGTAGGCAGGCGGCACGACGCCCGTCGGGTGGTTGGGCATCCCGGTCAGCACGGTGACGTCGTGGCCGGCCGCGGCCCACATCGTGGCGAGGTCGCTGAGCCGGGCCTGGGGGGCGCCGACCTCCGGCGGGTAGTAGTGCGTGACGATCAGGACGCGCACGAAGACCGTCCTCTCCCGATCGCCGCGGGCAGCGCGAGGTACGCCGCGACCACCGCGACCACAGCGGCATCGGCGGCCAGGCGCGCCGCCGCAGACCGGTGGGCACCGGCGACGGCGATGGCCCCGCACAGCAGGGTCGCCCCACCGACGAGCGTGGTGACCCGGGTGTGCCCCCACTCGCCGGCCAATCGCTGGAACGCGTGGTCGCGGTGGGGCTCCCGCCACCCGCTCCCCTGCCGCAGTCGCCACACCAACGTCGAGCCGGTGTCGGCCAGGTAGAGGGCGAGCGGCGCGGCCATGGCGTCGGCCGGCACGCCACCGCGGATCCCAGCAAGGACGAGCAGCCCGCACCAGGCCCCGAGGAAGTAGCTGCCGACGTCGCCCGGGAAGGTGCGTGCGGTCGGGAAGTTGACGGGGAGGAACCCCACGAAGGCGAAGGCGAGGACGGCGCCGGCGCGCGCCACCGCCGGGGCGTCGTCCCGGGCCAGGAGCCACCACGCCGTCCCGCAGGCGGCGGCGTGCACCCCGGAGATCCCGTTGATGCCGTCCATGAAGTTGACCGCGTTCACGACGCTCACGACCCAGACCACGGCGACCAGCACCAGCAGCAGGCCGGGCGGGTCGTGGCGGTAGAGGACGGCGAGCGTGGCCGCGGCAAGCACGACCTGGACGGCCAGGCGGGTCCGCACCGAGATGCCCCGCACGTCCTCCAGCAGGCCGAGGAGGGCAAAGGCGGCGCCCCCCAGGAGCAGCGCCCGGCGCACCGGCCCCCCATCCAGGAGCACGCCGGCAACCACCAGGGCCGTCACGGCCGGGGCGAGCCCGCCGCCGCGAGGCGTCGAGCGCTCGTGCAACGAGCGGGCTGTCGGGCGGTCCACGACCTCGAACCGGCGCAGGGCAGCGACCACCACGACCGACAGGACGAACGCCGCCGGGGCGGCGACGCAGGCGCTCAGGGCTCGCCCAGCGACACGGCGGCCCAGAGCGTGGCCCGCATGCTCGCCAGGAGGTCGTCCGTCGGCAGCTCGGCCCCGCCCCGCACGGCCGCCGCGAAGGCGCCGACGGCCTGCTGGTGGCCCTTGTCCTGGCGTCCACTGCTCACCTGGCGCCCGTCGAGCTCGACCCGCCGGAAGTCATCGACCACGGCGCTCCGACCTCGGCCCAGCACCTCGATGCGCTCCTTCGGCGTCGAGTGGTGACCACCGGCGCCGTAGGTGATGGCCGACACCGAGCCGTCGGCATGCCGGGCCACGATCGCCACGTCGGCGGCCAGCAGCACCTCGCCGACATCGGACCCGACAGCCCCGACCTCCACCATCGGGGCTCCCACGAGCGCCGTGCACGTGTCGACGAAGTGGCACACCTCGCCGAGGAGCCGCCCGCCCTGGCGCCGGTCGGCGAGCCAGTGCCCGTCGGGCACCGGGCCCGCGCTCACGCGGTAGGTCACGGTCAGCGGCCCGGCGCCACCGGCCACGTGGGCCACCACGGCGGCGACGGCCGGCGACCACCGGCGGTTGCACCCGATGGCGAGGACGCGACCGCTGTCGCGCCACGCCCGCTCGACGGCGTCGAGCTCGTCGAGGGTGAGGACCACCGGCTTCTCGCACCACACGTGCTTGCCGGCAGCCAGGGCGCGGCATGTCAGCTCGGCGTGGTCATCGTGCGGGGTGGTGATGACGACGATCCCGACCTCGGGGTCCTCGAGCAGCTCCTCCGGCGTCACGGCGCGGCGGAAGCCGTCGCCGACCAGGCCGGCCGCGGCGAGACCCGAGCCCGACGCCACCGCGACCCAGTCAGTGAGCCCGGCCGAGCGAAGGGCCGGCAGGAGCCGTCCGCGGGCGAAGGCACCCCCGCCGAGCAGGCCGACGCCGACGCCGCCCACCACGCTCGCCGGGCGAGCGCTCGCCGGCCGGGGCGCATGGTCGTAGGAGAGCTGGATCCCGAGCGCCGGACCGGGCCCGTCGAGCAGCTCGTAGGCCGCCGCCGCTTCGTCGATCGGGAACGAGTGCGTGACCAGGTCGTCGACCTCGACCCGGCCCGAGCGCAGGAGATCGAGCACCGCCTCGAGGTTGCGACCCTCGGTCCAGCGGACGTGCCCGGCCGGGTAGTCGACGGCCCAGTCCTCGTAGCTGCGGTCGTAGCGACCCGGCCCGTAGGAGCGGGAGAAGCGGATCGTCAGCTCGCGCTCGTAGAACGGCGTCCGCTCGAGGTCGAGCCCGACGTCGCCGACGACCACGACCGTGGCGCGGTCTCGGCAGAGCGCCGGCACGCGGGCCATGGCCGTCGACCCGCTGGCGGTGACCAGCACGGCGTCGGCGCCTCGGCCGCGCGACCACTCGAGCACGATGGCCGTGGTGTCGGCGCCGTGGTCGAGGAGCGCGGTGGCGCCGGCCCGGCGGGCCGGGTCGAGCGTGCCCTCGCCGACATCGAGGCCGAGCACGTCGCAGCCCGACGCCAGCGCCAGCCGGACGGCGAGCTGCCCCACGAGCCCGAGGCCCTGCACGACGACCTTGGAACCCGGGCCGACCTCGGCCTGGCGCAGGCCGTGGAGGGCGATGGCCCCGAGGGTGGCGAACGCGGCCTGCGAGGCCGACACGCCGTCCGGCACCTTGGCGCAGAGCAGGCCCGGCACCGCCTGGAGCTCGGCGTGGTTGGCCGCCCCGGCACCCGCCGTGGCCACCCGGTCGCCGGGACGGAGTCCCTCGACGGCCGACCCGACCTGCACGACCGTGCCCGCCGCCGAGTAGCCCAGCGGCAGGTAGCCCTCGAGCCGGCGGCGCACGGCCTGGCCGGTGGCCACGATGCCCTCGGTGCGGGCGCGGGCGACGACCTGGCGAACGAGGTCGGGCCGGGCCCGGGCCTTTCCCAGCAGCGACGACCGGGCCAGCGCGGTCACCGCCCGCTCGGTGCCCGACGAGATCGTGCTCACCGACGTCCGCACCAGCACCTCGGTGGGGCCGACCTGGGGCGCCGGCACGTCGAGCAACCGGACCGGCCCGCCGCCGAGCGGTTGGACCAGTTGCTTCACCGGGGCTCCACCGGCGTCATGCTACGTATCGCCATCGGCGACCAGCCCCATCGTGGTGCTGGTCCGCGCCGGCAACGTGACCTGGGCGTCGCGGACCAGCACCGGCACCTCGACCCGGCGTCCGAAGCCGACGCCGACCTCGACCGATCCCGGCACCCAAGCCGGCTCGTCGGCCGGCCACCGGACCAGGACCGGACCGACTCGCAGGCCACCCGGCACCGGAACCACATCGAGCCCGGGAGCGACGTGGAGCCGGCTGGTGACCCGATGCCGACCCGACCCGTGCACCTCGTCGTCGAGCACCAACCCGTCGGGTCCGGCGGTGATCGTCCGCTCGTGGCGCGGCGCACCGGGCAGCCGCTCGTAGCCGTCGTGCCAGGCACGGAGCACGAAGCCACCTTCGACCGGCCGGAGCTCCTCGACGTGGGGCACGGCCGGGGCACCGGCCCGGAACGTGCCGAACAGCGGCGTCTGATCGGCGCCGTCGACCTCGACCGTGTTGTGGGCCGCGGTCGACCGCTCGAAGGCCCGGCGGGGACCAGGGTCGTAGGTCGACGTGCCCCCGTCGACGAACACGTCGCGTCCGTCGACGCACAGCACGAACGAGAGGCAGTCGGCGTGGGCGTGGGCCGGGAGGTCGCGGGGCCCGGGCGGGCCGACGTCGACGACCAAGTGGCCGCGTAGCCCCATCTCGGCCACAACGTGGCCGGAGGGCAGGAGGTCGTCGAGGCCGGGCACGGTGCGAGCTGGCGCGAGGGCGGCGAGCAAGCCGGGCGCGACCGGCACGGCATCGCCGAGGAGCGGGATGTTGCCCGACGGCAGCACCATCGCGGCCAGCCAGCCCCGCATGGCTGCGGTGCGGCTCGTCAACCAGGCCGGCGGCGAGGGCAGCACACCCTCGACATCGACGAGGTCGGCCAGGACCTGGACGTGGTAGGCCGGCGAGCGCTCGAAGTGGCCGCCGTCGGCCAGCACCTGGTGGTCGAGCTGGCCTCGCAGGTGCCGCAGGCCGGCGGCGACGAGGCGGTCGTCGCCGAGCCACACCCCGGCTCCGATGACAGCCTTCAGGTCCTTCACGAGGTGGTTGCCGCCGACGTCGAGCTCGAGGTTGGCGCGCACGTAGCCGGCATGGAGGGCAAGGTCCGCGACGATGCCCGTGCGGTGGCGGGCCTCGTCGTCGAGCAATGCGTCAGCCAGCCCGCACAGCACCCACGTCCGGACGGCCACGACGTAGGGCGCCCAAGCGTCGCCGGCCCCGAACGGCACGACCGCCTTCCAGGAGCACCACATCGCTTCGAACGAAGCGCTCGCCCGTTCCCGATCGGGGTCGTCGACCAGGCCCCAGGCCCACTCGAGGTAGTGGAGGTGGAACGCCCAGAGCCGGGATGTGCCGTCCACGCGCCAGTCGATCGGCGACCCGAGGGCGCGCGCCTCGCCCAGGAGGTCGAAGTGGCCGGACCCGGCGGCGTGCGCCTCGTCGAGATCGGCATCGAGGAGGGCGAGAGGCCGGAACCCGCCAGGCCAGCCGGGCGGTGGTGCCCCGACCGGCCGGGTGAGCAGCCGGCGAGCCGGCCCGGGCAGCCGACGCTGGACCTCGCGCTGGACCCGCAGCCGGGCCCGGTGGGCGACCTGGGCCGGGCGCAGGCCGCGCGCGAAGGCGAGCTGGTCGGCGAGCGAGCCGCTCATGCCAGGCCGAGGGCCACGGCCTCGCCCCGGATGCCGTCGGCGAATGACCGCGGGTCGAACCCAAGCAGGGCGCGGGCCTCGTCGATGGCGAACTGCTTGTCCTCCACCACCCGCTCGACCTGCTCGGCGCGCAGCGGCAGGCGAACGACCCGTTCGAGCCGGCGCAGCACCGATGCCACCGTGGCCGCCGGCACCGGGACGGCGCGGGGCCGCCGGCCCAGGGCCCAGGCCGCCTCGGCGACCACCTCGCGCAGCGGGAGGGCCTCGGGCCCGGCGAGGGTGACGATGCGGTGGTCGAGCAGGACGAGGTCGAGGGTGGCGACCACGGCCGCGGCCAGGTCGTCGACGTGGACAGGCTGCTGGAGCCCGCGACCACCACCCGGCATCGGGACGACGCCGCCCCGGGCCAGGTACCGGAGGAGGCGCTCCATGTTCCGGTCGCCCGGGGCCCCGTAGATCATGCTCGGGCGCAGGACGAGCCAGTCGAGCGACGATGCCGCGATCGTCGCCTCGGCGGCCAGGCGCACCGACTTGGACCCGGCGTCGAGGCGGGTGAGGACGGCCGTCGTCGACACGAAGACCGTGCGGGCGACGCCGGCCCCTTCGGCCGCCTGCACCATGGCCTCGGCGTGCCCGAAGCCGAGCGAGGCGACGTGGACGATCTGGTCCGGGCCGACCTCGGCGTGGGCCCGGTCGAGGGTTGCCGGATCGTCGAGGTCGCCGACCACGACGCCACCCCCGGCCGACCGCACGACGTCGGCGGCCGCCGAGCTCCGGACGAACCCGACCGGCTCGTGGCCCCGGTCGGCGAGCCCGCGCACCACGCGGCGACCCAGGAACCCGGACGCACCGGTGACCAGCACGGTGCTTCCCATGTGACCCGCTCCGCTCCTACGTCCGCTTTGCCTGGTTCGTGTCGCTCGCCGGGCTCCCGGCCCCACGTTCGGTAGCGTGGCCTTCGTGGCAGTCGATGAGGCGAACGATCTCACGCTTCGTGACTACATCGTCGTGGTCCGGCGGCGGCAGTGGCTGATCGTAGCCGTGGTCATCCTCGGCACCGCCGCCGGGCTGGCCTACTCGCTGTCGGAGACCAAGGTCTACAGCTCGACGTCCGAGGTGCTCCTCCGACCGAGCACCGCCGAGCAGATCTTCGTCCCCGGCGACAGCCAGTCGTCGAACCGCACCCAGGTCGACATCGGCACCGAGATCCAGGTCATGACGTCCCGGTCGATCCGGTCGGCCGTGGCACGCAAGCTCGGCTACGCCCCGGCCGTGTCGATCACCCCGAAGGGTCAGACCGACGTGGTCGCCCTGGAGGCCCAGAGCGGCGACCCGGCCCTCGCCGCCCGGGCGGCCAACACCTACGCCGAGGTCTACATCCAGACCCGCCGCCAGGAGCTGGTCGACGACCTGCTCGCCGCCGCCGCCGAGGTCCAGACGAAGCTCGCCGACCTCGACCGCCAGATCGCCGTCGCCAGCGAGCGAGCCTCGGGCTCGGGCTCGATCTCCGTCGACGCCCGGGACGCCGAGGTGCAGGGCCTCCTGGTTCAACGCAGCGCCTACTCCGACCAACTCAGCCAGCTCCAGCTCGCCAGCCGTGTGTCGCGCTCGGGTGGCGCCCGCCTCGTCTCCGAGGCGCTCACGCCCGGCAGCCCGTTCCGACCGACGCCGAGGCGCACGGCCGCCATCGCCTTCGCCGTCGCCCTCGTCCTGGCCATCGGCCTGGCCTTCGGCATCGACTACCTCGACGACTCCATCCGCACGAAGGAGGACCTCGAGCGCTCGAGCAGCCTCACCACGATCGGCCTCATCCCGTTCGTGCCGAGGTGGAAGAACCGGGCCAAGGCCCGGCTCGTGTCGATCGAGGAACCCGACTCGGCCGCAGCCGAGGCCTACCGCTCGCTCCGGACTGCGATCCAGTTCATCTCCATCGACTCGCCCGTGCTGCTCATCCAGGTGACCAGCACGTCGGCCGGCGAGGGCAAGACGACCACCATCACCAACCTCGGTGTCGCCCTGGCTCGCGCCGGCCGCCGGGTCGTCCTCGTGTGCTGCGACCTGCGCCGGCCCCGCCTTCACGAGTTCTTCGAGCTCGACAACAACATCGGCTTCACGTCGGTCCTGCTCGGCGAGCTGCCGCTCAACCAGGCGCTCCAACCGGTGCCGAACATCCCGAACCTGCTGGTCCTGGCCTCCGGCCCACCGCCGCCCAACCCGTCCGAGCTGCTTTCGTCGAAGCGCGCCGCCGACATCTTCAACGAGCTGCGAGCCCGCGCCGACGTCGTGCTCATCGACACGCCCCCCGTGCTCCCCGTGGCCGACGCCATGATCGTGGCCGGCCAGGTCGACGGGACGATCCTCGTGTCCTCACGCAAGCGGGGGACCCGCCGTGGGGTCCGCCGAGCCGTCGAGCTGCTCCAGCAGGTCGAGGCCCGGATGATCGGTGCGGTCCTCAACGGCGTGAGCGGTGACGGCTACGACAGCTACGGCGGGCAGTACGGCTACGGCTATCGACCCCAGAGCACGTCGAAGCGCTCGGCCCGGCGGGCGACGCCCAAGTACGCCCGGAACAAGAAGGCGCGCTTCAAGGCCGACGCCGGCGGGCCTCGTCGACCTTCATCCGAATCGCCAGTTCCTGTCCGGCGTGGAGGGAACAGAACCGAAGGCCGGTGACGCCGTCGAGCACGCCGCCCCGGAGGACGGCGAGGTAGGTGAACACCAGCAGGGGCGAGAGCGGGACGCGGGGCAGGAGAAGCGACTTCGCCAGCTCGCGTGGCACCCGTCGCCGGGGCTGTGCCCGGAGGCCACGACGCACGCGGGTCCACACGCCCTCCTCCAGCAGCTCGAGCCGTTCGGCGGCCTTGAGCGACGAGTAGCGGTTGTGCTTGGCGAGCCACGCCTCGAACGGCTTCAGGTCCTCGTCGACGATGTCGTGGTGCAGCCGACCGACCGAGCCGTCGACGACCAGGCGCTCGCTCACGGCACCGACGCAGCGGGCGCGGTCACGCCGGACGAGCCGCACCACCAGGGAGTTGGCGTACCAGCCGGCGTGGCGGATCCACCGATCCTGGAAGATCAGCCGCAGCCGGAAGGCGTAGCCGGCGTGGGTCGTGGTCTGGAGCTGCCCGGCGATCTCGGCGGCCAGCTCGTCGGAGACCCACTCGTCGGCGTCGACGAAGAGCACCCAGTCGTTGCGGACGATGTCGAGCTCGAGCGACCACTGCCGCTGGGAGCCGTAGTCGACGAAGAGGTGCTCGACCACCTCGGCGCCGGCTTCCCGAGCGAGGGCGGCCGTCCGATCGGTCGACCCGCTGTCGACGACGACGACCTGATCGGCCCAGCCCACCGAGGCGAGGCAGCGCCGGATGTTGAGCTCCTCGTTCCAGGTCATCACGATGACGGTCAGCGGGACCGAGCGCGCGCCCGGGCCGCGCTCAGCGGTCCAGGGCCGCACGTTCCAGTTCCGTCATCACGACCCCCAGCATCGCGTCCCACGTGCGGGTCGCGGTGAGCGCGACGCCAGCGGCGCTCATGCGTTCACGGAGGGTGACGTCGTCGAGGACCTGGGTCACCAGGCCGGCGAGGTCGGCCGGATCGTCCGGATCGGCGAAGAGGGCGGCATCCCCGAACACGGCTCGGGCCCAGGGCCGCTCGGCCGAGACGACCGGCGTGCCAACCGACAGCGCCTCCACCGCGGGCAACCCGTAGGACTCCAGGTACGACGGGAAGAGGAACGCGCTGGCTGACGCCAGCTCCCGCCAGAGGTCGTCGGGCGCTAGGTGGCCGAGCCAGGTGATCCGGTCGGCGACACCCAGCTCGATGGCGAGGGCAGCCAAGCGGCAGCCCTCGTCGGAGTCGGCCGGCAGGTTCCAGCGCAGCTCGACGTCGGGCGCGAGGAGGGCGAAGGTCCGGACGACGGCCTCGAGGTTCTTCTGCGGCGACGGGAGCCCGATGTGGAGGACGCGCCGAGGCACCCGTGTCGGCCGCGCTTCCTCCGGCGGCGGCTGGACGCCGAGCGGAGCGGTCACGCACCGGGCGCCAGTGCGCTCGACGACGGCGTGCTCCAACGCCCGGTTGGGGGCGACGAACGAGGTGACCCGCCGGGCCGAGGCCCGGAACCAGAGGGCGCGGGCGTCGAACCGAGAACCCGGCGTGACCACCAGCGCGTTGGCCACGAACACCACCTCGGGCACGCCGCTCCCGAGCGAGAGGTTGTCGAGGAGGAGCGCGGCAGCCGGCCGCGCCGTGCGCAGCCTCCGGCGGGCCTCGAGGAGCCGGCGGCCACCGTGGCCCCCGGCCAGCGACTCGACCCCCACCCCCAGGGCCTCGAGCTCGGGCGCCATCGCCGGATGGACGAGGAAGCGCAACGGCGCGCCCGTTCGAGCGGCGGCACCGGCCACGCCGAGCAGCACGGTCCGGCCGCCACCCATCCGCGAGCTGGGCGAGACGCAGAGGTAATCAGCCACCACGGGCTCGGCGCACGAGGTCGAGCCAGTTGCAGCCACCGGCGATCTTCACGGCGAGGTCGGCCGCGGTGTCGTCGGTCTCGACGCCGAGGCGCCGCCGCGTGAACCGCGGCCGGCCGCCGTCACCCCATCCCCCGGCGAGGGTCGCTCGGAAGCCGGCCCGGCGTGCTACCGCCTCGGCGTCGTGGTCGTAGGCGCCGTAGGGCCAGACGAGCACGTCGAGGACGGCCGGGCCGACGACCTGCTCGTGGAGCAGCTTCTGGCTGAGTACGAGCTGCCGGTGGAGCTCGTCGTCGGAAAGCGTGCGGACGTCGACGTGCTCGTGGCCGTGGCTCACGACCGTGGCTGCACCGGGCAGGGCGTTCACCTCGTCCCACGACAGCAGCTGCGTGTCGAACTCGGCCCGCTCGTCCCAGGCGGCCCGGCCCCCGACATGTCCCGTCGGCACGGCCACGGCGTACGGCAGGCCCGCTACGGCCAGGGTCTGACCGGCCGTCGTCATCGACCGGTAGCCGTCGTCGAACGTGAGGGCGACGCCTTGGGCCCCGGCCAGCACGTCCTGCAGGGACACGACGTCGCAGTGGCCCGCGAGCCACTCGACATGGGCCCCGAACCGATGGGGGGCGATCGCCCCCGGACCCTCGGGCTCGGCGACGGCGTGGTAGCAGAGGATCGACGCGTGGTTCGGCCCCCGAAGCTGGCGGACCATCGCCACCGTCCAGCTGATGTTGCGCTTGAGCCCCTTCACACGGGGACCTCGATGCGGGTCCGGCTGCGGACGACCACCACCACGGCAGACCACGTGATGAGCGCCTCCACAGCCCCCGTGGCGAACAGGTAGGCCTCGAAGTTCGCCGCCACCAGTGACCCCACGATGATGGCGGCGAGGGTGACGGTGGCCGGCGAGTGCCCACGTACGGCCCGCCGAACCGCGGCCAGCACGGCGAGGGCGAGGACGCCGAAGACCCCGGCGCCGAGCCAACCCAGCTGCTCGAGAAGGCCGAGGTAGGCGTTGCCCACCTCTCGGTGCCCAGTGCTGCCGCGCGGGACGTTGGCACCCTCGTCCCGGAGCTCCGCCGGGGTCGCGATGATCCCGAAGCCACGCCCGACGATCAGGTGGTGCTCGGCCGACTGCCAGGTGAGCGAGAACGCCGTTCGGCGGGACGAGAGGACGTCCCCGTTCCGCTGGTCCTTGTAGAGGAGGTCCTCCACGAACCAGCGCCTCGCCTCGGCACCGTGACCGAGGGCGAGGGCGAGGACCACCAGCACCACGAGGCCGTAGCCGATGGCGATCCGGACGGCGAGCCGGGCACGGACCAGCGACACGACCCCTGCGCCCGCCAGGGCGAGGAGCGCCGACCGGGACCTCGAGGCGAAGATGAGGACCGGGCCGAGCGCGCAGAGCCCGACGAACAAGGCCGGGTGTCGACGCACGCCCCGCCACGTCCAGATGGCCGGCGCGGTGAGGGCGAGCAGGACGCCGAGCCCGTTCGAGTTCCCGATGATCCCACGGACGTTCGACGAGTCGATCGCCAGTCCGGGTCGCAGGACGAGGTAGGCGAGGGTGCCCACGATCACCACCACGTGCAGCACCGCGAGCATGCCCACGAGGTCCTCGGCCGAGACCCCGGAGTTCCGCGCCCCGAGCAACCCGTCGAGGGCGGCCAGGAACGTGAGGGCGACGAAGAAGTAGAAGATCGTCGCGACTCGATCGGTCGACCAGAGCGCCGAGATCGCCGCCAGGGCGGCGAGCATCATCAGCCACACAGCAGCGAAGCCGGCGCTCTGACGACGGGGCTGCCCGACTGCGATCGCCGCCCCGAACACGAGGATCGGCCACCGCATGATGAGCGCCAGGGAGTACACGGGCCCGAAGGACGGCGTGTTGCACAGGGCGTAGGCCGTCAGGAGGGCAGCGAACGTCGTCCGCCGCCTCACCGGGCGACCTCGTGGTAGACCGCGACCAGTCGCCGGGCGTTGACGGACCACGGGAAGTGCTCGTGAGCGCGATCGGCCGCAGCGGTTGCCATGCGCGCCAATCGTGGCCCATCCGAGAGGGCATCCGAAATGGCGTCGGTCACCCCGGCGGCATCACCCGGCTCGACGAGCCAGCCCTCGACGCCGTCCCGCACCACATCGGCCGCCCCCTCCCCGATGCAGCCGATGACGGGACGGCCGGTGCCGCAGGCCTCGAGGTAGGCGACGCCGAGCGCCTCGGGTGCGCTCGGCAGGCAGAAGAGGTGACCGGCGGCGAGCACCTCGGCCACGAACTCCCGCGGTTGCTGGCCGTGGAACCGGACGACGGCCGCGAGTCCGAGCCGGTCGGCCTGCTCGTGAAGGGCACGCCACTCCCAGCCGTCGCCCACCACGTCGAGCTCGACCGGGACGCCGCGAGCGACCAGCCTGCCCACCGCGGCGATGGTGAGGTCCACGCCCTTCGAGGGCGTCAGGTTCGACACCGAGACGACGCGCCAGGGGGGGCCGGTCGGCAGCGGTCGGGGGAGGAAGGTCGCCGAATCGAAGCCGTTGGCGATCACGGCTGGATCGGCACCCCGAGCTCGCCATGCCGAGGCCAACGGCGAACCGACGAGCACCAGCCGGGCGTGGTCGGCGAGCCCCTGCAGCTGACGACGACGACCGCGGCTCCTCGCCACCCGAGGCGACGTCGTCTCGCCGTGCACGGTCACGACGACCGGAGCCCCAGGGAACGCGGCAAGCATCGCTGCGCCGATGGTCTCCCCGTGACAGTGCACGACGTCGTAGGCGCCGACGTCGAGACGCGCCGAGCGGAGCCGGAGGGCCAGGACGGGTGCCTCGGCCCCGTGCGCCAAATACCTCGGGAGCCACCGGAACCAGATGTGCCGGCACCCAGGACGGCGTCGCTGCGCATCGATGACCACCACGTCGACGACGAGCCCGAGTCGACGCAGGGCAGCAACCTGGTCCGCGACGAAGCTGCCACCGCCGTCGCCGGGCTGCGCCGGCCACCACGGCGTCAGGCAGAGGACCCTCACCGATCCCCGCGGAGCACGTCACCGAGGGCCTGGACGGCGACGTCGAGCGTGAAGCCGCACAACCGTTGGTCCTGCTCGGCCACGGCTCGCGCTGCAGTCGTCGGGTCGGCCAGGCGGGCCATGGCCGCGGCCAGCCCGTCGACATCCCCGACCGGCACGACCCTCGCCGGGTCACCGATCAGGTCCGGGGCCGAACCGACGCCGTCGCTCACGACGACCGGGATGCCGGCCGCCGCCGCCTCGTTCACCACGAGGCCCCACGCCTCGGCTTCGGACGGGAGGACCAGAACGTCCGCGGCCGCGAAGCAGGACCACAAGTCGGCCCCCGTCCGCCGACCGAGGCGGCGTGCCCGATCCGACCGGGCGACGCGGTCCCCCAGCGGGCCCTCCCCGACGAAGAGGCCGGTGGTGCCCAGCGGCATGCGGTCGAGGGCGGCCAGCGTCGCTTCCACGCCCTTCCCGGGCACCAACCGACCGACGTAGAGCACGGTGAAGCCGTCGACTGCGAGGGTGGCTCGCGCCCGGGACCGCGCCCCGTCGGCCCGGACGGCACCAGCGATGGCATCGATGTCGACGACCATCGGGAGCCGGTGCACCCGCTCCGGGTCGACGCCGGCGGCGACGAGGTGCTCGCCCTGCGGCGTTCCGGCGACGAGCACCCCCTCCGCCGTGCGGACGAGCGAGCGCACGACCAGCGAGCGGCCGAGCGACCGCAGCCCGGAGCCGCCAGTGGCCCGCCAGGTGTCGCTGGACACGAACCGTCGTCGGCGCCGGATCCGACCGACCACCAGCGCGACCAACGCGCTCGGCGTCGACCACCCCTCGACGAGTAGGACGTCGGGTGGGCGGACGAGGAGCTGCAAGACGAAGCGCACGCGGGCCCGTGGGCTCCGCCCGACGACGACGGCCTCGTCGACCCCGAGCCCCCAGGGCTGCGATCGCTCGCGGCCCTCGAAGACGGCATCGACCTCGATGCCGAGGCGCTCGGCCACCGCCTCCTGCACCCGGAGGAGGTACGGCGTGGGCTCCACCCCGACCCAGAGCAAGCGCTCGGTGCTCGTCACCACGGCACCGGGAGGGCGGCGAACGGCGCGGCGTTCTCCACGACGACGCCGTTCGTCCGGAGCTTGAAGTGCGCGATCCCATCGTCGGGGCCGGTGATGCCGCCGAGGTCGAACCGGCCGAGACCGGCCGTCGCGGCGCCCGCCATCGCCTCGAAGACCAGCAGGTTCGCCCCGTTGCGACCTCGACCGGCAGGTGTCGTCACCAACCCGAGGAGCAGTGCCTGCGCCGAGCCGCGCAAGACCACGGCTGCGCCGACATCCCCGTCCTCGCCCTTGTCGTGGGCGACGCTCAGCTCGAGGTTCGACCCGAACGCCTGGGCCAGCGCCCGGAGCTCGGGCTCGCCGATGTCGGGCGCACGGCCGCCGGAACCCAGGCGGAACAGCGCCGCGACGCGGGCCAGGGCGATGGCGTCGTGGCCGACCTCGAGCCGGGCGCAACGCCGCTCGCCCGAGCGGTATTGGTTGCGCCATGAGCCGTGCAACCGGTGCAGCACGGCGTCCGCGCCACCGGAGAGGTCGACCACGACCGTCGCCGGCAGGTAGGCGCCGGCAGGGAGGCCCGGACAGCCCGACGGGCGATCCGGTCCGCCCCAGCCGTGCGGAGCGAGGACGAGCGGTCGTCGAAGCTGGCACGACATCCGGCGGAGCCGCCGACCGAGGTCACGGGGTGCACCACCGGGGCCGAGCAGCGGGCCACCTGCCGCCCAGGCCACCGGCAGGCCGTGCCAGCGGGCGTCGACCGCTTGGAGGGCGAGTCCCCCGTCGTCCGTCAGCCGCCAGACCCGCTGCCCACGCGCCTCCCGCGAGGCGCCCCAGTCCCAGTCCTGGACGACAGGGCCGCCCCGCTCGGCGACGATCGCTTGCCAGGCCTCCCGGTCATCAACGAACATGGCTGGCCCCCGACACCGGTCGCCGCGCCGGCCACGACGCCCGAGGTGCACGATTCCGATCACGATCGTCTCGGGCCTGCCCCGATCGGGCACCTCGCTCATGATGCGGTTGCTGGAGGTCGCTGGCATCCCGCCGCTGACCGACGTCGTACGCCGCGCCGACGACGACAACCCCGGCGGCTACTTCGAGTACGAGCGGGTCAAGCAGCTCCCCGCAGGCGACGTGGCGTGGCTCGACGGTGCCGCCGGGCACGCCGTGAAGGTCATCACGACGCTGCTCAAGCACCTCCCCGACGACCGGAGCTACGACGTGATCGTCCTGCGGCGCGACCTCGGTGAGGTGGTCGCCTCGCAGCAGACGATGCTCGAACGACGAGGCCAGGACGTGACCTCGTTCGACCCGGCCGCACTGGCCGACATGCTGGGACGTCACGCCGATGCCGTCGAACGCTGGCTCGACGACGCCCCGAACATCCGCGTGCTCCGCGTCGAGCACCACTCGCTGCTCACCGTCCCCGACGACTCGGCGAAGGAGCTGTCGGCCTTCCTGCACGTGCCGATCGACGGCGACATGGTCCGGTCCGTCGTCGACCCAGCGCTGTACCGGAACCGCAAGCCGTGATCCGACCGCACCGAGGAGGTCTGCGACGGCCATGGCCGCATGATGCCATCGGGCGCCACCCGCGCCGCCCTGCTCAGCGGTACCCCAGCTCGACGAGCTTGGCCGCGACGAGGTGGGAGAAGGTGGTCTGGTCGTAGTGGTGGTCCTCGAGGTCCGAGCTCCTGTACTCCGGGCGAAGGCGCGAGTCCTCGTCGAGGACGTCATCCTCGAAGTCGAGCATCGGTACGCCGTTCTCCCGGCACCAGACCCGCAGCCGTTCGTTGTAGCGCCGGGTCACCGCGACGCGGGCGTCCAGGTCGGCGTGCACCTCGCGTCGGACGTTCGTCGTCTCCGCCCAGGTCGCGTAGTCCTCGATCGATGGCTGCGGCACCGACATCACGATCAACGAGAACCCGCGGCGCAACGACTCGGCGAGAAAGGCCGTGTAGTTGGCCAACGACCGTTCGAACCCCTCGTCGGTCGACGCGATGCCACGTTCGTCCTGGTACCAGAGCAGGAAGCCGCAATCGACCTCGCCGAGCGACAGGAGCACCGTCCCATGGCGGGGCAGGCGACGCAGCTTGCGCTCGAAGATGACCAAGGCCTGCGTTCGAGAGTTCGGGTTGGACAGGCCGAGGGCCGTGGCGCCGCTCACGACGGTCACGTCGAGATCGGTGTCCCGCAACAACCCGTCGGCAGCGATGGCGATGAAGATCTCGGCGTGGCTGTCGCCCAGGCAGTGCAGCACCCGCCGACCGCGCACGCGTGCCCACGCGACCTTCCCCGACCAGTAGGCCCGTGCAATCCCATCGCGATCACGCACCCGACGGGCCAGCGTCAACGGAGCACACACCCGTGGGGGTGACCGTCGAGCGAGTCGCCGACCTCAGCCCAGACCGTCGCTCCGAGATCACGGTCTTCCTCGACTGCCACACCCGATCTCATCCGTTCCAGTATCCCCAGTTCGTCGCCGCCGCGGGGACCGGGGACGCATCGATCGTCGTCACCGTCGGCGACCGTGGCCGGCTGGTGCTCAGCGGCGTCGGCATGGCCGGCCGCCCGTACGGGCGACTCCCGCTCCTGTCGCTGACCTTCCGGTACGGACCGGTCACCGACTCCGCCGACGCCCTCGCCTCCGCCCTCGCCGCCTTGACCCGCGAGGCACGCGCTCGGCGCACCACCCAGATCGACGCCCACCCGCTCTGGCCCCGCCCCGAGCAGGTCGCCCTCGGGATCGCGCTCGACCGGGGCGTGCGGCGCGGTCGCGCGTCGTTCGCCCCAGTGGCGGGTTCGTCCGCATCCCTTCGGGTCACGCTGCGTGAGCCCGATGTCCAGCTCGCCACGTTCCGGCAGTCGACCCGCTACGAGATCCGCCGGGCCGAGAAGGCCGGGGTGGGCGTGGTCGGTGGGACGGACGCCGCCACCATGACCGCCTTCGCCGAGGTGCACCGGCGGGCCGCCGACGGGCGCGGCTACGTGCCGGAGCCGGCCGACTTCCTCGCTCGGATCGGTGCGTGGCTCCGCGCCGAGCCAGGTCGGGGGACGGTGCTCCTCGCCCAGCGGGACGGCGACACCATCGGCGGCCTCGTCGCGCTCCGGGCCGGGGCGACGGCGTGGTACCTCTGGGGCGGTGCCGGACGGGTCCCCGGCGTCAGCGCCGGACACCTCCTCCAGGCCCGGGCCATGGCGTGGGCCTGGGACCAAGGCTGCGCCGCCTACGACCTCTCCGGCGGCGTGGCTACGACCGGTGTCGCGGCGTTCAAACGGGGCTTCGGAGGCATGCCTGTCGAGTACGTGGAAGGGGTTCGGCTCGACCTCGCGGCCGGCACGAACCGCTTCCTCCGATCGGCCACGGCGCTCCGACAGCGAGCCCGCCGGTCAGGCCCGGCGTGAAGCAGCGACTGCCTACACTGCGAGCCCTGCGGGTCAAAGGAGGCCAGACGGAACCCGACGCCCCTGATCCGTCGGAGCCTGGGGGTGGCGCCTCCTCCGCCGAGGACGATGCCCTGGCCGCGGCATCGAGCGGTGTGGTGTCGGGCGCGATCTGGAGCGGCGCCACCTGGCTGTTCGGCCTGGCTTTGGGGTTCCCGGTCACCGTCGTGCTGGTGCGGCTGATGTCGGCGACGGCGTACGGCGAGCTGACCGTCGGCCTCGCCACCGTCGGGATCATCACGGCCATCGCCGGCATCGGCCTGTCTCCGGCGGTCACCCAGATCGCCAGCGCCCGGATCGACGATCGGGAAGCGGCGGCGCGCGACGTCGCCGCGGCGGCGCGGCCCATCGCCCGTCGCGCCGGCGCGCTTGCGTGCGTCACCATCGTGCTCCTCGTCACCCTCGGCCGCGGCCAGTTCGGCGCGGCAACCTGGGCCGTCGTCGCGCTCGCGCCGGTCGCCGCGCTCGCGCCCACGCAGGGGGCGCTCCTCGGCTACTTCCGGGCGCTCCGCCGACCCCGGATACCCGAGTCGGCGCAGATGCTCGCCACCTTCGGCGGGGCCGCCGGCTCCGTGATCGCCGTCGTCGTCGGGCTCCGCACGAGCGTCGAGATCGCCGTGGTCCGCAGCGCCGCCTGGCTCCTCGGCTTCGCCGTCCTCGCCCGGACCGCACGGATCGGGAGCCGCCCTGGTGCCGGGCGCCAGACCCGGAAGATCCTGGCGATGGGGGCGCCCCTCATGCTCGCCAGCTTGATGTGGACCACCATCCTCCAGCTGGACGTGCTCTTCGTGGGCCTTGTGCGGGACCCCGCCGCGGCCGGCGCCTACGGCCCCATCTCGCGGATGTCGGAGTTCGTCGCCTCCACCTTCGCCATCACCGGCGCCTACCTGCTACCGGCCCTCACGGCGTCGCTCGCGAGCGACGACCACCGGACGTTCCGCATGCTCTACCACCGGACCAGCCGGTTCGGCCTCTGCCTCGCGCTCCCGATCGCCGCCGTCCTCCTCGCGGTCCCGACGCGCGCCGCCCACGCCGTCTACGGCAGCGACTTCGCCGTCGACCCGACGATCCTGCGGGTGCTGACGGCCGGCACGCTGACCGCCGCACTGCTCGGCTTCAACAGCCTCGCCCTCGAGGCGGGCGGGCGGGCCCGCCTGCTCGCCGGCCGAGCAACGGTCGCGCTCGGCTTCAACGTGGTGGCCTGCGCCACGCTCGTCCCCGCCTACGGCGTCGCCGGCGCAGCCTGGGCCACCACGCTCACGCTGCTCCTCATCAACCTCCTGAACTCGTGGTTCCTCTGGAGGACCCAGGGCGTGCTCCCGTGGGACCGCGCGATCGTCTTCCAGGTGGCCATCGCCCTGCTGGTCGCGGCCGCCGCCGCGGCGGCGTCGTCCAGGATCGGCGACGACCTCGTTGCCGCCTGCTTCGTCGGGGCCGCTGTCACGGTCGCCTGCGCGCTCACCACCGGCGCCGTCGAGCTCCGACGCAACCCCGCGGCGTGGGCCCGACTCCGGGACCGGTGACCTTCGCTACGGTGAACTGGTGACACGGCGCGTTGCCATCGTGGGCCTCGACGGAGCCACCTTCGACGTCCTCGACGGGCTCGCCGATCTCGGTGCGATGCCCGAGCTCGCCCGCATGCGACGTGGCTGCGGCCGCGCCGTCCTGCGGTCGACGATCCCCATGTACACGCTGCCCTCGTGGACCACGTTGTGGACCGGCCTGCCCCCCGCCGAGCACGGCGTCCTGTACTGGCGCGAGGGAGGTCCTCCCGTCCCGTGGCGGGTGGAGGAAGGCGGCTTCACGTACCTCCCATCCGGCCGCATCCCGATGCTGTGGGACATCGCCGAAGCCGCGGGCCGCAAGGTCGGTTGCATCGACATCCCCCTGGCCTTCCCCGCCTCGCCCGCCGGTGAGCTGTTCACATCGGGCTTCATGGCGCCGGCCGGGTCGCCCCGCATGGTGTCGCCGCCCGACCTGCTCGACGCCTTCCCGACGTGGGTGCCCGAGGTGCAGAAGTCCCTGACGTCGTCCGAGCTGCGCCGCCGCCCCGACGAGGCGGCGGCCTACGTGGCCGCCCTGTCAGCTCAGACGGAGCTTCGACGCCAGCTGCTCGGCGAGATCGGCGACGACATCGACTTCCTCTGCATCGTCAACGTGGTTCCCGACCGCCTGTCTCACCTCGACTTCGACCGCTTGCTGGCCATGGCGGCGACCGGCGAGGCCGGTGACGAGCTCACCCGCTGCTGGCAGGACGTCGACGCGCTCCTCGGGGACGCGCTGAGCTGGGCTGGCGACGATGGGACCGTCCTGGTCGTGTCCGACCACGGCTTCGCCCGAGGGCCCGCCTTCAACGTGGCCACGTGGCTGTCGAAGGCCGGACTCGACGGCGTCGTGAACCAGCGCGCCCTCGGGCTGCAGCGGCTCGCCGGACGCCTCCTTCCAGCGCGGGTCGGCGACGCCATCCGCCCCGTGCTCCGGCGGCGCCTCGGGGTCGGCGACGAACTTCCCATCTCGGCCGGCCACCGGTCCCCCGAGCTCTGGCCCATCTCGCTCGACGATCGCGCCTGTTACCTCTACCTCCGCCCCGACATCAAGGCCGCTCGGGGCGACGCTGTCGTCCGCCAGGTCCTCGACGCTGCTCTCGGACGGTCGTCCATCCCGACCGGTGTGGCACCCTTCGCCGAGTGCCTCTCCCAGGCCGAGGCGTTCGACCGCGAGGACCCGGGCCTGCCCGACGTGGTGCTCCTGCCCGCCGACGATTGGATCCTCCGCACCGACCACGGCGACCCTCGACTCTCCTGGCCTGACGGGGGTTCGGAGCACCACCGCGACGGCGTGCTCCTCGCACGGGGGCCGTCGGTGATCGCCGGCGCCCACGAGCCGGCTGACATGGGCGACATGTTCGCGACCGTGCTCGCCACGCTCGAGCTGCCGCAACCCGGCGGCACCTCGGGCACGTCCGTCGCGTGGGTGCATCGCCCGGTGACCGGCCAGGCCGTGCCGACGGCTCCGAGACCGGTGGCCGACGGGGTCACGCCGGAGGAGGCGGTCGACCTCGAGGCGCACCTCCGGTCGCTGGGCTACCTCGACTGAGCGCGGAGGGCCCGCAACACGGCCCGACGCGGACGCACCCGGAGCCCGGGGCGGCGGAGCTGGCCGCGGAGCGCCTCCGCCGACACGTAGCGCAGATCGGGGTAGGCCTGCTCGAGCTCGGTGCACACGGCATCGATGGCGTCGAGCGTGGGAGCTCGGTGGTCGACCAGTCGGGTCTGGAAGTTCACGGCGTGGGTGGAGAGCACGACCGGGAAGCCAGCTCGCACCAGCTCGTGGACGATCGGCAGGACCGCCGTGACTTGGTCGCCCCGGATGGCCGGCTCGAAGGAGACGTTGCGGGGCACGTGCAGGACCCCGTCCTCCACGACCGGCCCGAGCATCGTGGGCCCGCCGCCGTTGTGGACGTGCATGATCCCCAGCCGTGCCATCGCTTCCAGGGTCCCCGACGACATCCGATAGCCCGGAGGGCAGGTGACGGTCGCCGGCCGACCGAACGCACGCTCGAAGAGGACCTTGCCCTCGGTCAGGACCTCGAGGTCGGTGGCCAGGTCGGAGTGCTCGTGGGCGTAGGCCCCGAACCGGAGGACGTGGGGGTGGAAGCCGACCCCTGACGCGAAGAGGTCGCGGACGACGTCTGCGCCGTCGCCACCCTGGAGGGCGGCCTCGAGCCGGCCCACGTCGGCGTGGTCGCGCCCGTGCAGGTAGGGCGCGATGACGCCACGGTCGACGGCGTCGAGAGTCGCCTCCCACCAGCCGTCCTCGTACACGTTCGGATCACCCTCGTCGATGGCCCGGACGACCAGCCGACCGGTGGCCAAGGATGCCGCGGGGTCGATGTTGCGCATCACGTAGAAGGCGCTCAGCACGGGCGGGCACCCGTCGGCATCGCGATGGCGGGCAAACATCGAGCCGATGGCAGCGAGGTCGTCGACCGTCTCGAGGCTGTGGGTGTCGAAGAGGCCGGTCTCGCCGAACCGCCGGCGGATCCGGTCGAACGCGGTCGCGTCAGGCACGCCGAGGAGGCCCCAATCGTCGCTGGCGAAGACCACCGTGGGCCGGTCGACGACGCGCTGGAGCCCGAGAGCGCGGAATCGACGGGCGATCCGTGCTGCCAGCATCAGAACGGCGCGGCGATCGCCTCGGCCCAGGCCGGGACGACCTCGTCCCAATCGAACGCGCAGCTGCCAGCGACGGCCGCCGCGCTCATGCGTCCGCGGAGCGCGTCGTCGCCGAGGAGCAGGCCCAGCGCAGCGAACATGTCCTCCGCGTCGGCCGTGGCGTAACCCGTCTCGCCGTGACGGACCGCTTCAGGCCGGTAGTCACCGCAGGTCACGATCGGCAGGCCGCTCGCCGCAGCCTCGAGCAGGACCTTCGGCATCCCCTCGCTGATGCTCGGGAAGAGGAAGACCGATGCCCGCCGATAGAGAGCTCGCAGCTCGTCGAACGAGCAGTACCCGACGAGCTCGACGTTCCGCAGGCCCGACTGCGCGACCTGCTGCCGGAGCAACGGTTCGAGGGGACCCCGGCCCGCGAGCACGAAGCGATGGTCGGGGAAGCGTGCCGCGGCCTCGACGACGAGCTCGGGGCGCTTCCACCGCTGGAGGTTGCCGGCGAAGAGCACCAGGGGCTCCCGAGCCTCGCAACCGTCGTCCACGCGGTAGCGGGCCGTGTCGACGCCGAGGGTCGCGACCGACGGCATCGGTCGGTCGAAGCGCTCGGCGTATGCCTCGGCGACATCGTGCGACACGGCCGTGCAGCGCTGGCTCCGCTCGAGGAGGGCGTAGGCCTGCCGCCGGGACGACCCAGAGATCTGGTCGAAGGCCGGGTGCCAGAGCTGACCCTCGACGCTCGTGACCAGCCGGTTCCGGCGCGGCCGCAACCGCAGGTAGGTGTAGGTCGCCGGCATCGGCGGCCAGTAGAAGAGCCGGTCGTAGCGGCGAGCGAGTAGGTGGCGGAGCTGCACTACCGACTTCCGACGCTCCGGGAGGCGCACCAGCCGGGTGTTGGGCCGGTGGATAAGCCGCTCGTCCGGAGCATCGTCGTAGAAGGCCGTGACGTGGAAGCGGGTTGGATCCAAGCGAACGAGGACCTCGCGGGCCGTGGTGTGCTGCGAGCCGCCGTAGTCGGCGTCGACCTGGTAGCCGACGAGGACGCGGATCAGCTCGGTCATCCGCTCCGACAGTACGCGAGGTGGTGCCCGGGCCCATGGCCGCTGACAGAGTGGGGACCGTGAGCGACCGGGTCGACCCGACGGAGACCGTCATCTACTTCGTGTCGCACGCCAGCGTCCTCCTCCGGTCCGGTGACCACTGGCTCCTCACCGATCCCTGGTACGAGGCACCAGCGTTCTCGACCTGGGTCCCCTCGCCACCACCGGCCATGAACCCGGCGATGCTGCTCGGCCTGGCCGCGACCGGGCGCCTAGCCGTCGTGGTGTCCCACGGCCACCCCGACCACCTCGACCGTCGCTTCCTCGACCGACTGCCGGCCGGCACCACCGTGCTGGCCCCGCGGCAGGTCGGTCTGCGGAGCCACCTCCCGGTCTCGGTGCTCGACGAGGAGCCGGTGACGTTCGGTCCGTTCACGCTCCGGAGCCACCCGCACCTCCACTCCCCCGGCGATGCCGTGATCTCGATCGAGACCCCCGATGCCTTCGTCCTCCACGCCAACGACTCGTGGGACCTCGGCCCGGAGGCCCGCGGACGGATCGCGGCCACGAAACCACCGGGGAAGGCCTCGCTGCTCATGGCCCAGGGGGCATCGGCCGCCGGCCACCCCTTGACGTATCCGGCGATCACTGATCCCGACCGGGCCCTGCGGGAGAAGAACGACGCCATGCTCCGCTCGATCGCGGCGACGGCCGCCGACCTCGGGTTCGACCGGTGCCTGGCCTACGCATGCTTCGCCAAGATCGCCCACCGCGGTTACGCGTTCCGGGCGCCGACCGTCCACGGCGACCACGCCAACGCCGTCGCCGGCGACCGCTTCATCGACCTCTCGCCGGGCGACGTCTACCTCCCGGGCCGCGACCTGGTCATCGGCATCACCCGCTCGCTCCACGTCGATCAGCGGGGCTTCCCCCACATCGAGCCGGCGACCGACTTCGGCGAGGTGTCGGAGGCGACGTGGGACGAGCGCTACGCGCCGCTGCTCGACCGGTTCCTCGACGGTCTCGCCAGCGATGAGCCCATCGCCTTCGCCATCGAGGTCACGTGGGGCCGGGTCGTGCGTCGGACGGCCCAGCGGACCTTCGGCGAGGAGCGGAAGAAGGTCTGTCGGGTCGACGCCGCGGTGCTGGCGAGCGTCCTGGAGGGGCGGATCCCGTTCGAGGACCTCTACACCGGGTACCTCGCCGAGTGGTTCCGAACGCCGGACGTCTACAACCGACGGTTCCTCGAGGGGCTCATCGATCGGGGGTACGCCTGGCAGGCGGAGGTCCTCGGCGATGGCATCGACGGGCCGCGCTGAACGACGTTCAGAACCCGTGCTCGACTGCGAGGCTGCCGGACGGGCGCTCGAGGGAGGAGTACCACGACAGCCCGCCGTAGTCACAGCGCGCCGTCCACCACCCGAAGTCGCCGCCGAGCACCTCCGCGGCATCCGGGAGCAGCTCGACGAGCGGCAGGCCGGCCCCTAGGTCGCGGAGGATCCACGCCGGGAGCTCGACCGACGTGGAGCTCGACGTGGTGCCGTGCAGGGTGATCACCATGGGATCGTCGGTGGCCCCGCCGAAGATCACCGGGAGGTCGTGCGCGTACAGGCTGGTCGACTCGTCGGCCAGCCCCCAGGCCAGGCGCTTGGACGGCTTGCGGCGGGTGGAGACGCCGAGCGACAGCTCGTGGGGGATCCCATCGTTCTCGGTGACCACGCCGGTCACGATCCGGGTCGGCATCTTGCCGTCGAGGCGCCGGAACGCCAGGGTTCGATCGGCGGGCACCTCGAGCCGCTCGCCGGGCGAGAAGGTCCGTCGCCCGTCGCTGGCGTCCACCTCGTAGACGCCGGCGTGCGCGTCCGGGTACACGACCACCTGCTGGGACCGGCCGGGCGGGCGGGGCACGTCCATCCACGCGCAGTCGTCGTCGGCCAGGTCAGTGGCATGGCGCGAGTAGTTGAAGTTCGAGTGCGTCACTTGGAGGTCGGACCGATCGACGGACTCGACCCCGACCAGCATCCGGGTGAACGCGCCGGTCAGGTCGAAGGAGAGCCGGCCGTCGCCGCGCCCGCCGTCGAGGAGCCCGACGAGGTCCGTCACATGCTCGGACGGCACCAGGCGCACCGTCTCGTACGGGGCCAGGGCCGCCAGCTGGA
This sequence comes from Actinomycetes bacterium, assembly GCA_025464025.1. The sequence continues at coordinate 16,201 of JAODBP010000253.1, read as the reverse complement.
TGTCGGCACCCCTGGTCCGGCCGCGCTGATCGGTGACTTCCAGGCGCACCTGCTGGGCCGGCTGCACCTGGCCCCCGTTGTGCACGACGCAGAACGACCGCATCGTGGGCGAGTCGCGCAAGGTCCAGCACGCCTCCTCGCCACGCGTGATCGCCCTGCCCTCCTCGATCTCGTGCGGCGAGTAGCTGCGGGCGTAGCTGTGCACCATGGCGATGCCGCTCGCCGTCTCGTACACGCCCATGACGGCGGCGTACGGGATCACCAGCTCCTCGTTGCAGAACACCTCGATCTCGACGCTGCCCTCGGCGACGGCCGTCCGATGGTTCACCACCTGACCGGGCGCCCAGGTGAGCCGCTCGCGGTCGACGAGGTTGCCGGCCATGTCGCGGGTGGACGCCACGACGGCGACATCGAGCCCACGCTTGAGCTTCCAGTAGTCCATGAACGACAGCGTCGTGGTGACGGCGTCATCGTTGGCCACGTAGAAGACCGCGGAGGAGCGGAACACCAGCCCGAACCGCCCAGCGAAGTTGTCGGCCTGCGAGATCGTCGCGGATCGGGACATCGATCCGTGACGGTACGACACACGACCTCGCTGGAACAGCCGTCCCTCGGGTCTGCATACGCTCGACCTCCCGATGCCGCGCCGCGCGTCGGGACGAGCTCGAAAGGTGTACATGACGAGGATCGGGGTCCTGGCACCCGGCGACGGCGGAGATCCGAGGCTGGGAAACCTCCCTCGGGATGTCGACGCCGTCGTCGTCGGCTACTTCGCGCCCGATGAGGTCACCGACGCCATCACCGCAGCCGGCATCCCGATCCTCTGGAACGCGTCGAGCCTTCGCACCGAGCACGCCCACCTCGTGCAGGAACGGCATGCCACCGTCCGGTCCTGGCTGGACGCCCATGACCTGGCCTACGGCGACCTCCAACCGTTCGCGACGGTCGACACGGCCTTCGCCGACGCGCTGCGGGTCGCCCAGGTGGCTCGAGCGATGGTCGCCGCCGTCGAGGAGGCCGCCTCCGGCGCGACCATCACGATGACCGCAGGGGTCGGGCTCGAGACGCTGGTCAGGCACGAGGCCGACCGAACGGGGATCACGGTCGAGGTGCGGCCACGGGAAGGGCGACAGGCGGTCGGCCGGCTTCCCCAACTGCTCGCCCGAGCACGTCGGATCAGCATCGATCACGTCGATCGGAACCACCGGATCCGAGGGCGGCTGGCGCCTCGACCCCGCCCCACCCCGCCCCGGCCCTGGCAGTTCAGCAGCTACGCCGTGTACTCGCGGGTGCTGGGGAGGATCACCGATCCGGACGACGGCTGGGTGGTCAACAGCCGAGCGGCCGCGGTCGGGAGCGCCACGGAGGCGGTCCCGCTCTGGCACTTTCCCCGCGCCGGTGATCCCGGTGCGGCCGAGGCGTTCCTCGACGCGGTGCGTCGGGCGAAGGACGAGGCACCCGAGCGGATCGGGGACCTCCCCCTCCAAGCGTCGCTGCTGAGCGACCCCGGAAGCCGCTACTGGCTCGGGCGCGGAGCGTCCGACCTGGTCCACGAGGCCGACCTGATCCGCGGCTGGCTTCGGACGGCTCAGCCGACCGAGGTGCGGTTGGCGAACCAGTGGGGCGCGGAGGGCCTCGTCATCCAAGCCTGCCGCCAGGAGGGGATCGCCACGACGCAACTCCAACACGGCCTGCTCAACGACTACTACCGCACGACCCCGATCCTGAGCGACCGGATGTTCGTCTGGAGCCAGGCGTGGACCGATCAGGTGCGCGCCGGCTCCACGGCCCCGGACGTGGGACACGGCCCTCCCCTCCGCCAGCGGCCGGCTGCTCCTGGCCGGCGGGTGACCTACTTCACCTCGGCGACCACGCGGTTCTCGCTCATCGACCCCGACATCCAACGTTCTTCAGCGATCCAGATGTTGTCCGCGCTCTCTGCCCTCGGTCTGCCGGTGGCGATCCGCCCCCACCCGGCCGACGACCTGGACGGCTGGACGGCCGCGTGGAAGCGATCGAGCGACGGAGATCTGGTCTTCGACCGACGGCCGCTCGATCAGGTGCTCGACGAGACGGGCATCGCCATCTGCCACTTCTCGACGATCGTCGTCGACTGTGCTGCAGCCGGGGTGCCCACCGTGATCTTCGAGTACCACCCGTTCTTCCTCGAGGACCTGTCGCACCTCGTCAGCATCGAGACCTCCATCGCCGGCGTGGTCCGAGCGGTCACCGAGGGCAAGGTGCTGCCGCCGTCGGTCCGCCTGCTCGATCCGGCTGATGGACCTCCCTAAGGGGCTACCTTGACCGCGTGGGCGCTCGGACCGTCGCAGGAACCGCCTTGCGCCTCGGCTACCGCCCGCTCTCGGCCATGGGGCTGCTGTCACCGTCTCGACGGCGTGACGCACCGGCGCTGGTCTCGTACCACGGAGCCATGCCGAGCGACGCGCGCTGGGACCTGCCCCACGACGGGAACCTGGTCTCCACCGACGAGCTGCGCGATCACCTCCGACTGCTCCAGAGGCGGTACCGACTCATCGACCCGGATGACCTCCGCGCCTGGCTGGAGGATGGGACCCGCCTGCCCCACGACGCGGTGCTCGTCACCTGTGACGACGGTTTGGCGAACGCGCGGTCCCACATGGTGCCGGTGCTCCAGGACGCTGGAGTGCGTGCTCTCTTCTTCGTGACGAGCAGGTCGACCGAGACAGAGCCTGAGTGGTTCTGGATGGATCAGCTCCACGTCGCCCTCAGCGCCCCGTTCCCGGACGAAGGTGGCGACCCATTCCCGCGGCAGACCTGGTGGGACCTCGTGCGCCTGCTCAGCCGACTGGATGAGGCGAACCGAGCGGAGGCCCTGCGCTGTCTGCGGGTGGCCGCCGGGCCGGAGGCCGCCCGCGCCGATGCCGATGCTCGCTTTCGCCCGATGAACCGGGGAGAGCTCGCCGAGGTCGTGCACGCCGGGATGACCATCGGTGCGCATGGCGCGAGTCACAGCGTCCTCTCCCTGCAGCCGGACGCTTCGATTGAGGACGAGGTGGTCACCACCAAGCTCCGGTTGGAGGAGGCGACCGGCGCGTCCGTCTGGGCCTACGCCTATCCGTTCGGCGACCAGGGATCGGTAGGCGAACGAGAGCGGCGAGCCGTCGAAGGCGCCGGCTACCTCTGCGCCGTGATGAACGTACCGATGCCGGGCACGACCGACCGGTTCGCGCTCGGTCGGCACAACGTCGGCCGTGGCACTCACCCTGCGGAGCTCGACGCGATCCTCAGCGGTCTCCACGATGCAGTGGCGCGAAGGCTTCAGGCATGAGCTCAGAGCTGCAGATCACGTCCTACGACGACTGGATGCGACCGCAGGTCGTCGCGCTCTTCTCGCGACAGAACTCGACGACCGAAGCCGACGAGCACGCCTACATCGACGGCTTCTTCGAGCATCCCTACCAGCGCGATCGCTGTATCCGCCTCGTCGCGCTGGACGAGGACAAGGTGGTTGGGTTCCAGGCCTTCTTCTTCTGGCCCTATGCCGCAGGCGCAGAGACCTTCGCCAGCTACCAGTCCGGCCGTTCGCTCGTGCACCCCGAGTACCGAGGCAGGGGCATCTTCCAACGGCTGCTGTGCCAAGTGGAGGACAACCCGGGCGACTTCACCGCCGACTTCATCGTGGGCTTCCCGGTGGACGTGTCCTTCGGGAGCCTCGTTCGGAACGGCTTCGCGCACGTGTGCGACCTCACGACCTACGTCCGGCTCATCCACCCGACGAGCGTGAGCCCGAAGGCAGCCCCGTGGTCCCTCGGCTTCGACCCGACGCCGGAGGTCGTCCCCGCCGCGGTGGCTCACGGCCAGATCGGGCGCATCCGGTCCCCTGAGTTCGACGCCTGGCACGCATCCTTCGGGTTGGCACCCATGTACGAGCACTTCCACCACGGCGAAGGGGCGAAGGTCCTGCGTGTCGACCTGGCCTACTCAGTCCGCCGCGGCCGGATCCTCCAGGTCACGATCGGCGATGTCGTCGCGAACGAGCAGGACCTCCAGTTCATCCACCGCGGCATGAAGGCCTGTCTCCGCGCCATTCGGGCCCGACGGGAGGTCGGCCTCCTCGCGATCGATCTCAACCGGCACTCGGCGGACCCCACCCTGCGGGACTTCGTGCGCCGGAACCGATTCTTCGACGTTCGCCAGAAGAACAACTACTTCCTCGTGAAGGCCTTGACCGAGCGACCGATGATCCTCGACCCGACCCGTTGGTCCCTCTTCCGAAGCGATCGGGACATCTGGTAGCCAGCGCATCGTGGGCCTCGGTGCCCCACCTACGATCGCGGCGATGGATCTCGACGGTCGCAGCATCGGCGCCGGCAGCTCGTGCTTCGTGATCGCCGAGGTCGGGGTCAACCACAACGGCGACGTGCACCTCGCCCACGACCTCGTCGACGCGGCCGCCGACACGGGTGCCGACGCCGTGAAGTTCCAGACGTTCCGAGCGTTGGACCTGGTCGCTCCAGGGGCACCGACGGCCACGTACCAGCGCACCGGTCGCAGCGGCCAGGATCGGCAGCTGGAGCTCCTGGCCGGGCTCGAGCTCCCGATCGACGCACTGCAGGCCCTTCGCGACCGCTGTCGGTCCCGCGGCATCACCTTCCTCTCGACCCCGTTCGATCCGAGCAGCGCCGACCTCCTCGACGAGCTCGACGTGCCGGCCTTCAAGGTCTCGTCCGGAGAGCTGACCAACCTCCCGTTCCTCGCCGACCTCGCCGGCCGGGGACGGCCGATGCTCGTCTCGACCGGCATGGCCGACCTGGCGGACGTCGCCGCCGCCGTCGACGTGATCCGAGGGGCAGGGAACGACGACCTCGTCCTCCTCCAGTGCGTGAGCTGCTACCCAGCACCCGCCGCCGCCGCCAACCTCCGCGCCATGGCCAGCATGCGGGAGGCCTTCGGCGTCGAGATCGGCTACTCCGACCACACCCTCGGGGCGACCGTGGCCATCGCCGCCGTCGCCCTCGGGGCGTCGGTGCTCGAGAAGCACCTCACCCTCGACCGGACCCAGCCCGGGCCCGACCACCGGTCGTCACTGGAGCCCGCCGAGCTCACCTCGCTGATCGTCGCGGTGCGCGACGTGGAGGCGGCCCTCGGCGACGGGGTCAAGCAGCCGGCGCCGTGCGAGGCCGAGACCGCGGCCGTGGCCCGCAAGAGCCTGGTCACGACCCGCGACCTGCCCGCCGGCCACCCGCTGGCCGACGACGACCTCGCCGCTCGCCGTCCCGGCACCGGGTTCGCCCCAGATCGCCGCGACGACCTCCTCGGTCGGCGACTCGCCCGTGACGTCGGCGTCGGCACGGTGCTCGGCCCCGACGACCTCCGGTGAGGTCCATCGGGGTCGTCACCACGTCGCGGGCCGACTACGGCATCCTCCGCCCCGTGCTCGAGCGCATCGTCGCCGACGACGAGCTGGAGCTTCGGCTCGTCGTCTCCGGCCCCCACCTCGAGGACCGCTTCGGGGCGACGCACCGCGACATCGAGCGAGATGGCTTCGACATCGCGGCACGGGTCCCGCTGCCCCTCGACTCGGACTCGCCAGCAGCCATCGCCGCCGCGACCGGCGCAGCCGTCGCCGGCTACGGCCGAGCGTTCGCCGACCTCGCCCCCGACCTGCTGGTCGTGATCGGTGACCGGTTCGAGATGCACGCCGCGGCCGTCGCCGCCCTCCCGTTCCTGCTGCCGGTCGCCCACCTGCACGGCGGCGAGCTCACCGAGGGGGCGTTCGACGATGCCCTGCGGCACTCGATCACCAAGCTCAGCCACCTCCACCTCGTCTCGACCGCTGACCACGCGCGGCGGGTCCTCCAGCTGGGCGAGGAGCCGTGGCGGGTCACGGTGAGCGGGGCGCCCGCGCTCGACGGCCTCCTCGCCGCGCCGCCGCTCCCACCCGCCGCAGTGGCCGCCCGACTCGGCATCGACCCTGGGAGCCCGCCGGTCATGGTCACGTTCCACGCTCCGACGCTCGAACCGACCGAGCTCGAGCACCAGGTCGGCGAGCTCCTCGCTGCCCTCCGCGGGCTCGACCGGCCGGTCGTGTTCACCGGGACCAACGCCGACCCTGGCGGACGACTCATCCGCGAGCGGATCGCGTCGTTCGTGGCCGAGGAAGCCGGAACCGTCGCCGTCGAGCACCTCGGGACCGAGGTGTACGTCGGCCTCATGGCGTGGGCCGCGGTCATGGTCGGCAACTCGTCGAGCGGGATCATCGAAGCACCCTCGCTCGGCCTGCCCGTCGTCAACGTCGGCACCCGCCAGGACGGTCGGACCCGGGCCGAGAACGTCCGCGACGTGCCGAACAACCGAGACGCGATCCGGGCCGAGGTGCTCGACGCCCTCCGCCCCGAGCGGCGCGCCGCACTCGCCGGCCGGGCCAACCCCTACGGCGACGGGCGGGCCGCCGCCGTGATCGTCGACCGCGTACGCGAAGTCGAGATCGACGACGTCCTGCTACGGAAGCGGTTCGTCGACCGTCCCTGAGCCGCGGTGGGCCGGCACCCCGACCTGGGTCGCCCCGGCCGGGACGTCACGCACCACCGCGGCACCGGCACCGACGACCGCCCCCTCCCCGACGCGGCACAGGGGGGTCACGGCCGAGCCGGTCCCCAGGAAGGCCAGGCGGCCGACGACGACCCCGCCGGCCAGCACCGACCCGGGCGCGCAGTGGACACCATCGGTCACCGTGCAGTCGTGCTCGATGATGGCGCCGGTGTTGACGATCACTCCGGTGCCCAACGAGGCCCGGGGCCCGACATGAGCGTGCTCGAGCACGACTGATCCCGGCCCGATCTCGGCGGTGTGGCTCACCGTCGCCGTCGACGCCACGAGCGCCGGCACGCGCAGCCCGACCGACCGCAGCTCCTCGACGAGCGCCAGCCGCACGGCGTTGGAGCCGATGCCCACGAGCGCGGCGAGGCCCCGCTCCCGGGCGAAGCGCTGACCATCGACGTCGCTACCGAGCACGAGCGGCCACTCGTCGGTCGGCCGTCGGTCGACCACGGCTTCGACCGGGCACCCGAGCCGGTGCAGCACGTCAGCCAGCGAGCGGGAGTGGTCGCCGGCGCCGAACAGCACGACGCCCTCCCCCGGCACCAGCCAGCGGCCCGTGTCCCCGGTGGGCGCGGTCACGGCTCGTACGGGTGGTCGTGGAGGAGGCGGGCCAGGTGCAGGTCGAAGCCATCGTCGATGTCGACGGCCCGCTCGGCCGGCACCACCACCGGGCGGACCCGGCCATCGAACAGGCCGGTCGCCGCGACGACGTGGCCGAGGGTCGTGGCGTAGGCGACGGGCGTGATGTCGTAGAGCTCTGGCGCCTCCTGCCGCCGGGTGACCGGGGCCCCGTCGGCCAGAAGGCGGACCGTGCCGTCGGGCTCGGGACGGAGCATCGTGAAGTACGGGTTCCGGCGCACCGACGTGACGGTGAGCACCAGGTCTGCGCTCGACGAGCGCAGGACCTCGACGCAGGCGTCCAGGTCGTCCACGGCCCGCAGCGGTGCCGTGGCCGGCACCGAGAGGAAGACCGTCTCCGCCGGCAGGCCCTCGTCGCGCCACCAAGCCGCCGCGTGCTGCCACGACGCCCACTCGGGGGATGCATCGGTCGCCAGCTCGGCCGGCCGGAGCCACGGGACCTCGGCGCCGTGGTCCCGAGCCACCGACGCCAGCTCCTCGTCGTCGGTCGACACCAGCACCCGCTCGACCCCGCGGGCCTGCCAGGCCTGGTCGACGGCGAGGCCGAGAAGCGGCACACCGCCGAGCTCCTGGGCGTTCTTGCGGGCCAGGCCCTTGGAGCCGCCCCGAGCGAACACGACACCGACGACTGGAGTCATCGGGCCGTCGCCGCCAGGGCATCGTGCACCATCTCGACGACCCAGTCCTGGTCCTCGGCGGTGAGGTTCACCGAGCTGGGCAACGAGACGCCCCGACCGTGGATGTCCTCGGCCACGGCGCCCCCGAGCCGCGGCGCCGCGGCGAACGGCGCCTGGTGGTGGAGCGGCGTCCAGAGCGGCCGGGCCTGGACACCGACGGCGTCGAGGCGGTCGAGCAAGGCGTCGGCGCCACCGGCAACCGGAGCCAGCACCGAGTAGAGCCAGTAGGTGGCGTCAGCCCACCCCGTGACGGGGGACCGGTCGACGGCGAGGTCGGCGAACGCCTCGTCGTAGCGCCGGGCCATGGCCCGCTTGGCGGTGAGGAAGGTCGGCAGCTGCTCGAGCTGGGCGACGCCGAGGGCGGCGAGGAGGTTGGAGAGCCGGTAGTTGTAGCCCACCTCGTCGTGGACGTACCCCCGGCCCGGCACCTTGGCCTGGGTCGTGAGGTGCCGAGCCCTTCGGGCCAGGTCGTCGTCGTCGGTGACGATCATGCCGCCGCCACCCGTGGTGATGATCTTGTTGCCGTTGAATGAGAAGCAGCCGAGGTCGCCGATCGTGCCGACGGCGCGTCCCGTGAACGGGCCCTCGAGATAGGTGGCTCCGAGGGACTCGGCGGCGTCCTCGACGATCGGGATCCCGTACCGGTCGCGCAGGTGCACCAGTGGCTCGAGGTCGGCCGGCTGGCCGAGGATGTGCACGGCCTCGATCACGGCGGGGAGGGCGTCGCCTCGCCGGGCCCGCGCCTCCACCTCGGCGACAAGCCGCTCGCCGTCCATGTTCCAGGTCGCCCGCTCGCTGTCGACGAGGAGGGGTGTCGCCCCGGTGTAGGCAACGGCGTTGACCGAGGCGATGAACGTGAAGGTCGGGACGGCGACCTCGGTGCCCGGTGCCGCCCCCATGAGTCGGAGGGCGACGTGCAGGGCAGCTGTGCCGCTCGTGCAGGCGACCGCATGACGGGCGCCGACCGCAGCGGCGAACTCCCGCTCGAACCGGTCGACGAACGGCCCGACCGACGAGACGAAGTTCGAGGCCACGCATTCGGCGAGGTACTCCATCGTGTTGTCGCTCAGGAACGGCTCGGCCAGGGGGATGCCGAGGTCCCTCCGCAGCCAGACGTCGACGATCGTCCCGTCCGCGGCGAGGATCGGCACCTGGGCGATCGACTGCTCCCGCATGAGCCGCAGCGCCTGGGTTCGGGACGACCCATCCGGCAGCGTCCACGGCCGGGGCGCGGCAGCAGGCAGGGCGGGATCGAGCAGGCCGGCGCCCACCAGCATCGCCCGGCGCACATCGCCGTCGCTCATGGTCGCCTGCAGCCGTCCGTCACCGTCGACCAGGAGGGCCAGCTTGCAGGGGCTGCGCTCCAGCGCCTCGAGAACGTCACGCAGGACCGCCCCGACCGGGACCAGGGAGTCGAGGGGCACGGGCACTGCGCCAATTGTGGTTGATGGTTCGGCCTGCGTCAGCCGATCGGGTCAAGTTCCTGGCGGGCACACTGGCGATCGTGAACTTCCTGGCCCACGCTGCCGTGGCCCGCCGCGCCGACCCGTCCCCCGCCTTCGTGCTGGGCGCCGTGCTGCCGGACCTCCTGCCCATGGCCGGAGTGCGGCTCGACCGGACCGAGGTCCCGGACGACGTCGCCGCCGGCTGGGCCGAGCACCACCGCGCCGATGCCGCCTTCCACACCTCCCTGACCTTCGTCTCCGGGGTGGGCGCCCTGCGCACCGACCTCCGCGCCACGGACCTGACCACCGGTCCACGACGCGCCGCGGCGCACGTGGGCTGGGAGCTCCTCCTCGACGATGCAGTCGCCGGCGACCTCGCGACGATCGACGGCTTCCGCGCCGCGCTCCACGAGGGCCGACGCATCTCCGATGATCCCCGGTGGCACGGCCTGCTCGACCGGTTCGCCGCCATCCGGCCGTCGGCCCCCAGCGACACGTCGGTGATCGCCGAGCGCGTCCAGCGCGCCTGCTCCCGACGACCCCGCCTCGCGTTCGACGACCACCACCTGGCATCGCTGGCCGCCGTCCTCGCCGACCACCGCGACACCGTGCTCGCCGTGGCACCGGCGTTGCTCGACGAGGTGGCGTCGGCCACCTGATCCCTACTTCCGGGCGTCGACCAGGAGGAAGAGGCCCAGCCGCCCGAGGTGGCGCCGGATCAGCCACCGCGGAAGGACCCGTCGGGCCAGGGCGAGCACTCGGCCCTGGTGCCGCTGGCCTGCGGCACCCTCCAGCAGGTCGCCGAACGTGAGCTGCACGGCCACGTCGCAGCTCCGGAACGAAGGGAGCATGGCCCGCACCTCGGCCGGCGAGTACGCCTTCGTCCCCGGGCTCTCGAGATGCCGGGCGTAGACATCGTCGAGCGAGCGGAGCGGGCGCCCGGCGAGGAGGGCGTAGCGGAGCCACAGCAGGAGCCCCACGATCGACCAGCGGTGGTACACCATCACGAACGCCCGACCACCAGGTCGCAGCACGCGCGCGACCTCGGCGAAGGCCCGTGACGTGTCGGGCGTGTGGTGGAGCACACCCCAGCTGTAGACGACGTCGAACGAGGCGTCGTCGAACGGGAGGTGCTCGGCATCTCCCACCCGGACGTCGGCCGGGAAGTCGGCGAGGAGGAGCCGCTGCGTGGTGAGCTCGACCGCCCGCTCGGTCAGGTCGAGCCCGACGAGGCGCCGGGGTCGGCTGCGGGCCCATTGGAGGTGATCGGCACCGAGGCCGACGCCGATCTCCAGCACGTCGAGACCGGCCCCGTCGAACCCGCACCAGGGCCGGATGTACGGCTCGAGCTCGTAGCGCACGCGCTCCTGCTCGGCGAAGCGACCGGCGAGGTCGTCGCCCTCGAGGTAGACCTCGCCGCACGCCGCCGCGTCCCAGAAGTCGTGGACCGCGCCCTTCGGATCACCCACCTCGTTCACGCCAGCGGCGCAGGTCGGCCGAGCACAGCGTCGAGCACCGAGCCGGGCGGCAGCGGCGGGGCCCACAGGTTGCCCTGGGCGTGGGTGCAGCCCAGGCGCTCGAGCTGCGTGCGCTGCGAGCGGGTCTCGACGCCGGCCACGCCCACCCGGAGGCCGAGCGACGCGCCGAGCTGCAGCACGGCGGTGAGCACCAGGCGGTCGCCCGTGTCGTCGGCCACCCCGGTCACCAGCGACGGGTCGACCTTCACCCGGTCGGCCGGCACCCGGCGGACGTTGACCAACGACCGCCGCCCCGCGCCGAAGCGATCGATGCAGACGTGCACGCCGATCCCCCGCAGCCGGTGCAGGGCGTCGAGCACGACCGACGGCGCGTCGGCGAGGTCGTCGTCGTCGACCTCCACCACGAGGGCGTCGCCGAGCAGCAGCGAGCTTGCGAGCGAGTACTGGACGAACGGCACGTAGCCGGGGTCGAGCAGCTCGCGCCGCGAGACGTTCACCGTGACCTCGGCCGGCGCCGTCGCCGGCTCGTCGAGCTGCCAGGCCCGGAGCTGGCGGCACGCCTCGGCCACGACCCATCGCCCGATTGGGACGACGAGGCCGGTCTCCTCGGCGATGGGCAGGATCGAGTCGGGCTTGGTCATGCCCCAGTCGGGGTGCTGCCAGCGAAGCACGGCCTCGACGCCGGTGACGGCACCCGTTCGGAGGTCGAGCTGCGGCTGGTAGTGCAGCAGCAGTTCGCGCCGCTCGATGGCGTTGAACAGGTCGTGCTCGAAGCGGCCTCGGAGCGAGAGCTCGCGGCCCATCGACGCGTCGTAGACGGCAGCCCGGGCGTCGACCGACTTGGCCCGGTACAGCGCGGCGTCGGCATCTTTCAGCAGCGCGGCCGGATCGCTCGTCGGGGTGGCCCGGGAGATGCCGATGCTCACCGACAGGAAGTGGGGCGTGCCGTCGATCCAGAACGGGTCGGCCAACCCGTCGGCCAGGCGGTCGGCCACCGCGCGCGCCCCCGGCTCGTCGGCGATGCGCTCGCAGAGCACCACGAACTCGTCGCCGCCGAGGCGGGCCACGAGGTCACCGGGCCGCACGATCGCCACCAGCCGCTCGGCGATCTGCACCAGGAGGCGGTCGCCGCCGGCGTGGCCGATGCTGTCGTTGACGGCCTTGAACCGGTCGATGTCGAGGTAGAGCAGGGCGACGTCGTGGACGTCACCGGCCCGACGCTGGTGGAGGACGGCGCCGACGCGCTCGATCAGGTGGCTGCGGTTGGCCAGCCGGGTGAGCGGGTCGATCTGGGCCTCGCGCGCCAGGTGGCGCATGTGCAGCAGCAGCCGAGCCAGCACGACGCCCAGCAACACGACCCAGCCGCCGAGGATCAACGGGACGTGTCGGACCTCGCCTCGGATCGCCTCGGCCCCGAGCAGGGCGGGCACGCTGAGGACGGCGAGGGCCACGATCGCGATCCGCGGCCGCGACGACGTTGCCGGCCGGGCCGGACCGACCGCCACACCGACCATCGTCGGGTGGAGGGCAGCCGCACCGACCAGGAGGTAGCCGAAGAGGTAGAGGCCGTCGAGCGGGCTGCCGCTCGAGTACTCGGTGGTCACCGACGGCAGGGCGAAGATGGTGTCGGCCACCAGGTTGCAGACGACGCCACCGAGGAGGAGCCAGTAGGCGGTCCGCCGGTCCCCCCGTGTCAGCAGGAGCCGGACGACGAGGCCGAAGACGAGGACGTCCGCCACCGGATAGGCCGCGGCCACGCTACGGCCGAGCCCGCCCAAGGAGCTGTCGTGCACCAGCGGCCCGAGCACGAACACCCAGGAGGGCAGGGCGACGGCGACGACGACCGCCACCGTGTCGAGGGTGGCTGCCCGGTCGCCTCCCGGTACCCGGTCGCGCACCAGGTGCCAGAGGCCGAGCAGGAGGAAGGGGTACGACCCCAGGTAGGCGACGTCGGCGATCGACGGGAACGGCCGGGTGGTGAACACCGACTCGTTGGCGCTCCACAGGAGGTCGCCCGCGGCCCAGAGGGCGATGCCCAGCGCCAGCAGGTGCCACGCGCCCGTGCGGTCCGGCTCGTGGAGGCGGGCCCCGACGATCACGGCAGCCGCGGAGAGGCCGGCCACCAGCTCGTAGGTCAGCGACTGCGTGCTGCTGCCACGGATGAGGAAGTAGACGACGGTCGCGACCGAACCGGCCGCCAGGAACCACCAGGGCGCCTCGGCTGCGAGGCGCTCGGCCCGCCGGTCGTTGTTCATCTGTGGTGATGATTCGGCCGCAACACCCGGTTGCTCAAGCCCCGCAGGACGGAATGGCCCGACCGGGTGGTCGTGCCATGGCGCTCATGGTCACCGAAGGGTGTCGGGCTCCACCGAGCGGGTCACCTCGGGACGGAGGTCGATCGTCGCACCGAGGTCGTCCACCCCGCAGGCGTCGGCCAGGGCCAGGCGGGTCAGCTCGCCACCCACGGCTGCCAGGGTCTCCAACGCGTGCTCGGGCAGAGGGTCCACGACCACGTGGGAGATCATCGGGTGGATCGGTCGCTCGTCGACCTCAGCGTCGGCCCACAGGACCTCGTGGAGCTTCTCGCCGGGCCGGAGCCCGGTGAACACGATCTCGATCGGACGGGCGGCGAGGCCGGCGAGCTGGCTGGCGACATCGGCGATGCGGACGGGCTCACCCATGTCGAGCACGAGTGCCTCACCGGTGCGACCGATGGCTCCGGCCTGGATCACGAGCTGCACCGCCTCCTCGATGGTCATGAAGTAGCGGGTGACCTCGGGATGGGTGACGGTGATCGGGCCGCCGGCGGCGATCTGGGCCCGGAACGTGCCGAGCATGGAACCCCGACTCCCGAGCACGTTTCCGAACCGGACCGAGAGGTAGACGCCGGCGGACGCCGACGCCGCGGCCCGGGCCGTCAGCCGCTCGGCCACCCGCTTCGAGTAGCCGAGGACGCTGCACGGGTCGGCGGCCTTGTCGGTCGAGATGTTCACGAACCGGGCGACGTCGTGGGCCAGGGCGGCGGCGAGCAGGTGCTCGGTGCCGTAGACGTTGGTCTTGACCGCCTCGTCCGGGTGCAGCTCGAGCAGCGGGAGGTGCTTGAGGGCGGCGGCGTGGAAGACGACCTCGGGCCGCCAGCGGGCGAAGATCTCCCGCACCCGGGGCTCGTCGCGGATGTCGGCCACGACGAGGTTGGGTCGGTCGAGCAGGGCTCGGCCCTCGAGGGAGAGCTGGATGGCGTGCAGGGCGGACTCGTCGCGGTCGACCATGACGAGCTCGCGCGGGCCGAACCGGGTCACCTGGCGGCACAGCTCGGCGCCGATGCTCCCGCCGGCGCCGGTGATCAGGACCCGTTTGCCGGTGAGGTAGCCGGCGATCGAAGCGACGTCGGTGTCGATCTCGCGGCGACCCAGGAGGTCGGCCTCGGTGGGCGGGCGGATGTCGCGCACCGCGGGTGCGTGGCCCACCAGCTCCCGCATAGGCGGCACCACGCGCAGGTCGACCCGGGCCCGGGTGCACACTTCGGTGAGCCGGCGCACCAGCTCGGCCGGCGCCGTCGGGATGGCGAGCAGCACGACCTCGGCACCGACCTCGACCGCGACCTCGGCGAGCTCGTCGAGGCGCCCGACCACGGGCACGCCCACGATCCGGAGGTTGGCCTTGCCCGGGTCGTCGTCGAGCAGGGCCACCGGCCGGTAGGGGCTGTCCGGGTCGCGCTGGAGCGCGCTCACGAGCTGGGCCGCGGTGTCGCCGGCACCGAGCACGAGCAGCCGTCGGGCGACCTCCGGGTCGGGCCGGCGGTTGCGGTCGGTGAAGAGCCGCCACGTGTAACGGGTCCCCGCCATGCCGACGAGGGCGAAGAAGGCCGCGCCGACGGGGATCGACAGGGGCACGAGTCGGTCGAGGTAGAACGCGTCGATGGCCTCGACCAGGGCGCCGGTGGCCGTGGCCGTGATGGCCAGGGCGGCCACCTCGTCGAAGCTGCCGAAGCGCCACCGCCCCTGGTAGAGCCCGACGAAGGCGCCGATCGCCATCTGCGAGGCCACCACGACCGGGACGAAGCGGGCGAGGCGGGCGAACTCGGACCAGCCGTTGGCGAAGTCGTAGCGGATGCAGAGCACGACGAAGAGCGCCATGCACCACGACGTCACGTCCACGCCGAGCTGGATGCCGCCCCGGTGGCGCCCCAGGAAGGCGTGGAAGCCTGGCTCTCGCACCTCCGCCGTCATGTCCCACAGAGTGGCAGGTCAAGGACGCTACGTCACTAGCAGTGACTGATCAGCGGAAGTCCCGGGATCTCGCCCCCACCCCGAGGGGCAGCTCCTCGAGCTTGTCGGCCACCACGTTGGTGACCCCCTCGGCCCGCTCGAGCATGCCCCGGACCAGCATGGCCGGCGCCGTGCGGGCCACCCGGCGGTAGCGCGACCAGACCCCGGCCGAGCAGATCACGTTGACCAGCCCGGTCTCGTCCTCCAGGTTCAGGAAGACCATGCCCGACGCCGTGGCCGGCCGTTGCCGGTGGGTGACCACCCCGCCCACCAGCACCCGCTGGTCGGGTGGCGCCACCAGCAGCTCCTCGGCGCTGAGCACCCCGAGCGAACGGAGGTGGTCGCGCACGTGCTCGGTCGGGTGGTGGTCGACGGCGATGCCGGTGGCCCACAGGTCGGCGAGGGTCTCCTCCGGCGCGCTCATGCCGGGCAGCGTCGGGGCGTGGAGGCCGCTGGCCACGCCGGCCAGGCGATCGGGGGTGGCCTGGGCCGCGGCCCCGGCCGCCCACAGCGCGGCGCGCCGGTCGAGGCCGAGCGAGCGGAACGCCCCGGCCGTGGCCAGCGCCTCGACCGCGGCCAGCGGCACCTCGGCCCGACGCACGAGGTCCTCCATGTCGACGTAGGGCCGGCCCGCCGCGATCCGCTTGGCCAGGTCGTCACCCACGGCCCGCACCTCCTTGATCCCCAACCGCACGGCGAGGCCCTCGGCGCTGCGGTCGTCGGGCTCCAGGGTCGACCACCAGTCGCTCTCGTTCACGTCGGCCCGCCGCACCAGCACCCCGTGGCGGCGGGCGTCGCGCACGAGCGTGTCGGGCGACCAGAAGCCCATGGGCTGGGCGTTGAGCAGGGCGGCGCAGAACGCGGCGGGGTGGTGGAGCTTGAACCACGAGCTGGCGTAGACGAGGTAGGCGAAGCTCGCCGAGTGGCTCTCGGGGAAGCCGAAGTTGGCGAAGGCGGCGACCTTGTCGAAGATCTGGTCGGCCAGCTCGCCGGTGATGCCGTTGCCGGCCATGCCCTCGTAGAAGCGGGCCTTGAGCTCCTCCATCCGGCGGTGCGACCGCTTGGAGCCCATGGCCTTGCGCAGCTGGTCGGCCTCGCCGGCCGTGAAGCCG
>JAODBP010000251.1 GCA_025464025.1 Actinomycetes bacterium | reverse complement strand
TGGTTGCGTCCTTTGCCTTTCCACCTTTCGAGCACCTCCTGTCGATTCCGTCGATCCCGTTCGTGGACGTGGCAGACAACCACCCACCGACAGGAGGAAGTGCCATGCGCAAGGTGTTCGCTTCGCTGTTCAGCTCGATCGACGGGGCCGTGGAGGCACCCAACGAGTGGCAGCACGCGTTCGACGACGGGATGGGCGCGGCGATGACGCGCATCATGGACGGCCAGGACGCCGTCCTCCTGGGCCGCACGACGTTCGAGGAGTGGGCTGGCTACTGGCCGACGTCCACCGACGAGCCGTTCGCCAGCTGGATCAACGGCGTCGACAAGTACGTGGCCTCGACCACGCTCGACTCGGTCGACATCTGGCCCCACTCGACGCTGATCCCCGGCTCGGTCGCCGACTTCGTGGCCGACCTGAAGCAGCAGGACGGCGGCAACATCGGCACGGCCGGCAGCATCACGCTGGTCCGCAGCCTCATCGCGGCCGGGCTGCTCGACGAGCTCACGCTCTTCGTCCACCCGGTGGTGGCCGGCGGCACCTACACCCGCCTGTTCCCCGAGGGCAGCCCGGGCGAGCGGTTCGAGGTGGCCGAGTCGGAGACGACCAGCAGCGGGACGATCGTCGTCACCTACCGGCCGGTCGCTGCCTCCGCTTGAGGTGGGCCGCGGCCAGGGTCGGCGGCGCCATGGCCAGCCAGCCGTCGAGCAGCACCGACCGGAACGTGCGCTTCGGGATCACGTTCAGGTGCACGAGCACGGCCGGGTAGCCGTCGAAGTGGGGGATCGTGAACAGCACGCCGGGATGGGCCTGGAGGAGCGCTTCCTTCTCCTCCAGGTCCTCGGTGCGGATGGCGACGATCTCGCCGTCGGGCACCGGGTCGGTGCCGAAGCGCTTGACGTCGGCCTTGCTGAACGGCCGCTCCCAGGCGAACGCCTTGCTTCCGGCCACCGACCAGTTGCGATGGCCCCAGCCCGTGCCCTCGACGACCTCGGGGAGGGCCAGGGCCATGGTCGCGACCTCGTCGAGCGTCACCACGGTCCGCTCTGCCGGCTCTTGGCGCTCACCGGGGCAGTCTGGTGCGCGCGCCTCCTCCGAGGGAAGGGTGCCGAGGGCTCGGTGGCCTGGTCGTCATGGCGCCAACCGGCGCACGCTGTAGGTGATCCACTCCTCCATGGCGGCGTCGACACCAGCCCGGTCGCCGGTGGCCAACAGGTCGAGGAGGAGTCCGCGCGTGACGGCCACGCCGAGCCGGGCGTAGGCCCTGGCCTCGCCGGGCCCGAGGCCGAACGACTCGGCGATGGCGGCGGCTGGCGCCACCCACGACTCGACGACGTCGTCGAGCAGGTCGGTGGCCGGGGCGTGGCCCTGGAGGGCCTGCCCGTAGACCTCGAAGAACAGCCGGGCGTTGGGCCCCAGCGACGGGTCGGAGAGGTGGCGCCACCACGCCCGCATGGCCTCCTCGAGCGGCACCGACGGGTCAGGCACGAGGTCGGCCAGCACGGCGAGCTGGCGGCGCTCGACCTCCTTGATGATCGCCACCCACAGCCCGTCCTTCGACCCGAAGTGGTGGCTCAGCATCCGGTGGCTGGTGCCCAGCTCGGCGGCCAGCCTGCGGAGCGAGAGGTCGGTCAGCCCGTGGTCGGTCACGTGGTCGATGGCGGCGTCGAGTAGCTCCTGGCGGGCCATGCGCCGACTGTACCGCGTGGTACATCGAGGTGTACCATCTGGTACATGCCCAAGCCCGTCACCGTCTCCATCGACGTGCCGCAGGACCGCGAGCGCGTCTACGACTTCCTCGACGTCATGGCCAACCACGAGCCGTTCAACGACCACCTCATGCGCGACTGGGAGCTGTCCGGCCCCCAGCGCGGCATCGGGTCGAGGGCTCGCGTGCACACGAAGGCCCTCGGCATCGCCGACGTGGTCGACATCGAGGTGGTCGACGCCGAGGCGCCGGCCCGCATCGTCGAGCGCAACGTGGCGGCCAAGGCCGGCCGCACCGGCCAGGGCACCTACGTGCTCGAGCCCCGGCCCGACGGTGGCACCCGCATCACGTTCGAGTACCGCTGGATCGTCACGCCGCTCGTCGACCGGCTGACCTCGCCGCTGGCCCGGGCCTACATCCGGCGCAACAACCGGACGGCCATGCAGCGCCTGGCCGAGCAGCTCGAGCACTAGCGCTCGAGCGGCGATGTCACATCGCCGCCCGAGCCGGCGTCCTTCTGGTCGTACCTGCCCCCCGACGAAGGACTGACCGATGAAGCTCGCCGTGTTCGGCGCCAACGGCCCCACCGGGCGACTGCTCACCCAGCTCGCCCTCGACGAGCACCACGACGTGCTCGCCTTCACCCGCCGCCCCGAGTCGTTCCCGATCGAGCACCCCCGGCTCCGGGTCGTCGGTGGCGACGTCCACGACGCGTCGGCCGTCGCCGAAGTCATCGACGGCGCCGACGCCGTCCTCTCGACGCTCGGCGTGCCCTTCGCGAAGACCGCGGTGACGGTGTTCTCGGACGGGATGGCCAACATCATCGCCGGCATGCACCGGGCCGGCGTCAAGCGGTTGGCCTGCGTGACCTCGAGCTCGCTCGACCCGTGGCCCGAGCCCCTGGGCGGCTTCGTCTTCGAGAGGGTGATGCAGCCCTACGTCGTCAACAAGCTCGGCAAGACCGTCTACGACGACATGCGGCGGATGGAGGCCCTCGTGTCGGCCAGCGACCTGGCCTGGACGATCGTGCGGCCCTCGGGCCTGTTCGAGGCACCCGCGGTGTCCGACTACGGCGTGGCGATCGACCACATCGGTCACCGCTACACGGCCCGGATCGACCTGGCCGACTGCCTGCTGCGCCAGGCGAGCGACGAGACCTACGTGCGCTCGGCGATCGCGGTGGCCACGCTGGGGGCCAGCCCGTCGATGCTGAAGCTGATCTGGCAGGAAGGCATCCGCAAGAAGTCGTGAGCCTCGTCGCCGACGCTCGCCCCGCAAGAGGCACGATGGGAACCACGATGGAACCTCCCGACGAGATCGCATCCGGCGCCGACGACCCGGAGTTCACCGCGCTCTGGAACGCGCACCGGCGCCGGATGCTCGATCTCGCGTTTCGCATCCTGCTCGATCTCCGCGACGCCGAGGACGTCGTGCAGGAAGCGTTCACGCGCTTGGCCCGCATCGACAGCGCCGGGCTCGATGATGCGGAGGGCTGGCTCGTCGTCGTCACCACGCGACTGTGCCTCGACAACCTGCGCACCCGGCGGCGGCGCCCGACCGATGCGCTCGAGTCCGGCACTGATCCGTTCGACCCGCACGCGCCTGATCCGTTGCGTCAGGTCACGCTCGTCGACAACGTCACGCTGGCGATGCACGCGCTGCTCGAACGACTGAGTCCGGCCGAACGAACGTCGTTCGTGCTGCACGACGTGTTCCAATATTCGTTCGACGACGTCGCGACGATCGTGGGCCGTACGCCGGCGGCGTGCCGCCAACTCGCAAGTCGCGCGCGCCGGACTCTGCAGGCCGACTCCGCGACGGGACGGTTCCCCGTCGACTCCGCGCTCCAGCAACAGGTCAGCGAGCGGTTCATCGAGGCGTGCACGGGCGGCGACCTCGAGGGTCTCCTGGCGTTGCTCGACCCGAGTGTCGACGGCGCCGGCGATCTCGTTCCCGCCGTGGTGTCCGGCGCGGCCGAGGTCGCGCCGGGAATCCTGCGTTACCTCGGCCCGCCCGCGTCGCCCGCGTTGCTGTATCTGCCCGTCGGGGATCGCGTGGGAATCGTCGCGATGCGCGAACGGCGGGTGTTGGCTCTCGTCGTGCTCACGATCGAGAACGGTCTCGTCGTCCAC
>JAODBP010000246.1 GCA_025464025.1 Actinomycetes bacterium | reverse complement strand
CATCCCCGACAACGGCTGGTTCAACTACGCGCCGAACTCGGGCCTGGCCTACAGCCCGGGCCACGGGATCGACTTCTGGGACCTCGGCCTCCAGATCGCCGGCATCGCCTCGCTCGTCGGCGCCGTGAACCTGATCACCACGTGCCTGAACATGCGGGCGCCGGGCATGACGCTCATGCGCATGCCGATCTTCACGTGGATGGCCCTGGTGTCGCAGTTCCTGCTGCTGTTCGCCATCCCGGTCATCACCGTGGCGCTGTTCCTGCTGATGTTCGACCGCATGTTCGGTGGCAACTTCTTCGTGGTGTCAGAAGGTGCGGACCCACTCCTCTGGCAGCACATGTTCTGGATCTTCGGGCACCCGGAGGTCTACATCCTGATCTTGCCGGCCTTCGGGCTGATCTCCGAGATCATCCCGGTCTTCGCCCGCAAGCCCCTGTTCGGCTACCCGTTCATGGTGTTCTCGGGCATCGCCATCGGCTTCATGGGCTGGGGCGTGTGGGCCCACCACATGTTCGCCTCGGGCGCCGGGCCGGTCACGGTCGCCGCCTTCTCGCTCTCGACGATGTTCATCGCCGTGCCGACGGGCGTGAAGATCTTCAACTGGATCGCCACCATCTGGGGCGGGAAGCTGCGCTTCACCGCGGCGATGATGTTCGCCGTCGCCCTCGTCTCGCAGTTCACCATCGGTGGCCTGTCGGGCGTGACCCACTCGGTCTCGCCGGCCGACACGCAGCAGACCGACACGTACTACATCGTCGCCCACTTCCACTACGTGCTCTTCGGCGGGTCGCTGTTCGGCATCTTCGCCGGCCTCTACTTCTACTGGCCCAAGATCTTCGGCCGGTACCTGAGCGAGCGCCTGGGCAAGCTGCACTTCTGGGTCTGGTTCGTCGGCTTCAACCTGACGTTCGGCCCCATGCACGTCCTCGGCCTCCAGGGCCAGCCCCGTCGTACCGCCACCTACGGCGCCGACATGGGCTGGGACGTCATGAACCTGCTGGCTTCGATCGGCGCCTTCATCATCGCCATCGGGTTCCTGATCTTCATCTACAACGCCCTCGCCAGCCGCAAGAACGTGCTCCACGACCCCGACCCGTGGGACGCCCGCACGCTCGAGTGGGGCACGTCGTCGCCGCCGCCGGCCCACAACTACGACGTCGAGCCCACCGTCACCCACCTCGACGAGTGGTGGCACCGCAAGTACGAGACCGACGAGAAGGGCAAGCTCAAGCGGCGCCTGTCGTTCCAGTACCTGAGCGACCCGGACTTCGACGCCTCGTCGGTGCACCTGCCGTCGCCGTCGTACTGGCCGATCATCGTGGCCGCCGGCCTGCCGCTGGTCGCCTACGGCCTGATCTACACCTACTGGCTCGCCGGCATCGGTGGCCTGCTCATCGTGGGCGGCCTCTTCGGCTGGGGCTTCGAGCCCTCGGTCGATCCCGATTCCGGCCACGGCCACGACCACGGGCCCAGCCACGACGACGGCCCCGTCCACGAAGCCGAGCCCGAGCCGGTCCCCGCCGGCGTGGGCGCCGAGGAGTCCTGATGAGCCTCACCACGGAGACCCCCGAGGTCACCCACGCGCCGGCCGCTGCGGCCGGGGGCCACCACACCACCACCGGCCTCTCCAACGAGAAGGTCGGCATGTGGGCCTTCCTCGGCTCCGAGTGCCTGCTCTTCGGCGGCCTGATCTCCACCTTCCTGCTCCTCCGGGGCAAGGGCGTGGTGCACGGGCCGCAGGTGAAGGACCTCTACGACATCCCGTTCACCTCGGTCAGCTCGTTCGTGCTGCTCATGAGCTCGCTGACGATGGTGCTGGCCCTCTCGGCCCAGCAGCGGGGCCTCTTCCGCCGGGCCCGGGTCTGGCTGCTGGCCACGGCCCTTTTCGGCATGATCTTCGTGTCGGGCCAGGTCTACGAGTTCACGAGCTTCTACAAGGAGGGGCTGGGCTTCTCCACCAACCTCCAGAGCTCGGCGTTCTACGTCCTCACCGGGTTCCACGGCGTGCACGTGACGATCGGCATCCTGATGCTGATCAGCCTCTTCTTCATGTCGCTGCGCGGCAACCTGCCGGTCGAGAAGTCGGAGACGGTCGAGATCATCGGCCTCTACTGGCACTTCGTCGACATCGTGTGGATCCTGATCTTCACCGTCGTCTACCTCATCCAGTAAGGAGCGACCATGACTGCCGCTGCCGCTCCCACGGCGCACGAGGAGACCGGCCACGAGTCGGGCCACGCGCACCCGAGCGACCTCCAGTACGTGTGGGTCGCCATCTTCCTGGCCGTCGTCACCGGCGCCGAGGTGGCGATGTCGTACATCGACATGTCGAACACCATCTACATCCCGGTGCTGATGGTGATGATGATCGTGAAGTTCAGCGTCGTCGTCCTGTGGTTCATGCACCTGCGCTTCGACAGCCGCATGTTCCGCCGCCTGTTCGTGGCCGGCATCGTGCTGGCCGTGTGCGTCTACATGGCCTTCATCACGTCGATGCAGTACTTCGGTGACGACACCACCTCGGAGCTGAACCGGCACTCCCTCGGGGTCCCGGCCCAGGTCAGCTGATGTTCGGCGCCGTGCTGATGGCCTCCTGGCTGGCGCTCCCGACGGCCGGCTGATGATGAGCATCCTCGCGGCGGGGGATCCATCACAGCTCTGGCGCTTCCGACCGCACCCCGAGGTCTGGCTGCTCGTCGCCGGCCTGGCGTTCCTCTGGTGGTACGCCATCAAGCGGGTCGGCCCCAAGGCGACCCTGCCCGGGGAGCCCATCGTGACGCGCTCCCAGGTCGCCTGGGGCGTCGCCGCCCTGCTGAC
>JAODBP010000241.1 GCA_025464025.1 Actinomycetes bacterium | reverse complement strand
AGCCGCCGATGATCGACACGCCGAGCTCGGTGACGAACCGGGCGTGGTGCTCGGCGAGCTGGTCGGGCGTGAGGTCGTAGTGCATCTTCCCGTCGACCACCGAGGGGAGGCCGGCGTTGGGCAGGCAGGCGATCGGCACCTCGCAGTGCTGGCTCAGGTGGCGCAGGTGCTCGTGCATCTCGCCCGGGCCGGTGGCGCAGTTGAGGCCGAAGGCGTCGATGCCCATGGCGTCGATCGACACCAGGGCGGCCCCGATCTCGGTGCCGACCAGCATGCGGCCGGTGGTCTCCATGGTGACCTGGACCTGGATCGGCACCTGGCGACCGATGGCGGCCATGGCCCGGCGGCAACCGATGATCCCGGCCTTGGCGCCGAGCACGTCGAACTGCGTCTCGACGAGCAGCACGTCGACCCCGCCCTCGAGCAGGCCGCGGGCCTGGACCTCGTAGGCGTCGCGCAGGTCGGCGAAGGAGATGTGGCCGAGGGTCGGCATCTTCGTGCCCGGGCCCATCGAGCCGGCCACCCAGCGGGGACGATCGGGGGTCGAGTAGCTGTCGGCCATCTCCCGGGCCAGCTCGGCCGAGACCCGGCTCAGCTCCTCGGCCCGGTCACCGAGCCCGTACTCGTTGAGCGGCACCGAGAACGAGCCGAACGAGGCCGTCTCGAGCACGTCGACGCCGGCCTCGAGGAAGGCAGCGTGCATGCCCCGGATCACGTCGGGGCGGGTGACCACCAGCAGCTCGTTGCAGCCCTCGAGCTGGGGACCCCCGAAGTCGTCGGCCGTGAGGTCCTGGGTCTGGACGTAGGTGCCGAACGCACCGTCGTAGATGACGACCCGCTCGCGGGCGGCGTCGAGGTAGGACTGCATGCAGGAAGGCTACCGACGGGCCCTTCGTCTCCTGGAACCCGATTTCGGCACGTGGCCGTCGCCGTCGCCCACCACGGCCTCGTGGGTGCCCGGCCGGAGCTCGAGGTAGATCGCCTTCGCCGTCCCCAGCAGCGGCACGGCGACCAGGGCGCCGACCACGCCGGCGGCGGAGACGCCGACGAGGGCTGCGGTCATGGTGGCCGGCGGCGACAGGTCGACCGTCTTGCCCACGATCAGCGGCGACAGGAGGTTGTTCTCGAACTGGAGGTAGAGGATGAAGAAGATCAGGCAGGCCAGCCCGACGCCGGCGCCCTGGGTGAGCCCGAGGACCACGAACGGGATCCCGCCGACGGCGCCACCGATCTGGGGCACGAGGTCGAAGACCGCGACCCACGCGCCGAGCAGGGGCGCGAGGGGGACGCCGAGGATCAGCCCGACCGCGGTGACGACGACGCCGGCGATGGCGGCGACGAGCACGGAGCCGGCGAAGTACTGGCCGACGGTCCGGTAGGCCAGCGAGCCCATGCGATCGGCCATCTCGCGGTGCTGCTCGGGCACCAGCCGGCGGATGCGGCGCAGCAGCCGCGACCCGTCGAGCAGCAGCGTCACCGCGGCCAGCAAGGTGGCGATGGCGGCGAGCGTGCCGCCGAGCACCGAGCGGCCGGCGTTCTTGATCGGCGTGGAGTCGCCGTTGAGGCGCTTGGGCAGGTCGTCGAGGAACTGCTGGACCTTGTCGGACACGTCGGCGTCGCGGAGCTGGTGGCCGATGACCGGCAGGTTGCCGAGGTCGTTGACCACGCCGGGCAGGTTCTTGCTCAGGTCGCGCGCCTGCTCGGCCGCCGGGGGCCCGAACAGGGCGACGAGGGCGACGAGGGCGACGAGGAACCCGACGAGCACGGTGCCCACCGCGATCGATCGCCGGCCGATGCGGGCCTCGAGCTTCGAGACGAGCGGGTCGAGAGCCAGGGCGAGCAGGGTGCCGACGCCGATCCACGTCAGCGGCCGCCCGGCCGCGCTGACCAACCCGGTGAAGGCGATCAGGGCCACCATCGCCCCGAGGAACACCAGCACCGACTGCCAATCGAGGTCAGCTCTGATCACCCGATCCTCGGTGGCCATGCCGGTACGGTACGCCCCGATGGCCGCTCCGCCGCGGAACTCCGTGCTCCGCCTGAGCCCGTCCTCGGTGGTGCGGGCGGTGGTCATGGTCGGGCTGACGCTGGCGCTCGTCGGACTCGTGGCGGCGTCGGTGCGGGTCATCGGCTGGATCCTCGTCGCCGCCACCCTCGCCGCCCTCCTGCACCCGATCGTCGGCAACCTGGCCAAGGTCATCCCGCGCGCCCTCGCACTGGCCCTCGTGATGCTGCTCACCGTCGGCCTGGCCGGCGGTGTCGCCTATGCCGTCGTCGACGACGTGAACACCCAGCTCCACGAGCTCCAGCGGGCCGTGCCGAAGGCGGCGAAGGAGATCGAGCGGTCGGCCCGGTTCGGCAAGGGCGCCCGGGAGATCCACCTGGCGGCGCGGGCCAAGGCGTTCGTCGACGAGCTGCCCGAGCGGCTCCGCGGCGGCGACGTGCAGAGCGCCCTCAAGAGCGCGGCGACCCGCGGCGTGGCGTTCCTCGCCACCGGCGTGCTCACGATCTTCTTCCTCATCCACGGCCCGCGGCTGCTCGAGTCGGCCATCCGGCAGCTCCCCGAGGCCCGCCGGGGCGACGTCCGCCGCATCGGCGAGGCCGTCTACCGGCGGTGGTGGCACTACATCACCGGCACGCTCGGGATGGCGGCCATGGCCGGGCTGGTGGCGTACGCCGCGGCGTCGATGATCGACGCGCCGGGGAAGGCTCCGCTGGCCGTGTGGATGATGATGCTCGACGCCATCCCGCTGCTCGGCGTGGTGCTGGGCGCTCTGCCCCTCATCCTGCTCGCGGCGACGACGGCCTCGTGGCAGGGGTCGGTGGCCGTCGCCGTGGTCCTGCTCGGCTGGCAGGCGTTCGAGGCCCTGATCCTCCAGCGCCGGGTGGAGTCGCGCTCGCTGCACATCGGGCCGTTCGTCACGGTCGGGGTGGCGATGGTCGGCCTCGAGGTCTACGGCATCGGCGGGGCGCTCGTCGGCCTGGTCGTCACCGTGCTGGTGGCTGCGGTGCTCGACGAGGCGGTCGGGCACGGGCCCCGCTCCTCGGAACCCTCGGTAACGTCCGCCGGGTGAGCGAGCTCGCGAGCGAACCATGAGCACAGGTCTTGGGCCGGGGCGAAACCCCGGTGGAACTGGTCGCATGGCTTGGATGGTGGACCAATGAAGATCTACACCCGCAAGGGTGACGACGGCACCACCGGGCTCTACTTCGGCGGCCGGGTCCGGAAGGACGCCGACGCGCCCCGGGCCTACGGCACCGTCGACGAGGCCCAGGCGGCGATCGGCCTGGCCCGGGTCGACGCCGACCCCGAGCTCGACGCCATCCTCGTGCGGGTCTGCAAGGACCTCTACACCTGCATGGCCGAGCTGGCCACGCTGCCCGAGAACCGCTCGAAGCTGACCGACCTCGTCACCGACGACATGGTCACCGCCCTCGAACCGCTGATCGACGATGCCATGGGCCGCTTCCCCATGCCGACCGACTTCGTGATCCCCGGGGCGACCCGCACGTCCGCCCTGCTCGACGTGGCCCGCACCGTGGTCCGCCGGGCCGAGCGCGAGTCGCTCGGCGTGGCGCCCGAGGGCTCCTACGTCGTCGCCTACCTCAACCGCCTGTCCGACCTGCTGTGGGCCCTGGCCCGCTGGCAGGAGGGGCCGGACCACCTGCTGGCCAAGGAGAGCTGAATGCCTGTCACCGTCACCGCCGTGCCGACCCTGCCGACCGATGTCGACGTCGTCGGGGTGCCGGCCGCCACCGGCCCCGTCGTGCTGGGTGCGGGCAACGGCATCACCGACGCCCAGCTCGTGGAGGCCGGCTTCGAGGGGAAGGCGGGCGAGACGACCACCATCGGCGGCACGATCGTCGTGGGCGTGGGCCCGGCGGCCGACGTGACGCCGGAGGTCGTGCGCCGGGCATCCGCCGCCCTGGTCAAGGCCACGTGGAAGCGGGGCTCGATCGCGTCGCTGCTGCTCGACGCCGTGCCGGCCGACGGCGACCGCGCTGCCGCCGGCCAGGCCGCAGCCGAGGGCACGGTGCTGTCGACCTACCGCTTCGGCCGGTACAAGAAGGACGCGGGCGAGACCAAGCTCGAGTCGGTGGCGATCGTGGCCACCGGCGGCAAGAAGGTGCGCGACGCCGTCGAGCGCGGCGTGGCCGTGGCCGGCGCCGTCGCCATGGCGCGCGACCTGGTCAACACGCCGGCCGGCGACCTCACCCCGCCGATGTTCGCCGACGCCGCCGTGAAGGTCGGCGAGGCCGCCGGCCTCACCGTCGAGGTCATCGACGACAAGCAGGCCAAGAAGCTCGGCCTCGGTGGCCTGCTCGGCGTGGGTGGCGCCTCCGACAACCCACCCCGCATGGTGAAGCTGACGTACACGCCGGCCGGCCGCTCGCGTGGCCACCTCGCCCTCGTCGGCAAGGGCATCACGTTCGACTCGGGCGGCCTGTCCATCAAGCCGGCCGACGGCATGATCGGCATGAAGGGCGACATGGCCGGCGCCGCCGCCGTGCTCGCCGCCATGTCGGTGCTGCCGGTGGTGAACGCCCCGGTCCAGGTGACCGGCTACCTGTGCATCGCCGAGAACATGATCAACGGTCACGCCATCCGCCCGGGCGACGTGCTGACCATCAAGAACGGCACGACGGTCGAGGTGCTCAACACCGACGCCGAGGGTCGGCTGGTGCTGGCCGACGGCCTCTCGCTCGCCGCCGCCGAAGCACCCGACGCCATCATCGACCTGGCCACGCTGACCGGCGCGTGCATGGTGGCGCTGGGCCCGACGATCGCCGGCCTCATGGGCAACAACGACGCCCTCGTCGAACAGGTCCAGGCCGCCGCCGACCGCACGGCCGAGTCGGTCTGGCACCTGCCGCTGCCCAAGGCGTATCGCAAGGACCTCGACTCCGACATCGCCGACCTCAAGAACATCGCCGGTGGTCGCTACGGCGGCGCCCTGCACGCCGGGCTGTTCCTCCAGGAGTTCGTCGACGGCACGCCGTGGGTCCACCTCGACATCGCCGGCCCGGCCGACGCCAAGGGCGATGACGGCTACACGCCCAAGGGTGCCTCCGGCTTCGGTGTGCGCACGATCGTGGAGACGGCCCTGTCGTTCAAGAAGCCCGGGCGGGCCAAGTGAGCGAGCTTGCGAGCGAACCATCAGCACAGGTCTTCCGAGCGAAGCGAGGCGCTCACTGGTTCGTCGTGGGCGCCGCGGACGTGAGTTCGCCGGACCGCTCCGGTAGCAACCAGTGAGCCGCCCGGTCGCCCTCGTGACGGGGGCCAGCCGCGGCATCGGCAAGGCGGCGGCGATCGACCTGGCCGCCGCCGGCTACGACGTCGCCATCGCAGCCCGCACGCTCACCGAGGGCACGGGCCGCACCGACGACAGCGGGGAGGCGGTGCCGGGCGGGCTCGACACCACCGCGGCCCGCATCGAGGAGGAGGGCGGCACCGCCCTCATGGTCCAGATGGACCTGCTCGACCGCGCGTCGGTGGAAGCCGCGGCCGACACCACGCTCGAGCGCTTCGGTCGCATCGACGTGCTGGTGAACAACGCGATCTACCAGGGCATGGGCGTGCTCGACCTCTTCCTCGACCTCGACGAGGGCGACCTGGCCAAGCTGTTCGAGGGCAACGTCTTCGCCCAGCTCGCGCTGCTCCGCAAGGTGGTGCCGGTGATGGTCGCCGCCGGCGGCGGCACCATCGTCAACATGGTCTCGGGCGCCGGGTTCGAGGATCCGCCGGCCAAGGTCGGCCAGGGCGGCTGGTCCATGGGCTACGCCATGACGAAGGCGGCGTTCGGCCGCGTCGCTCCGCTGCTCCACGTCGAGCACGGCGACGAGGGCATCCGAGCCTTCAGCGTCGAGCCCGGGTTCGTGCTCACCGAGAAGACCGAGGCGACGGGCCGGGCGGCCAAGTACGCCGAGCACTTCCGGCCGGCGACGCCCGACGTCATCGGCCGCTGCATCCGCTGGCTGGTGACCGAGCCAGGCGAGGCCGAGGAGCTGCGGGGCACGACCGTCTACGCCCAGCGCGAGGTCAAGCGCCGCGGCCTCCTCCCTGGCTGGCCCCCGCCGAGGGACTGACCGCCCCCGCCGAGGGACTGACCGCCCCGAATTTCATGAGGGCTCATTGACACGGCCCACGTAATGGCCCACCATCACTGGCGATCGCCCGACGTTCGTCCGGCGACCAGTTCCTGGGGGGGATTGCTCATGGTCAAGGGGCGCATGCTGCGCGTCATCGTTCTCACGGCGCTCATCGCCACGGTGGGCTCCACCGTCGCCTACGCCGTGCCGTCGTCGACCGGAACGGTCAGGGCCGCGCAGACGGCCACGCCGTTCGACAACCCGAACGCGTTCTGCACCAAGGTCCCGGCGCCGCCGGGCCCGAGGAACTCGAGCAACCCGGGCGTCACGCCGAACTCGATCACGATCACCGACATGTCGATCGACGCCGACGCGCTGCGCCGGCTGGGTTCCGACCAGATGAACTTCGGGCAGGCCGTCTCCGCCTACACCGACATGATGAACGACTGCGGTGGCATCAACGGCCGCAAGATCATCCTGAAGAAGGCGCTCTACAACGTGGCCGCCGTCGACCTCTCCAGCCACCTCCAGGCGCTGTGCCTCAAGGCCACCGAGGACCAGAAGGCGTTCATGGTCACGGGCGTGGGCCCGCCCCTGAACCAGCGGTGCATCGCGGTGAACCACAAGACGATCTACAACGGGCCGGTCAACCTCTCCGACAAGGACTTCGCCGACGCCAAGGGGCGGCTGGTCAGCATCTACCCGTCGGCCGACGGCGTGGCCACCGCGTTCGTCGCCGACTCGGTCGCCAACGGCATCTACAAGGGCAAGAAGGTCGGCGTCCTCGGTGCGGCTCTGACCGCCACGGCGGTCACCGACCAGCGGGCCCAGTACGTCGATGCCCTGGAGAAGAAGGGCATCAGCGTCGATGCCTACGAGGTGCTGCCCTGCGTCGGCAACGTGTGCACGTCGGGGGTCACCAACGCCATCAGCCGGATGAAGGCCAAGGGCATCAACCTGATCGTGTTCACGCCCTTCGTCAACGTCGCCACCATCGGCACGGTGTGGCGGGAGATGATGAACCAGGACCTGCGGGCCCAGGTCCACGGTCCCCACACGGCGTCGGCCCACGACGACTCGACGCTGCCCGCCCTGGTGCGGACCGCGGGCGCCGACGGCGCCGAGTTCGCCGAGAAGGTCGGCTGGTACCTCACCAACACCAACGAGGTGCACAACGGCTGGCGGACCGGCGAGACCAAGGAGACCGCCAACGGCAAGATGTGCACCGCGGCGCTGGCCAAGCAGCTCAACCAGCGCCAGTACCAGTTCAACGAGGCCGACATCTCGAACGCTCGCTGGGGCGGCACGACCAACATCTGCCGTTGGATGCGGGAGACGTTCCGGGCCATCTACAGCCTCGGGAACAACGTCACCACCGAGCGGATGGTCGTCGCCATGCGCAACCAGCCGCTCCTGGACGCCCGTGACACGGGCACCACCCGCATCCCGAAGGACGCGTGGTACACGGCCGGCAACACCCGCCCACCGGCGGCCATGACGGCGAAGTTCGCCTACCCGTGCCCGCTGCCCACCCGGCAGGCCGGCAAGGCCTGCTTCCTGCCGGTCGACCGGCCCGCTCGAGTCCGGCCGATCAAGTACTGAACTTCGAGCACTGAGGCCCTCCGTCCCTTTCCGGACCGAACTTTCCGGTCCGGAAAGGGACAGAGGCTCGTTCCCCGGCGACATCGGCAGCAACGCCCGTTGACAGGGGTGCGAAGCGCCCTCCACAGTCGGGACAGGTCACGCGAACGTTTGTTCACGTGACCGTCCGGGGGGACGCAACAAGCGCACGGTCGTCGTTCGCGGCGACCGTACGCGCCTACCCCTGGACGTCGATCCGTCGAACCAGGGGGAAGGTTCATGTTCAAGGGACGCCTGCTACGTCTGCTGGCACTGGGTGTGCTGGTGGGCTCCGTGGCCACCGTCGTGGAGGTGGCGCCCTCGGCGACCGCCTCCTCCTATCGAGCCGCGGCCACGCCGTACGACCGGGCCGACGTGTTCTGCACGCCGTCGACCGCGCCGAGCGGCACCCGCAACTCGAGCAGCCCGGGCGTGACGCCCAACTCGATCACGCTCACCGACGCGTCGATCGACTCGAACGGCCTGCGCCGCCTCGGCGTCGACCAGATGGACTTCCACGAGGCGTTCACCACCTACTGGAACGAGATCAACAAGTGCGGCGGCATCAACGGCCGCAAGATCCTGCTCAAGACCGCGCTGTACAACCCGGTCGCACCCGACCTCGCCGCCCACAACCAGGCGTCCTGCCTGAAGATCGCCGAGGACCAGAAGTCGCTCGTCGCCTTCGGCATCGGCACCTCGCACATCGAGCGCTGCGTGTCGGTGAACCACAAGACGGTCTTCGTGGCTCGTGACGGTGGCCTGGCCGCCGACTTCGCCGACGCCAAGGGACGCATCGTCAGCTTCTACCCGACGGGTGAGGGCCTCGCTGCCGGCTTCATCGCTGACGGCGTCGCCCAGAACACCTTCAAGGGCAAGAAGGTCGGCGTCCTCGCCGCCGCCATCACCGCCACGGCGGCGAGCGAGCAGCAGGACCAGTACGTCGACGGGCTCAAGAAGAAGGGCGTCGACGTCACTGCCTTCGAGGTGCTCCCGTGCACCGGGACCGTGTGCACGTCCGGCCTCAACGGCGCCATCCGCCGCATGAAGGAGAAGGACGTCGACCTGATCGTCATCAGCCACCTGGTGAGCGTGACGACGATCGGCTCGGTCTTCCGGGAGCTCGCCGCCCAGAACTACAAGGTGCCGTCCGTCGGCCCCGACAGCGACTCGATCCACAGCGACTCGAACATGGCCAACTTCGTGCGCACCGCCGGCACCGACGGTGCCAACTGGGCGGCCAGGTACGGGTGGTACTCGACCGACATGGTCGACGTCCGCAACGCCTGGCGCACCGGCCAGGCCAAGGACACGCCCTTCGCCCGCATGTGCACCGCCACGCTGGCCAAGGCGCTCAACCAGCGCCAGTACCAGTACAACGACACCGACATCACCAACGCCCGCTGGGGCGGCACCACGATCGCCTGCATGTACGTGCGGGAGATCGCCCGGGCCATCTACAGCCTCGGCAACACGGTGACGACCGACCGCCTGGTCGCCGCGCTCAAGGTCCAGAAGGAGGTCGACGCCCGCGAGACCGGGCCGGACTTCCGGGACAAGCTCTGGTACTCGGGCTCGGACATCCGCTCGCCGTCGGCCACGTCGACGAAGTTCAACTTCCCGTGCCCGCTGCCCACGGTGAAGAACATCGCCTGCATGCTCCCGCTGGACCGCCCGGCGCGCGTGCGAGCCATCAAGTACTGAAGCGCTGAGCACGTCCTGATCGTCCCCGAGCGGGGGCCGGTGGCCATTGACCACCGGCCCCCTTTCGGCATTTTTGCACCACCCTCGTGGTGCAATTGCGACAGAGAGGATGAGATCGGCAAGACCTGCCCAACGACTGTTTGACACCCGCTGGTTTCGTCTCACATAGTCGCCTTCGCACCCGTCCAATTGGGTGCAAAGCGTGGAGATCGGCGAAGGGGGAGTGACCGGTGTGACCGGTCGCTCGAAGCCGATCTGCGCGTGTGGCCTGTATCCGGGGGACGAACCAGGGGGAAACCGCACCATGCGGAGAAGTCATCTGTTCCGCGTCGGCGTGCTCGTCGCGCTCGTCGCATCGCTGGCGACCGGGGTCGCCAGCGCATCCACGTCGAAGGTCACCGCGGCCCAGGCCGCTTCGCCGTTCGACAGCCAGACCGTCTTCTGCACGAAGTCGGCCGCACCGGCCGGCACGCGCAACGCCAGCAGCCCGGGCGTGACGAAGGACAGCATCACCGTCGCCGACACGTCGCTCGACGTGGCCGCGCTGCGGCGCCTCGGCGTCGACCAGCCGGACTTCCACCAGGCCTTCGAGGTCTTCTTCAACGAGATCAACAAGTGCGGTGGCATCAACGGCCGCAAGCTGGTCCTCAAGAAGACGCTCTACAACCCGGCGGCGCCCGACCAGGCCGGCCACCTCCAGGCGCTCTGCCTCAAGGTGACCGAGGACTACAAGGCGCTCGTGAACCTGGGCGTCGGCATGCCCCAGATGCAGCGCTGCGTGTCGATCACCCACAAGACGATCTCGTTCTCGGCCGCGGAGACCATCTCCGACGACTTCGCCGGCTCGAACGGCCGCATCGTCAGCATCTACCCGGCCGCCGACCGGCTGGGTCTGGCGTTCATCAAGGACGGCGCCGCCCAGAGCCTGTTCAAGGGCAAGCAGGTCGGCGTGCTGTCGGCCCAGGTCCGGGCCACGGCGACCAACGAGACGCGGTCGGACTACGTCGACCAGCTCAAGAAGGTCGGCGTCGACGCCGAGCTCGAGATGCTCCCCTGCACCGGCACCGTCTGCACGCAGGGCGTGACGGCGGCCATCAGCCGGCTGAAGGCCAAGGGCGTCGACATCATCGTCCTGGCCCACTACGTGCCGGTGACGACGGTGGGCACGGTCTTCCGGGAGCTCCAGAACCAGAGCATGAAGGCCGCGGTGTGGGGCCCGGACATCGACGCCCTCCACAGCGACTCGAACATGGCCAACTTCATCCGGGGCGCCGGCACCGATGGCGGCGCCTGGGCGGCCAAGTACGGCTGGTACTCGACGGCTGCCACGGTGCGCAACGGCTGGCGGACGGGCCAGATCAAGGAGGCCCCGTTCGGTCGCATGTGCCAGGACACCCTGGCCAAGGCGCTCGGCCAGAAGGCCTACCAGTACAACGAGACCGACATCGGCAACGCCCGGTGGCCCGGCATCGCCACGGTGTGCACCTACACCCGGAACCTGGCCCGTGCCATCTGGAGCCTGGGCAACAACGTCACCACCGAGCGGCTCACCGCCGCCCTCAAGAACCAGACCGTGGTCGACCGGCGCGACACGTCGCCGGTGTACCGCAACAAGGTCTGGTACTCGGGCAGCGACGTGAACCCGCCGGTGGCCATCACGTTCAAGTTCCAGTACCCGTGCCAGCTCCCGAAGCCGACCTCGGGTGCCTGCATGATCTCGCTCGACCGCCCGGCTCGGGCCCGGACGATCAAGTACTGACACGCGCTGACTGACGAGTGGCCGGCATCCCTGCGGGGTGCCGGCCTTCGTCGTGTCAGGGTGCTGACGACCTCTGGTTCTCCTGGATCTTTGCTTGTGTCGAGCATCGAACGTATGTACGCTTTGACCATGTTCGAGCGGTTCGAGCAGGAGCTCCGGGGACTGACACTTCGAGAGCTGCTCGCGTTCGCCGACCAGGTCCAGGCGCTGGTCGCCGAGGAGGTCGGCGAGTTCGATCTGGCCGGGTTGTGGGAGCTGGACGCGGCGACGTCGATGCACGCTTGGTTGCGTGATCAGGCCGGGTTCACGTCGAGGTCGGCGGCGCGGCTGGTGCCGTCGGCCCGCAAGGTCGTCGCCATGCCGTTGACCCTCGAGGCCTGGAAGACCGGCCGGTTGCGCGGCGGACAGGTCGAGTGCATCACCGCCAACGTCCCGGCCAAGGACCTCGATCTCTACGTGGAGCACGAGGGCGACCTGGTCGAGTCGATGG
>JAODBP010000197.1 GCA_025464025.1 Actinomycetes bacterium | reverse complement strand
CGTCGGCCGTCATGTCACGGACGTAGGTGTAGGCGGTCTCGATCCGCTGCAGCGTCTGCTGCAGGTCGATGATGTAGATGCCGTTGCGCTCGCCGTAGATGAACCGCTTCATCTTCGGGTTCCAGCGACGGGTCTGGTGGCCGAAGTGGACCCCAGCCTCCAACAGCTGCTTCATGGTGACGACAGGCGCCATCTGGTGCTCCTCCCAACGGTTGGCGGCTCCGGGCAGCCCGCACCCCGCTGCGCGGGGCGACCGTGGGTGGGCGCCGGAGAGGTGAACGTGCCGACGGCCGAGTGCCGACGGACCTGACGAGGTTAGCGGGAGGACGCCTTCGGGGGCACCTCGGGGCCCGGGAGGCGGCGATCGACGGCGTGGCCCCCGACCAGGCCGGCGGCGCCGATGCCGTCCTCGGCCAGGCCGATCCCGGCGGCGAGGAGCAGGTCGCCGGTGAGCGCGCGACAGGTGGGACCCTGGCCGGCCAGGGCGAGGGCGATCTCCCGAGCGGCCTCGGGCGAGCCGGGCAGCTCGTCGTGGGCGTGCACGCCCTCGATCGGCACGAGCACGTCGGTGGCCCCGGCCAGCGCCGTCTGGAGCCCGGGCACGACGAGGTCGCCGCGGGCGCCGATCGACGTCACGTCGCCCCGCACCGGGGTGCGTTCGAGCTCGGCGATCACCCCGGAGGTCTCGGCCAGCTGCCCGACCGCCGTCGAGAAGGGGTCGACGGCGCCGCCGCTGGCGGCGCCGATCCCGGCCTGCACCAGTTGGCCCACGCCGCTGGTGCCGAGGGCGGCGTCGGCCGTGGCCAGGTCGGCGCCGTGGTGGGGCGTCCCGAGGGTCACCAGGTGGTCGAGCGGGAGCTCGCTGGCGAGCCGGGCGACGACCCCGCCCTGGCTGTGGGCGATCACGTCGATCGGCACGCCCGGATGGGTGGCCCGGACCTCGGCCACGAAGGCCCGGAACCGCTCCGCCGCAGCCCGAAGGTCGCCCTCGGAGTCGTCGGCGCCGTAGGTGGTGGTGCGCACGCCAGCGAGGTGGCGGTCGCCCGGCGCCTGCCCGCCCCGGTACGAGAACTGGGCGACGTCGCCGTCGTCGTAGCCGAGGGCCCGGGTGTCGACGTCGAGCACGGCGGCGTGGCCCGACGACGAGCCCAGCCCACCGACGAGGATGGCGAGGTGGCGCCCCCGCCGGCGCCGGGGCGCCACGTCGGCCGGCGTGCACCCGGCCTGCGAGGCCTGGAGCAGGCGGGCCCGGTCGGCCAGCTCGAGCATCCGGCCGGGCAGGTCGGCGTAGTACGAGAGCAGCTCGACGGTGAGGGCCAGCGACGCGAGCTGGGCCCGGGCCACCTCCCACGCCGCACCCGCCTCGCCCCGGGCCCACGCCACCCCCGCCCGCCCGGCGTCGATGCCCGAGCCGGCGAGGCCGAGCAGCGATCGGAGCAGCCCGGCCCGCTCGGACCCCTCCGACCCGGCGATCGGCACCAGGTGGACCTCCGGCGCCGCACCCCGCAGCAGGGCCAGGGGGTCGAGGTACGTGTCGCCGGCTCGCACCCCGAAGTGCAGCTCGTCGCCGGCCCGGCCCACCACGTCGCCCCGCTCGACGTGGTCGCCCCGCCGGACGTCGACCTCGGCCAGGAAGGAGTACGAGGTGCGCAGACCGTCGGGGTGGAGCACCACGACGTGCTGGGACAGCCCGACCCGGCCGGCGAACACCACCTCGCCGCCAGCGGCGGCCCGGACCTCCTCATCGGGCGAGGTGGCGTAGTCGATCCCCCGGTTGCCGGGGCCGTACGGGGTCGCCGGCGGCCGGAACGGGTCGATGACCGATCCCCCGACCGGTGGGGAGTACGCGCCCTCGGCCGCGGCCGGCGGCGCGCCCAGGACGACGACGAGCGAGACGAGCAGGGCGCAGCACAGCCGCCGCACGGCACTTCCTCCGGGTGAGGCACACCACCGGGGAAGGCAGGGAGCACGCTATCCGGACGAACCGGACAGGGGAAGGGCTACGCGGGTTCGCGCTCCGAGGCGGCGATCTTGGCCCGCAGGTGGATGACCGACTTGGTGTGGATCTGGCACACCCGGGACTCGGTCACCCCGAGGACCTGGCCGATCTCGGCCAGGGTCAGCCCCTCGTAGTAGTAGAGGGTGAGGACGATCTTCTCCCGTTCGGGCATCCCGTTGATGGCCTCGGCGAGGGTCTGGCGCATCTCCTCGACCTCGTAGGAGGCCATCGGACCGGGCGTGGCGTCGGGCACCGTGTCGCCCAGGCTCATGGCCTCGCCTCGGTCGCCGGCGCCCGAGAGCGTCTCGTCGAGGGCGACCAGGCCGATGAAGCTGATCTGGCTGAACGCCTGCTGGAGCTGGTTGTCGGTGAGGTCGAGCTCCTCGGCCAGCTCGGCGTCGGTGGGCGTGCGGTGGAACTGGGCCTCGAGCTTCGAGTACGCCTTCTCCAGGTTGCGCGCCTTGGCCCGCACCGATCGCGGGACCCAGTCGATCGAGCGAAGCTCGTCGATGATGGCGCCCTTGATGCGGGAGATGGCGTAGGTCTCGAACTTGAAGCCGCGGTCGAGGTCGAACTTCTCGATGGCGTCGATCAGGCCGAAGATGCCGTAGCTCACCAGGTCGGACTGGTCGACGTTCTGAGGCAGGCCGACGGCGACGCGGCCAGCCACGTACTTCACCAGGGGCGAGTAGTGGACGATCAGCGCGTCACGCTGCGCGACGGCGCCCGTGGCCTTGAACTCGACCCAGAGCTGGTCGATCTCGCCGGTGTCGTCAGTGTCCATCTCGTCCGCCCGTGGGAAGCTCGGCCCGAGGATGGGTCGCTTCGTACACCGAGCGCAACCGCTCCTTGGACACGTGGGTGTAGCGCTGCGTCGTCGAGAGGTCGGCGTGGCCCAGCAGCTCCTGCACGACACGCAGGTCGGCGCCGCCGTCCAGAAGATGAGTGGCGAAGGTGTGACGGAGGGCGTGGGGGTGGGTGGGCGCCGGCGCCCGCCGGTCGAGCAGCCGCCGCACGTCGCGCGGGCCGAGGCGCCGGCCCCGGGCGTTGAGGAACACGGCGTCGGCCGGGGTCTCGGGGCCGACCAGCTCGACCCGGCCCCGCTGGAGCCACGCCGCCAGCGCTTCGCCGGCCGGAGCGGTGATGGGCACCCGGCGCTGCTTCGAGCCCTTGCCCCAGACGGTGATCGCCCCGGCCGGCAGGTCGAGGTCCTCGGGCCGGAGCCCGCACAGCTCGCTCACCCGCAGCCCGCTGCCGTAGAGCAGCTCGAGCACGGCGTCGTCGCGGAGCCGCACGTGCTCGGGGTCGGACTCGACCACGACCGGCGGGTGGTCGAGCAGGGTGGTGAGCTCGTCGGTGCGGAGCACGCGGGGCAGGCGCCCCTCGCCCGACGGGGCCGACAGGCCGCTCGACGGGTCGACGGCCAGGACACCCGTCCGGGCCAGCCAGCCGAAGTAGCGGCGGATCGACGACGCCTTCCGGGCGATCGTGCGCCGGGCGTAGCGCCGGGTGCCCAGGTAGGCCAGGTAGCGCCGCAACGTGCGGCGGTCGACGCCCTCGGGGCCGTCGAGCGATGCCCGCTCGGCCCACTCGACGAAGTCGACGAGGTCGCGCTGGTAGGCGTCGACGGTGGCGGGCGAGGCGGCGGTGAGGGACCGCGAGAAACCGTCGAGATCCCATGCCACGGACAAAAGCTACCGAGGAACGCCCCCCAGCAAGCGTGCAAGCTCGCGGAAGGCCCGTCCGCGGTGCGACACCGCGTTCTTCTCGTCCCGGCTCAGCTCGGCGAACGTGCGCCCGTCGCCCTCGTCCGGGACGAAGACCGGGTCGTACCCGAAGCCCTCGCCACCCGCCGCGTCGCGGGTGATGACGCCGTCGCAGGTGCCCTCGGCCCAGCGCTCGGTGCCGTCGGGCCAGAGGACGAAGGCGACCGTCCGCCACCGGGCCTGGCGGTTCGCCTCGTCGCCCAGCTCGGCCAGGAGCTTGCGCCAGTTGTCCTCGTAGGTCGCGTCCTCGCCGGCGTAGCGGGCGGTGTAGACGCCGGGCGCGCCGTCGAGCGCCTCCACCTCGAGCCCGGTGTCGTCGGCCACCGCCGCCTCGCCGGTGGCGTCGACCAGCGCCCGCGCCTTGATCCGGGCGTTGTCGAGGAGGGTGTCACCGTCCTCGACCGGCTCGGGCACCTCGTCGGGCCGGGGCAGCAGCTCGAGCCCGGGCACGTCGCCGAGCAGCAGCTCGATCTCCGCCGCCTTCCCCAGGTTCCCCGTAGCGAGAACCAGCCTCAACACAAGGCCGCCGTCGGGAGCGCCAGCGAGCAGGCGGCAGTCGAGCGGAGCCTGCGGAGCGAGACCATCAGCATCGCGAGGACCAGCCTCATCGAGGGGCGGGCGGTGTGGCCAGGACCTCGGCCTGCTTGGCCAGGATCTCGGTGATGCCCTTGCCGGCCAGGTCCAGCATGGAGTCGAGCTCGCTGCGGGAGAACGCGGCGCCCTCGGCCGTGCCCTGCACCTCGATGAAGGTGCCGTCGTCGGTCATCACCACGTTCATGTCGACCTCGGCCCGCGAGTCCTCCACGTAGGGCAGGTCGAGGACGGGCACGGTGTCGACGATCCCGACCGAGATCGCGGCGCACGCCTGGTGGAGCGGGTGCACGCTGATGCGACCCAGGCCCATCAGCCGGGTCAGGGCGTCGTGCAGCGCCACGTAGGCGCCGCAGATCGACGCCGTGCGGGTGCCGCCGTCGGCCTGGAGCACGTCGCAGTCGAGGACGATCTGGACCTCGGGCATGGCCCGCAGGTCGGTCACCGAGCGGAGCGAGCGACCGATGAGGCGCTGGATCTCCTGGGTGCGGCCCGACTGCTTGCCCTTCGCCGCCTCCCGGTTCACCCGCTCGGGCGACGAGCCCGGCAGCAGCGAGTACTCGGCCGTGACCCAGCCCTTGCCGCTCCCCTTCAGCCAGCGGGGCACGTCGTCGTCGACCGACGCGGTGCACAGCACCTTCGTCTTGCCGAAGCTCACCAGCACGGAGCCGGCAGCGAACTCGGTGTAGTCGCGCTCGAAGGTGACGGGGCGGAGCTCGTCGTCGGCACGGCCGTCGAAGCGGGGCATCAGGGTCCGATCTCGTAGGTGGCGTTCGTGGAGACGGCCTCGACCGGGCCGGTGAACGTCGCGCGGGCGTCGCTCACCTGGCGTGCGGGGTCGATGCCGGGCTGGAGGTGGGTCAGGAGCAGGCGACCCACGCCGGCGGCCGTCGCCTGCAAGCCTGCCTGACGACCGCTCAGGTGCTGGAACCGGCCCTCCTGCTCGAGCGGGAAGGTCGCCTCGACCAGGGCAGCGTCGAGGCCACGGCCGAGCTCGGCCAGCGACCACGCCGGCCCGGTGTCGGCCGTGTAGCCGAGCGACCCGCCGGCGACGTCGTCGATGCGCACGGCGAGGGTCTCGGGGCCGTGGTCGGTGCGGGCGAACGACAGGCGGAGCCCGCCCAGCTCGACGTGCGAGGTGGCGTCGATCACGGTCCAGTCGACGGCATGGGTGAGATCGCCGTTCACCGCCTCGGCCAGCTCCTGGACCTTCCGCGGCGACCACACCGGCAGGCCGCTGCGCTTGCGGATGTAGCGGACGACGTTGTGGAACGGGAGGAAGTCGACCCAGTGGTCGGGGTGGGCGTGGGAGAGCACGACGCCGTCGAGGTCGTCGAGGTCGAGGTGCTCCTGGAGGTTGGCCAGCGTCCCGGGCCCGGCATCGAGCCACAGGTTCACCCCGCCCCCCTGCACGAGGTAGCCGCTGCACGCACCGCCCGGGCCGGCGTACGAGCCGCTGCACCCGAGGACGGTGAGCTTCACTGCAGCTCCCTTGCCACCTCGAGGGCCTCCACGAACGAAGGACGGGTGGTGAGGAGGCGCTTGAACCGCATCACCTTGCGGGGCTCGTCGAGGCCGACCGCACCGGTGAGGCGGCCGTCGCGGTGGGTGAGGGCGACGAACTTCCGATCGTCGAAGGCACCGATGGCGACCTCGACCTCGTCGTGGGGTCCGGGGCGACCGACGATCTGGATCTTGGAGTCGTACTGGTCGGACCAGACGTAGGGCACCGGTGCGTACGGCGTGGGCTCGCCGGTGATGTTGGCGGCCACGGCCATGGCCTGCTCGACGGCGTTGGTCCAGTGCTCGATGCGCATCTCCTCGTCGAAGAGGTCGTTGTGCCACCGGGCCACGTCGCCCACGGCCCACACGTTCGGCGCGCCGACGGCCTGGCAGTAGCGGTCGCACACCACGCCGTCGCGCAGCTCGAGCCCGGACTCCTCGAGCCAGTCGGTGTTGGGCACCACGCCGATGCCGACCACCACCACGTCGGCATCGATCGTCGAGCCGTCGGCCAGCACGACCCGCTCGACGTGGCCGTCGGCGCCCTCGAAGCCGGCCACGCCCGTGCCGGTGCGGAGGTCGACGCCGTGGTCGGCGTGGATGCCGGCGATGACCGGACCGAGGATCGGGCCGAGGCCGCGCGACAGCGGGACGGGAAGGGCCTCGAGCACGGTGACGTCGAGCCCGCGCTTGCGGGCCGTGGCCGCCACCTCGGCCCCGATGAAGCCGGCACCGACCACGACGAGCCGGGCCGACCTCTCCAGCGCGGCGCGCAGGTCGAGGCCGTCCTCCAGCGTGCGCAGCACGTGGATGCCGTGGAGGTCGGGCGTGTCGGGGATCGTGCGGGGGCGGGCGCCGGTGGCGACGACGAGGGCGTCGTAGCGGATGCGCTCGCCGCCGTGGAGGCCGACCGTGCGCGACGGCACGTCGAGGTCGACGGCCCGCTGGCCGAGCTTCAGGTCGACGTCGACGCGGGCCAGCTCGGCGTCGTCGGCGAGGAAGGCCTGCTCGGCCTGCCACTCCCCCGACAGCACGTGCTTCGACAGCGGCGGACGGTCGTAGGGACGGTGGTGCTCCTCGCCCACGAGCGTGATCTTCCCGGCGAAGCCGGAGGAGCGCAGGCTCTGGACGGTGCGAAGCCCGCCCAGGGACGCTCCGACGACGACGACGTGCTCGATTGCCACGAGGGGCGAGCGTACGGCCTCGTTAGAAGTAGATGATGCGGTTCGCCCGGTCCTCGACGTCGTCGAGGTCGTCGGTCCACGCACCGGTCGACAGGTACTTCCACCCGCCGTCGCACACGATGACGACGATCGTGCCCTCGTCGATCTCCTTGGCGCACTTGGCCGCCCCGGCGAGGATCGCCCCGGACGAGATGCCGGCGAAGATGCCGACCTCGGTGTAGCGCCGCAGCCACTCGATCGACTCGCGGGGCCGGACGATGATGCGGCGGTCGAGCAGCTCGTAGCCGCCGTTGTCCTCGAACACCTCGGGGACGAAGCCCTCGTCGATGTTCTTGAGCCCGTCGACCAGCTCTCCGGCCGGCGGCTCGATGGCCCAGACCCCGATGTCGGGGTTCTGCTCCTTGAGGAACCGGCCGACGCCCATCAGCGTGCCTGCCGTGCCCAGCCCGGCGATGAAGTGGGTGATCTCCGGCACGTCTCGCCAGATCTCGGGGCCGGTGCCCTCGTAGTGCGCCTTCGGGTTGGCCGGGTTCCCGTACTGGTACGGGAAGTAGTAGTCGGGGTGCTCCTTGATGAGCTCCTTGGCGTGGCGCATGGCCCCGTTGGAGCCCTCGGCCCCGGGCGTCCAGATGATCTCGGCGCCCCACACCTCGAGCATCTGGCGCCGCTCGATCGACACGTTCTCGGGCAGCACGACCTTGAACGGGTAGCCCCGCATCCTGGCCAGCATGGCCAGGGCGATCCCGGTGTTGCCGGACGACGACTCGAGGATCGTCTGGCCCGGCTGCAGGTCGCCGTGCTTCTCGGCCTCCTCGATCATCGCCAGCGCGGCGCGGTCCTTCACCGAGCCACCCGGGTTCCAGCCCTCCAGCTTGGCGAGGATGCGGACGCGCGGGTTGGGGCTGAGCGCCGAGACGTCGACGATCGGCGTGTTGCCGATCAGCTCGGTGATCGAGGAGTGGACCGCCACCTCAGCCGCCGGCGACAGCCGGGAGGATCGAGACCTGGTCGCCGTCCTTGACCGGCG
Source organism: Actinomycetes bacterium (assembly GCA_025464025.1). The sequence continues at coordinate 10,741 of JAODBP010000197.1, read as the reverse complement.
TGTCGAGCTTGCCCAGGTACCGGACGTCCTCGTCGTTCAGGTACACGTTCACGAACTTGTGCACGCCGCCGTCGGGGGCCTTCAGGTGGGTGGCCGTGCCGGGGAACTGCAGCACCAGGTCGTTGATGACCTCGCCGATGGTGGACCCCTGGGCGGAGACCTCGGACTGCCCGCCGGCATGGGTGCGCATGATCGTGGGGAGGCGGACGGAAACGGGCATCGGAGAGGCTCCTTCAAAAGCCGACTGATTTGGTCAGGATCTTACCCGTCGACGAGGACGATCTCCTCTTCGACGATCTCGCCCCCCTCGACGGTGTAGCTGCGGACGACCGGCTCGGCGTGCTTGAGCGACACCAGGAGCCACCGCCAGCCGGGCACGGCCTGGGACTTCTCCACGTCGGTGGGCGACGGGTAGGCGTCGGTGTGGGTGTGGGAGTGGACGAGGGCGACGATCTCGCCACCCGCGGCCTGGATCTCGTCCTCGGCCTTCACCTGGTCGAACCCGATCTCGAAGGTCCGACTGGACGCGGCGAGGTTCTTGCAGGCCACGAACAGCTCGCCGGTGCCCTCGGGCTGGCCACCGAGGAAGCCGCACATCTCGTCCGGGAACCGGGCGTGGGCCTCGACGAGCATCGCCGACCAGGCGGAACGGGAGAGGCGCAGCACAGCGGAAACGTACCTGTGCACCTGAGACAGGGCCGGCGTCGGGAGCGCCGGCGAGCAGGCGGCACACCGGGCGCAGCCTGCGGAGCCCGGTCAGCAGCGGGGTAGCTTCCAGGTCCGTGGCCCAGTCGAACAAGAAGCAGCTCGCCCCGCCCGGGGCGAAGGTCGTGGCCACGAACCGCATGGCCCTGCGGGACTACGAGATCCTCGACTCCTTCGAGTGTGGCCTCGTGCTGAAGGGCTCCGAGGTGAAGTCGCTCCGCGACGCCAAGGTCCAGCTCAACGACGCCCACGCCCGCGTGGTGAACGGCGAGGTCTGGCTCTTCGGCCTGCACATCGCGGCCTACAGCCACAGCGGTGCCTCCGACGGGCACGCCCTCGAGCGGGACAAGAAGCTGCTCCTGCACCGCAAGGAGATCGAGCGCATCCAGGCCCGGCTGCAGACCGAGCGCCTCGCCCTCGTGCCCCTCTCCCTCTACTTCAAGGAGGGGCGGGCCAAGATCGAGATCGGGGTCGGCCGGGGCCGCAAGAGCTACGACAAGCGCCAGGTCGTGGCCAAGCGCGATGCCGCCCGCGACCTCGATCGCTCCCTCGCCGCCGCCCGCCGTCGCTAGGCCCGTACACTGACCGGGTTCCTTGACAAGGGGCTGATCGGTTTCGACGTTGGTGCCGACAGCCGTACGTGCGACCCGAGTTGCTCAGACTCGTAAAACAGGGCACAACAACAAACGCCAACAACAACGTTGACGACTTCGCTCTCGCCGCCTAGTTCCTAGGTAGCGAACGCGGAGCAATTGGGACCTTCACGGCACCCGGGGCCTGTCCACCGCAGCCTGGCAACAGAAGCGGTGGAGGACAGCAGGGAGAGACCGCTGACGGTGGGAAAGACCACTGACGTCCGGGAAAGCCCGGGCGGCAGGGCCTTCGGGCCCACCCGACCCGCCGGGGCACCAGCCGCAAAGGTGCAGTGACGGGGATGGTCGTAGCGCGGACGGTGATCGTCCGACGGACGAGGGTTCGATTCCCTCCAGCTCCACGAGCGCACCGCCTCCGGGCGGTGCGTCGTCGCGTCAGCCCCTCGCCACCGTTCGGGCGAGGATGCCGAGGGTTGCCCGGAGGGCGCTCTCGGGGATGACCGGGAAGATGTTCGCCGCCCGCCACTGCTCGTCGATCTCCGACCAGTCGTAGTACGACGTGACGAGCGTGCCGCCGTCCACCGGCTCGAGCGCGTAGCCGTACACGTGGCCGAGCTGAGGCTTGATCTGGCCGAGGATCGTCCAGGCGATCTCGCGGTCCTGCTCGTACTTCGTGATGGTGACGGTCACGTCGTACTTCCCGAGCTCGGGGTAGTCGTTGAGCGACTCGCGGTCCATGTGGACCACGAAGCTGTCCCCCACCGCCGACGCGGGCTCGCCGGTGGACGACATGAGCATCCCCGAGCTGTCGATGGCGACGTGGCCCTCCGGGTCGCGCAGCACCTGGAAGATGGCCGCCGGCGTCGCCGGGATCGTCCGCTGGACCGCCAAGCGCTCACTCGTCATGCCCGCATCCTGGCACCGTCGCGAGGCCCGCTGCCTCCCCGCGGAGGCCCGCATCTTCAGTCAACTTCAGCATCCTGACATGGAGGACGAACCGGACGTCTCATTACGCTCCGTGAGCATGTTGGCGGCCGCCCGCGACGGGCTCACGGAGGGTGAAGACCGCCCGGCGGGACGCCCGCGCGTGCTCGTCGTGGAGGACGACGCCGCCCTGCGTCGGGCCCTCGTCGCCACGCTCGACGCCTCCGGGTTCGAGGTCCTCGGCCTGGCCGACGGCCTGGCCCTGGCGGAGGAGGTCGACCGCTTCCGACCCGACCTCGCCGTGCTCGACGTCGGCTTCTCCGTCGGCCCCGACGGCTTCGCCCAGGCCCAGGACCTGCGCAGCCAGCACGGCGTCCCGGTGATCTTCGTGACGGCGGCCGACGCCCTCGAGGACCGCCTCCGCGGCTTCGAGGTCGGCGGCGACGACTACCTCGTCAAGCCGTTCGCCATGGCCGAGCTGCTCGCCCGGGCCCGCGTCGTCCTGCGCCGGACGGGCCGACTCACCTCGCCCACGATCGAGGTGCGCGACCTCCTCCTCGACGAGGCCAACCGCGTCGTGCGCCGGGGCGGCCAGGTCGTCGAGCTCACCAAGACCGAGTTCGAGGTCCTCTGCGCCCTCGCCCGCGAGCCGGGCCGGGTGCTGTCCAAGGTCCAGCTCCTCGCCCTCGTGTGGGGCTTCGACGAGTTCGCCCCGAACCTCGTCGAGGTCCACGTCAGCTCGCTCCGCCGGAAGCTCGAGGCCCACGGCCCCCGCCTCATCCACACCGAGCGGGGCGAGGGCTACGTGCTCCGGCCATGAGGGACCGTCGCCCCGCCCCGATCCGCCTCCTCGCCCGGGCGGTCGCCGCCGAGCGCGTGCAGGGCCGGACGCGGATGGCCCTGCTCACCGGCTCCCTCGCCTTCGTCGCGATCGTCGCCAGCCTGAACACGATCACGAAGATGAGCGTCTCGCTCTCGATCCTCTACCTCCTGCCGGTGCTGGTGACCGCCGTCGCCATCTCCCCGGCGGCCGCCTACCTCCTGGCTGCGCCGGCCGCCGTCGCCTGGACGTTCGACCGGCTGCTCATCCCTCACGACCCCCGGAACCCCTGGACCAGCGTGGCCAACGGGTTGCTGCGCTACGCCGCCATGTCCCTCGTCATCGCCCTCATCGGCGTGCTGCGCGACGCGCTCCGCGATGCCCAGGCATCCGACCGGCGCAGCAAGGAGTTCCTGGCCTACGCCGCCCACCAGCTGCGCACGCCGGTCGCCGGGGTCCGGGCCTCCTCGGAGGCGCTGCTGCTGTCCACCGACCCCTCGGCCCGCGACCAGCTGCTCTCCAGCATCGCCTCCGAGGCCCGCCGGATGGGTCGGGTCGTGAGCTCGCTGCTCCGGATCACGCGCCTCGACCAGGGCGACCCGCTCGAGGTCCGGTCCACCGACCTGCAGGCCGAGGTCACCGCCGAGGTCCAGCGGTGCCGCGACCTCGCCCCCGGGATCGACGTCCGGCTCGAGACGACGCCCGCCGTGCTGCCGGTGGTGGCGGCCGACCCGACCGCCCTCGTCGAGCTGCTCGCCAACCTCCTCGACAACGCTCGCCGTCACGCCCTCAGCAGGATCTCGGTCGAGGCGTCCCACTCGGGCGAGCTCCTGACCATCCGCGTCGACGACGACGGGCCCGGCCTCCCGGCCGGGGTCGAGGAGCTGGCCTTCGACCGGTTCGTGTCGCTCGACGGCCAGGGCGGGTCCGGCCTCGGCCTGCCGATCGCCCGGTCGCTCGCCGAGGCCCACGGCGGCGGGCTCGTCTACGTCGAGAAGGCCTTCGTCGTCACCCTGCTGATCCCGGCCACCGACGCCCGGGCCAACCGCCATCGCCGGAGCGTCTCGTGACGCCGGCGCGGCGGGGGCTGGTCGGCCTGCTGCTCGCCGGCATCGCCCTCTCGACGTCGACGCTGGGCACCTTCGCCACCTTCAGCGCGTCGACCACGAACGGCAGCTCGGCGTTCTCGAGCGGCTCGATCGTGCTGTCCGACCAGGTGAACGGCGGCACGGCCTGCCTCTCCGCCGGCACCACGGCGACCAACAACGTGAACACCGACACCAACGCCAACGCCAACTGCGCGGCGGCCCTGGCCGTCACCAACCAGAAGCCGGGCGACGTGGCCACCGCCAGCCTCCAGATCCAGAACGTCGGCTCGCTCGCGGCCACCACCGGGCTGTCGGCCTACTCGAGCGGTGGGTGCGTCGACGGCAACGACACCGGCACGTATCACGGCACCGGCAGCGCCTGCGGCGCGGTGCAGACCTACCTCCAGGAGACGAGCTCCTCCGGGGTCAACACCGCGTGTCGCTACGGCAAGGGCGGGTCGGGGGTCATCAGCTCCACGGCTCGGACCTTCCCGATCGTGATCTCCTCGACGACGCGCCAGTTCAACCTCAGCGTCGACGGGACGGCCCACAACGCGCTCCTCCTGACGGCCGGCAGCTACTCCGCGGCGGCGTTCACCACCCACCTCAACTCGGTGATCGGCACCTGGGCCACCGCCGCCGTCGGGCTCGACAACGTCATCTCCATCAGCTCGAAGACCATCAACGGTCCCAGCAGCAGCACCGTGACGATCGCCAACGGGGCGACGAACAACGCCCTGCCCACCCTGGGCTTCACCACAGGGACCACGAACGCCGGGGGCCAGACCACCTGCGCCTTCGACGCCGTGCACACGCTGGCACACCTCACGGCCAACTACGCCTCGCTGGGCAACAGCTTCGCCATCGGCACCCTGGCGGTGTCGTCGTCGAAGTACTTCGTGGTGGGCGCCACGCTGCCGCTCGCCGCCGGCAACGACCTCATGGGTCGCCAGGCGACGTTCGCCTACAGCTTCACCGCCCAGCAGTAAGGGCTAGACCAGCGCCTTGGCGAGGCGCTCGAGCGCCTCCTCCTCCGGCGTGTCCCAGGCGATCGACAGCTCGGAGGCCAGGATGACCCGGGCCCGCTCGAGCATCGACTTCTCACCGGCGGACAGGCCGCGAGCGGCCTCCCGGAGGGCCAGGTTCCGCACGACCTCGGCGACCTGGTAGACGTCGCCCGACTTCAGCTTCTCCTGGTGGTTCTTGAACCGCCGGCTCCAGTTGGAGGGCTCGCGCACGTCGCGCTTGGCCAGCAGGCGCAGGACGTCCTCGACGTCCTCCTCGCTGATGGGCGGACGCATGCCGACCTCTTCGGCCTTGTCGACGGGGACGGACAGCGTCAGGTCGCCGTGGGCCATGTGGAGGACGAAGTAGTCGACCTTCTCACCGGAGACCTCACGGGACTCCTTCTTCTTGATGACAGCAGCGCCGTGATGCGGGTACACGACGCGATCGCCGACCTTGAAGGCCACTGGTGCTCCTGAACGCTGCGGTTGCCGGGACGACCAGTGTGCCAGCTTTCGGCCCTGGTTCCCCAGCCAGGCCCCACGCTCAGTGGCGGGGAGGCTCCGCCAACCCGAGGATGCCCTCCAGGGCGGCGAGCGTCCGCAGCACGACCTGGTCGCCGTGCTGGGGGCCGACGACCTGGAGCCCCACCGGCATCCCGTCGGGCGTCACGCCGGCGCACACCGTCCCGGCCGGCGACCGGGTCAGGTTGAACGGGTAGGTGAACTGCACCCAGTTGTCGGCGCCCTGGCCGACCAGGGGCGGGGTCGTCGCCGTGGTCGGCGTGAGGAGCACGCGGTGGTCGGCGAAGAGCCGCACCAGCCGCCGGTTCAGGTCGTGGCAGGCATCGACGGCCGCCACGACCTGGGCCGCCGAGAGGGCCCGGCCCCACTCGAGGAACACGGCGAGCGACGGCTCCTCGGCGTCCTCGGTGGCCCCGAGCTGGTCGACCGTGCGCACGAGGTAGGCGGTGACCAGCGACAGCCACGGGCCGATCGGGTCCTCCGTGAACACGTCGTCGACGCGGACCACCTCGGCGCCGGCGTCCTCCAGGGCGAGCACGGCACGCTCGCACTGGGCGAGGACCTCGGGCGACGGGGTGGCGTAGCCGAGCGTCGGCGACCAGGCCACGCGCAGGGGCACGTTGGGCTCGGCCACCGCCCCGATCCACGAGGCCTCGGGCATCGGCAGCGAGCGGAGGTCGTGCGGGTCGGGCCCGATGACCGTGTCGAGGGCCAAGGCGATGTCGCTGACCCGCCGCGCCATCGGACCCGACGTCGACAGGTCGTGCCACGCGTTGTCGCCCGGGACGCGGCCGAGCGACGGCTTCATCCCCGAGAGCCCGCATGCCGCGGAGGGGATGCGGATCGAGCCGCCCCCGTCGGAGCCGGTGGCCAGCGGCACCATGCCGGCGGCGAGGGCGGCGGCCGAGCCGCCCGAGGACCCGCCGGGCGTGCGGGCCAGGTCCCACGGGTTGCGGGTGCCGGGGAAGACGAGGTTGACGGTGTCGGCCTTGTGGCCGAAGGCAGGCGTGTTGGTCTTCCCGATCACCACGCACCCGGCGGCGCGCAGGCGGGCCACCAGCTCGCTGTCGTGGGCCGCGGGCCGGCTCTCGGACCGGGCGATCGACCCCTGCGTGGTCACGAAGCCGATGGCGTCCTCGAGGTCCTTCACCGCCAGCGGGATGCCGGCGAGCGGGCCGGGGTCCTCGCCGGCCGCGATGCGCTCGTCGATGGCGTGGGCCTCGGCCAGGGCGGCCTCGGCGTCGACGGCGACGAAGGCGTGGATCGACTCGTCGACCCGCTCGATCCGATCGAGGGCGGCCGTCACGAGCTCGCGGGCGGCGATCTCACCGGCCCGGACCTGCTCGGCGAGCGCCCCTACCGAGGCGTCGAGGAAGTCCACCGGCGAAGAGGCTACGCAGGCACGACGTCGCGCGTGCAGAACGCGCACACCGTGGCGGCCCGGGGGATGCTGCTGCGGCAGTGCTCGCAGTCCCGGGTGGTCGCCTCGACGTCGGGCTCGGTCTTGCGCCGGGCCATGAGCTTGTTCACCGGCACGACCACGAGGAAGAAGAGGACCGCGGCCGTCATGACGAACTGGATGATGGCGTTCAGGACCTCGCCGTAGCCGAACGTCGACCCGAAGAGGGTGAACGTGTACGCCTTGAAGTTCGACTGGCTCCCGGGGATGGCGAGCAGCGGCGTGACGATGTTCTCGGTGAACGCCTTGACGACGAGGGCGAACGCGGCACCGATGGCCACGCCGATGGCGAGGTCGACGACGTTGCCACGGAGGATGAAGGCCTTGAAGTCTCGGAGCATGCCCGAGTCTCAACCCGCCGCAAGCCACCCCGCCAGCTCCTCGAGCGAGTCGAGGACAGCGTCGGCCACGCCGAGGCGGCGGGCCGCCGTCAGGTAGATGGCCGGTCGGAGTCGACGAGCACGCCGTCCACGTCGAAGATCACCGCGGTGATGCCGGGTCCAGGGATCACAGGTACTTCATGGGGTCGACCGGCGTGCCGCCCACGCGCACCTCGAAGTGCACGTGGGGCCCGGTCGAGTTGCCGGTCGAGCCGGCCGCGGCGATGCGCTCGCCCCGCTTCACCGTGTCGCCGACCGACACCGCGAGGGAGCTGTTGTGCCCGTAGAGCGTGGCGATCTGGCCGCCGTGATCGATGATCACGGTGTTGCCGTAGCCGCTCTTCCAGCCGGCGAACACCACCGTCCCGGCACCGGCCGAGAGCACCGAGGTCCCGGTCGCGGCCCGGAGGTCGATCCCGGCGTGGAGGCGACGGTCGCCGTAGATCGGGTGGATCCGGTAGCCGAACGTGGACGTGATGACCGGGCTGGCCGTCGGGTAGCCGAGGACGCCGTGCCCGCTGGGCGTGACCTTCTGCCCGGCCTGTCGCCGCCTCAGCTCGGCCGCGATGTCCTTCGACTCCTTCTCGAGCTGGTTGATCTTCTTGAGGTAGTCGCCCTTCTTGGCCTGGACCTGCCCGAGGAGCCGCTGCTCGGTGGCCGCCTCGGCGGCGACGTCGGCCCGGGCGGCGGCCTGCTCGGCGCGCGCCGCCTCGAGCGCCGCCTTCCGGGCGCTCACCTGGGCCTGGTGGGCGGCGACGGCAGCCTTGGCGTCGGCGGCCTGGGCCTTGAGGAGGGTCGTGTCCTCCTGGAGCCGGCGATGGTGGTCGACCACGTCGGTCTGGCGGTCGGCCACGGCCTGCACGTACGCCGCGACGCGGGAGGCGTCGTTGAGGTCGTCGAGCTGGAGCACGAGCTGGCTGACCGTCGGCGTGTTGCCGAACTCCATGAACGCCTGCACGGCCTGGGCCCGGAGGACCTCGGTGGCGGTGTCGAGCTCGCGCTCGGCGTCGGCCACCGCGGCGTCGGCGGCCTGCTCGGCGGCGACCGCGGCGGCCAGCTCGGTGTTCACGGCGTCGAGGTCGGCCTGGGCCGCGGCGATGGCGGCGTCGAGCGAGCCGACCTTGGCGTCGAGCTCCTTGCGGAGGTTGCGGCTGACCTCGAGCTCGGCGAGGAGGTCGGTCTCCTCGTCGGCGGCCTCGCCCAGCTCCCGGCGCAGGCGCTCGACCTCCTGCTTGATGTCCTTGCTGCGCTGCTCGGGCGTCGGCGCGGCAGCGGAGGCCGGCGCCGTGAGGCCGGCGAGCACGCCGAGGACGGCGAGCCACGCGCCCGCACGTTTCACAGTGGCAACACTAGGCACACCAGCAACATCGGGTGGCGGACCCCACCCCTTGAGGCGGGCCCGCCGTCAGACGTCGAGGAAGCGGGTGACGGCCACGCCGGCCGAGGCGGCACCGATGGCCGAGCCCACGAGGACCACGATGATGCCGACCTGCGACACCTCGCTGCCGTGCACGATGAAGCCGGCGAACTGCTCGAAGGTGTCCTTGATCCAATGGGTGAGCGGACCCCGCAGGAAGAACAGCACGCCGAAGGCACCGACGGCCCCGACCACGCCCTGGATCAGGCCCTCGACCATGAACGGGACGCGGATGAACCAGTTCGTGGCGCCCACCAGCTTCATGACCTCGATCTCGCGCCGCCGGGCGAAGATGGCCATGCGGATCGTGTTGAAGATCAGCAGCGAGGACGCGAGGAAGAGCACCAGGGCGATGACGAACATCGCGACCTGCATGCCGTTGGAGGTCCGCAGGGCGCGGGCCACCTGCTCGCCGGCGAACTCGACCTGCTTCACCCCTGGTTCCTTGTCGATCCGGTCGGCCATGGCCCGGATGACGGCGGCGTCGCTCACCCGGGGCGCGACCCGGTACGACTCCGGCATGTCGTCCTTGCGGACGTTCTCCAGGTACGAGGGCTGGTCGTGGAAGAAGTCCTGGAAGAGCTTGTACTGCTCCTCCCGGCCCACGAACCGGACGCGCTTCACGTCGGGGCTCTGGTTCAGCTCGCGGTCGATCCGGGCCTTCTGCTCCGGCGTGGCGTCGAGCTTCATGAAGACCTCGAACTCGATGCCGTTCTTCCAGCGGGCCGTGGCGTTGTCGACGCCGTAGCGCAGGAGGAAGGCGACGCCGACCATGCTCAGCGACACGGCGACGGTGACCATCGATGCCGTGGTGAGCAGCAGGTTGCGCCGGATGTTGATCAGCGTCTCGCGGGTGACGTAGTCGAGCTTGAGGGCCATCAGGCGTACACCCCTCGGCTCTGGTCGCGCACGATCGTGCCGCGGTCGAGCTCGATGACCCGCCGGCGCATGGTGTCGACGATGCCGCGGTCGTGGGTGGCCATGACCACCGTGGTGCCGGTGCGGTTGATGCGGTCGAGCAGCCGCATGATGCCGACGCTGGTGGTGGGGTCGAGGTTGCCGGTGGGCTCGTCGGCCAGGAGGATCAGCGGGCGGTTCACGAAGGCCCGGGCGATCGACACCCGCTGCTGCTCGCCACCGGAGAGCTCGGTCGGGAGGTTGTCCATCTTCTTGGCCAGGCCCACCAGCTCGAGGATGGCCGGCACCTGGGAGGCCACCACGTGGCGGGGGCGTCCGATCACCTCGAGGGCGAACGCCACGTTCTCGTAGACGTTCTTGTTGGGCAGCAGCTTGAAGTCCTGGAAGATGCAGCCGATGTTCCGGCGCAGGTACGGGACCTTCCACTTGGTGAGCTGGCCGATGTCCTTGCCGGCCACCCAGATGCGCCCCTGATCGGGGTTCTCCTCCTTGTTCAGGAGGCGGATGAACGTGCTCTTGCCCGAGCCGGACGGGCCGACGAGGAAGACGAACTCGCCCTTCTGGATGTCGGCCGAGGCGTCGCGGAGGGCGACCACATCGCCCTTGTACTGCTTGGTGACGTTCTCGAGCTTGATCACGGACGCGCCGCTCCGGAGGGGACTTGGGGCCTCGCAAGGGTACCCGGACCCCCACGCCAGCCCGTGTCATGCCCTTCTAGTCACGCTCACGTCGTGATGCCGACGCCAGCGTGACGAGAATGTCGCGAGCGACCTGGTCGGGGTGCTTCACGACCTGCCTCCAGGTGAAGCGGAGGACGATCCAGCCCATGGCGACCAGCCGGTTCTGGCGGACGAAGTCCGCGCTGGTGGCCTCCGGGGTGCCATGGACGCCGAAGCCATCGACCTCGA
>JAODBP010000262.1 GCA_025464025.1 Actinomycetes bacterium | reverse complement strand
GCCGGCATCGGCCTGTCGATCTTCGGCTCCGGCCTCGCGGCCGCCGGCATCGCGGGGACCGGAACCCCCGAGCAGGTGCTCGAGTGGGTGCCGCAGTGCTTCGGCACACCCGACGACGTCAAGCTCGGGGCGTTCTGCGTGTCCGAGCCCGACGCCGGCTCCGACGTCAGCTCGCTCAAGACCAAGGCCGTCTACGACCAGGCCACGGACGAGTGGGTGCTCAACGGCACGAAGGCGTGGGCCACCAACGGGGGCATCGCCCACCTGCACGTGGTCACCGCCACCGTCGACGCCAAGCTCGGCAGCCGGGGCCAGGCCACGTTCCTCGTCCCCGAGGGCACCAAGGGCATCAGCCAGGGCCAGAAGTACAAGAAGCACGGCATCCGGGCATCGCACACCGCCGAGGTCGTGCTCGACGACTGCCGCATCCCCGGGCGCATGCTGCTCGGCGGCAAGGACAAGCTCGACGAGAAGCTGGCCCGGGCCCGCGAGGGCTCCAAGACCGGGGCCAAGCAGCCGGCCATGGTCACCTTCGAGGCCACCCGCCCGGCCGTGGCCGCCATGGCCGTCGGGGTGGCGAGGGCCGCCTACGAGGAGGCCCTGCAGTACGCCAAGGAGCGGACCGCCTTCGGCAAGCCGATCATCATGAACCAGGCCATCGCCTTCATGCTCGCCGACATGCTCACCGAGATCGACGCCGCCCGGCTACTCGTGTGGCGGGCGGCGTGGTTGGCCGGCAACGGCGGCTACACCAACGCCGAGGTGTCGATGGCCAAGCTCAAGGCCGGCCGCACGGCGGTGTGGGTGACCGAGCGGGCCATCCAGATCCACGGCGGCTACGGCTACACCCGGGAGTACCCGGTCGAGCGCATGCACCGCGACGCCAAGATCTTCGACATCTTCGAGGGCACCGAGCAGATCCAGCAGCTGGTCATCGCCCGGGCCATCTCCGGCATCCGCATCGAGTAGCGCGACCGGGGCTCAGCCGGCGAGGGCGGGCAGCACCTGCTCGACGTAGAGCCGCAGGCAGTCCCAGCCCCGCTCGGGCGGGAGCCCGCCGCAGAGGGGGTGGAGGACGAACACGCCCTCACCTTCCTGGCCGGCGGCGACGCACTCCTCCGGTGAGAGCACCCGGTACTTGCCCTCGGCCCGCAGCTCCTCGACCGTCGATGCGGGCGAGTAGGCCGCGGAGTGGACGGCGTCGGTCTGCCAGCCGGCGTACTGCTTCGCCTCGTGCAGGAAGTGGTCGCCGAGCGATGCCCAGGCCTCGTCGGGATCCTCGGCGACGAACGTGAAGGTGGTCGACGACGGCGGCATGATCACGAAGCCCTTGGTGCCGTTCGCCTTGCACTCCTCCTGGTAGAGCGCCTCGAGGTCGGGCAGCTCGGCCACCGGGTTGAACGGCAGGCCGAAGCGGGCCGCCCGGCGGGCCGCGGCCTTGGTGCGGCCGCCGATGAAGAGCAGCTGTTGCGGGGCGCTCTGCGGCATCGGCGTCACCCGGGCGTTGCGGCCCTGGTAGGTGAACGGCTCACCTGACCACGCCGCCAGCATCGCCTCGATCGACTCGTCCATGAGCGCGCCGCGCCGTGACCAGTCCTTGCCGTGGGCCTCGTACTCCTCGGGGCGGTAGCCGAGCCCGCCGATGACGGTGATGCGGCCGTTGCTGGCGAGGTCGAGCACGGCGATGTCCTCCGCGAGGCGGAGTGGGTCGTGCAGGGGGACGAGCACCGCGGAGACGGTGACTCGGATCTGCTTCGTGCAGCCGAGCATGAGCCCGGCGTTGATCAGGGGCGACGGGCTCCAGCCGTCGTCGGCCCCGTGGTGCTCCTCCAGCGAGAGGCCGAAGAAGCCGGCCTCGTCGGCGTAGGCCGCCATCTCGACTCCCGCCCGGTAGAGCTCGCCGGTGGTCCGGCGGTCGAGGGTCGGCGAGACGAAGTTGAACCGGGCGATCGAGAGCACCATCGAGCGAACGTAGGGCAACCGGGCCGGGTGCGTAGGCGTTGACACATTCTGATATCAGAATATGATCGACGGATGGCCCGAGCCGCGACGACGACCGACGTGTTCAACGCGATCGCCGAACGGAGCCGGCGAGACATCCTGGTGGCGATCGCCGACGACGAGCTGGGTGTCGGCGAGATCGTCGAGCGAGTCGGGCTCTCGCAGCCGCAGGTGTCCAAGCACCTCGGCGTCATGCGGACGGTCGATCTGGTGCGCTGCCGGACGGCCGGTCGTCGGCGGCTCTACTGCGTGAACGGGGCGGCGCTGCGGCCGGTGCACGAGTGGGTCCGCACCTTCGAGGCGCTCTGGAACGAGCGGCTCGATCGGCTCGACGACCTGCTCGTGGAGCTGCGGGGCGACGCCCGATGATGCCGAGAGGCACGCGACTCGGGACGGCACGCGTGACGCTCCCGTCGGACCGTGAGATCCTCATCCGACGCACCTTCGACGTGCCCCGCACCCTCGTCTTCGAGGCGTGGACGACGCCGTCGCTCGTCCGGCGCTGGTGGGGTGACCCCACGGCGCCGCTGGTCGTGTGCGACATCGACCTGCGCGTGGGCGGCGCCTGGTGCTACTCGACGGCGGTCGCCGGCGGCGTCGGGCTCACCTGGCACGGCACCTACCTCGAGGTCGACCCCCCGCATCGCCTCCGGTGCACGGAGATCTTCGGGGACGACGCCGACGACGTGGCGGAGACCACGCTGACGCTCGTCGAGCACGACGGCACGACGGAGTGCGCCATCGGCGTCAGGCACACCAGCCAGGCGAATCGCGACCAGCACCTGGCGTCGGGCATGGAGCAGGGGCTCCAGCGCTCGCTCGACCGCATCGATGCCCTGCTCGCGCAGCACCCAGATCCCACGGACACGACGTTGCAGGAGGTCATCGATGAGTGACATCGCCGCCCGGTACCAGCGGGTCGCCGCCCGCTTCACCGCCCGCACCCAGGAGGTCCCACCGGAGGCGTGGGAGCTGCCGACGCCGTGCGAGGGTTGGGTGGTGCGCGACGTCGTCGCCCACCTGGTCGAGTGGTTCCCGGCGTTCCTGACCTCGGCGAGCGGGCCGACGCTGCCGGTCGGCCCCGCCGTCGAAGACGATCCCGTGGGGGCGTGGACCGCCATGTCGGATGGCGTGCAGGCGCTCCTGGACGACGACGCGGTGTCAGCCACGGAGATCAACCACCCGTACGCGGGCGCCCACCGCCTCGACGACGCCATCGCCACGTTCCTCCTCGGCGACGTGGCCATCCACACCTGGGACATCGCCCGAGCAGCGGGCCTCGACGAGCGGCTCGATCCCGAGGTCGTGCACGACATGCTGATCGGGATGGAACCGCTCGACGACGTGCTCCGCGCCAGCGGGCAGTACGGCCCGAGGGTCGAGGTTCCGCCCGATGCCGACGAGCAGACGCGGCTGCTGGCGTTCACCGGACGCCAGCCCTGAGCGACGACGCCGGCGCGCAGGCGCAGCGCGCGCTTGCGTGGCTCCGGGACCACGGATCCATCCAGACCCGGCAGCTGATGGCCAGCCGCTACGGCATCCACACCGACCGCGCCGTGGGCGTGTCGATGGCGGACATGAAGCGCCTGGCGAAGGAGCTGGGACGCGACCACGACCTCGCCGGTGCGCTGTGGTCGACGATGGTCTACGAGGCCCGCATCGTCGCGTCGATGGTGGATGAGCCGGACGAGGTCTCCTCGGCGCAGATGGACCGCTGGTGCCAGGACTTCGACAACTGGGCGATCTGCGACACCGTCTGCTTCAACCTCTTCGATCGAGCGCCCGACGCCTGGCAGAAGGTCGACCCCTGGGCGAGCGGTTCCGAGGAGTTCGTCAAGCGCGGCGGGTTCGCCCTCCTGTGGAGCCTCGCCCTCCACGACAAGGCGGCGCCCGACCGGCTGTTCGTTGACGGGCTCGGCCTCGTCGAGCGGGAAGCCGGCGACGGCCGGCCCCTGGTCGCGAAGTCGATCAACATGGCCCTCTACGCCATCGGTCGGCGCAACACCGCCCTGGCGGCCGCCGCTCGGGTGACCGCCGATCGCCTGGCCGCGGCGGACAGCGCGCCGGCGCGGAAGGTCGGACGATCGGTGGCGACCCGGCTGGCCCGACGGTGATCGAGCACCTGCGTGCGTCCGCGATCGACGCCGGGTCGATGATCCGGCGGAACGAGGTGTCGTCCCGCGAGCTGACGGAGGCGATGCTCGCCCGGATCGACCAGGCCAACCCCACGGTGAACGCAGTCGTCGAGCTGCGGGCCGAGCTGGCGCTGGAGGAGGCGGCGGTGGCCGATCGACGCACCGAGGGGCACGAGCCGGGACCGCTGCACGGCGTCCCGATCACGGTCAAGGACAGCCTCGACGTCACCGGCATGCACACGACCTGGGGCAACCCGGCGTTCCGAGACCACGTCGCGACCGCCGACGCGACCGTCGTGCAGCGCCTCCGACGAGCGGGGGCGATCGTCGTCGGGAAGACCAACGTGCACTTCATGTTGGGCGACTTCGCCCAGACGGCGAACGACCTCTACGGCGTGACCAACAACCCGTGGGACCCGACCCGCACACCCGGTGGCTCGAGTGGCGGAGGTGCCGCCGCGCTCGCGTGCGGCATGACGTTCCTCGAGCTCGGTTCGGACCTGGTGGGCTCCGTCCGGATCCCAGCAACGTTCTGCGGCGTCTACGGGCTGAAGCCGAGCGTCGGCGTCATGCCCCTCGCCGGGTTCCAGGTGCCCGGCGCTCCCGCCGGGCCGACCGAGCTGCTGCACCTCTGCGCGATCGGGCCACTCGCTCGCTCCGCAGGCGACCTGCGCGCCGCCCTGACGGTGACGGCGGGGCCCGAGGGCCCCGCGGCGAACGCGTACTCGTGGCGCCTCGCCCCGCCTCGGCATGCCCGGTTGCGGGACTTCCGGGTCGGCGTGGTCCTCGACCACCCGAACGCCCCGGTTTCCAGCGACGTCGCGGCGCGGCTCGCGGCGACGGTGGACGGGCTCGTCGAGGCCGGTGCGACCGTCGTGGAGGGATGGCCCCCTGGTGTCGACGCGGCGAGGGACTTCGAATCGTTCGGGTTCCAGGTCGGGCTCTTCTTCGCCTACCAGGACGCCGGCTCCGAGCCCGCGGTCCTCGCCGGGTTCGTGGAGCAGGAGATCCGACGGATGGCGACGCGGGCGGCGTGGGGGCGGTACTTCGAAGACGTGGACGTGTTCCTGTGCCCGGCGAACTTCACGGCGGCGTTCACCCACGACGTCCGCCCCTTCGAGGAGCGGATGATCACCACGTCGGCCGGGGAGGTGTCGTATGCCAGCCAGCCGTTCTGGAGCTCGCACGCGTCGCTGAGCGGGTTGCCCGCGGTGGTCGCACCGGTCGGGGTGACAGCCGCCGGGCTTCCCGTCGGGGTCCAGGTGATCGGGCCGCTCCACGAGGACGACACGGCGATCACCTTCGCCGAGCTGCTCGCCGAGGTCATCGGCGGGTTCGAGCCGCCGCCGGGCACCTCCTCGTGATCTCGGCACGGGTGGGCCGAAGCGAGCGGGGCCTCGCCGCGGTCGGCCTGTCGGGGCTGGTGATCGCCTTGGCATGTCGCGTGGCCGTCGTGGCGCGCGGCCCGTTCATCGAGCCAGAGGGGAAGCTGCTGGACGCCGCCACCTTCACCTTCGGCGTCGCCGTCTTCACCTTGACCGTCGTGCTCCTGCTCCCGTTGGCCGGCTACTCCGACGTGGCCCGGCGTCGCTGGCGCCGCAGCTACTACGTGTTCGCGATCTACGGCCTCGCGGCGGAGCCCATCCAGGCGTTCCGCGGCCTCGACCCTCGCTTCACCGAGGCCGGGGGCCCGATCGACGTGGCCGCCGGCATCGTCTTCGGCGCGACGGCGGTCGTGATGACCGTGGTGTCCGTGGTGCTGGGGCTCCGGTTCTTCCGCGCCGACGTGCTGCCCGAGCGCCCCGTGTTGCGGCTCGGGATCCGCTACGGCTTCACCGCCGTCATGCTCTCGTTCGCGATCGGCATCATCATGAGCATCGTCTCGGGCCGGGTCATCGGCGAGGCCGGCGACCTGCTGCCAGCCCACGCCCTCGGCGTCCACGGCATCCAGGCCCTCCCGGCGGTCGCGCTGCTCGGTTCCCCCGGGACGGACCGGAGGGCCAGCGTCGGCGTTCACGTCGCCGGTGCCGGTTGGCTGGCTGCGTGCGTCGCGATGCTCGCCCAAGCGCTCCTCGGGCGCCCGCCGCTGGAGTCGTCGCTCCTGCCCATGGTCGCCGTCGCCGGCGCGGCGCTCTGGGTCGCCGCCGGGCTCCATGCATCGCGCTCGGCGTGGGGTGAGGTGGTCAGGCCCGCCGGAAGAGGTACGACCCGGCGCTGATGGCTCGATCGTCGGCGCCTTCGTCGTGGAGCACCACCCGGGCGCCCACCGCGCCGTCGGCGCCGGCCAGCGGCTCGGTGTCGACGCGGAAGGGACCGACCTTCCCGCGGGCGAGGAACATGACGTGCGACGACACCCGCTCGAGCCGATCGGTGCCGGCGAGCTCGGCGGCGAGCTCGGCGGCCGCCGTCTCGAGCACGACGAACTGCGGGCCGATGTGGAGGGCAGCGTCGGGCGACGCCAGCTCGTCGGCCAGCACGGGCAGGGCCCACCGCCCGTCGTCCCGCCGGCCGGCGCCGAACACCTGCCAGAGCGGGGGCAGGTCGGGCGAGTCCTCCGGCTCGATCCGATCGACCGGCATCTTCTCGAGGCCCTCGGGGGGCGTGCCGATGGCGATGCCCTGGCCCTCGGTGACGGCGAGGACCCGGCTCGGGTCGTCGGCGTCGACGATCAGCGAGCGGCTGTAGCTCATCTGCCGCCCCCGCTTCAGCACCTCGGAGCGGACCTCGATGCGACGGACGTCGCGACCGGGGTCGAGGACCTGGCAGGAGTGGACCACGGGGTTCGGGACCGCCTCGAGGTCGGACATGCCCCCGCCCTCCGGGGACGAGATCCCGATGACGGCGAGGAGGATCCCGCCGGTGGGGTCGCGCATGTCGTGGCGGAGCGTGACCGTGTCGTCGACCGGGCCGAGGTCCATCGATGCGAACGACCGCCCGAGGTAGCGGTAGCTGAGCAAGCCGCCCCACCGGCGCCGCAGCTCGGCCGCGTATGCCTCCTGCTCGCCCGTCAGCTCGCGGATGTCACGCAGCACCTCAGCCCCCTCACCTCGTCGTGTTCGTGGGACGCTAAGGGCGATGACCGAGATCGACAGCACCGAAGGTTGGGAGGGCGTCCTCGCCCGCCTCGACGAGCGCCGCGCCGCATCGCGCGCCATGGGCGGCGAGGAGCGGCTCCTGAAGCACCGTGCCGGCGGCAAGCTCGACGCCCGGGCCCGCGTCGACCACCTGCTCGACCCCGGGTCGTTCCTGGAGCTGGGCACGCTCGTCGGCGGGGAGGAGTCGGCGGCCGACGCCATCGTGATGGGGTCGGGCCGGATCGACGGTCGGCCGGTGATGGTCGCGGCCGAGGACTTCACGGTGAAGGCCGGCACGATCAGCTCGTTCTCCAACTCCAAGCGGCACCGGGTCGCGGAGCTGGCCCTGCGCGACCGCGTGCCGCTGGTGATGATGCTCGAGGGCGCCGGCTTCCGGGCCGACGGGCGCCACGGCGGCGGTCGGTCTCCCGTCGACCTCCTGGCCCAGGCAGCGTGCTCGGGGAAGGTGCCGCTCATCACTGCGGTGCTCGGCGCGTCCGCCGGCCACGGCGCCCTCGTCGCGCCGATCTCCGACTTCGCGGTGATGAGCGCCCACGCCTCGGTGTTCACCGCCGGCCCGCCCGTCGTGCGCGAGTCGTTGGGGGAGGAGATCACCAAGGAGGACCTCGGTGGCCCGTCGGTCGCCGTGGCCAGCGGCCTGATCCACAACGTGGCGCCCGACGACGCCGCCGCCCTCGACCTGGTGCGCACCTACCTGCGCTACTTCCCGTCATCGGCGTGGTCGTTCCCGCCGCACTTCGCCGGCGGCGACGACGGCCCGCGCGAGGTGCCCGAGCTGCTCGACGTCATCCCTCGGAACGGGCGCCGGGTCTACGACGTGCACGGCGTCGTCGAAGCGGTCTTCGACGAGGACTCCTTCTTCGAGGTGCAGCCCGAGTTCGGTCGGACGGTGGTCACCGGCCTGGCCCGTCTCGGCGGGACACCTGTCGCGGTGGTGGCCAACCAGCCCCTGGTCCAGGCCGGCTCGATCGACGCCGACGGGGCCGACAAGGGCGCCCACTTCATCACCGTGGCCGACTCGTTCCACCTGCCGATCGTCTTCCTGTCCGACAACCCCGGGGTCATGCCGGGCAGCGCCTCGGAGCGGGCCGGCATCCTGCGCAGCGGGGCCCGCATGTTCGCGGCACAGACCCAGGCCACCACGCCGAAGTTCGAGATCACCATGCGCAAGGCCTACGGCTTCGGCTCGATGGTCATGGGCATGATCGCGTTCGACGGGCAGTCGGGCGTGTTCGCCTTCCCCGGCGCCACCATGGGCGCCATGGGCGCGGCGGCCATGAGCAAGGCCCGCCAGTCCGACGCCGACGAAGCGGCCATGCTGCGGGACATGGAGGTCGAGGCGTCGTTCCGCTCGGCCGAGAGCTTCGGGTTCGACGAGCTGATCGACCCGCGCGAGACCCGCAACGTCCTCCTCCACTCCGTGGGGCGGGCCCTCTACCGCCGGCAGGCCGGGGCCGAGCCGGTGGCCCGCTTCGGCATCAGCCCCTGACGGCGATCAGCGCAGGCGCCACTCCGGACGCCAGCCCGACTCGAAGCGCTTCTGGCTCTCCTTGAACGTCGCCGCGTCGTTGCCGATGCGGGTGAACAGGTTGGCCACGTCGATCCCGGCGTGACGGCCGACCTCGAGCGCGGTCCACAGCGCCCGCATCGTCCCCTGGATGGCGAGGGGCGGCGCGTCGGCGATGACCTTGGCCGCCCACTCGGCCTTCTCCATGAGCTCGGCCCGAGGCACGACCTCGGTGACCAGACCGATCTGGTGGGCCCGCTGGGCCGAGAGGCGCTCCTCGGAGCCCAGCAGCGACAGCCGCATGACCTCCTGGAACGGCATCTTCGAAAGCATCTGGATGGGCTCGAAGGCCGCCGTCATGCCGTAGGTGACGTGCGGGTCGAAGAACGTGGCGTCGTCGGCCGCGATGATGAACTCGACCTCGCCGAGCATGTAGAACGCGCCGCCGGCCGCCATCCCGGCCACCGCCGCGATCACCGGCTTCCAGCAGTCGCGGGCCTTGGGCCCGACGTCGCGGCCGGGGTCGTCGTACATCCACGCTGTCGGGTAGCCGGGGTAGTTGCCGGCGGCCATGGCGTCGGTGTTCTCCTCCGAGACCGCCTCGGTGCGGTCGATGCCCGTGCAGAACGCCTTGCCCTCGCCCGAGAGGATCACGCACCGCACGTCGGGGTCGTTGCGGATGTCGCCCCAGATCTCCCGGAGCTCCGCCTGCATCTGGTAGTTGATGGCGTTGAGGACGTTCGGGCGGTTCAGCGACACCCGGGCGATGCCGTCGTCACCCTTGGTGTAGAGCACGGTCTCGTAGGTCACGTGCGGATTCTTGACGGCGCGTCAGGTCGGCGCCAGCCGATCGGATGAGCCCGACCGCCCGGCGCCGACCGTCCGCTAGCCGCAGGTCGGCCAGCTCGAGGTCAGGCCGTGGTCGAAGAGGTGGTTACCGTCGAACCAGCTGACCATCCAAGCGTTCGTGCAGTAGTCCTCGTAGAACGAGATGTACTCCGACTAGTAGGTGTGGAACCGCCAGATGTCCTGCCAGCCGGAGGAGTACTGGAAGGTCGTCATGGACTGCATGACGCGCCAGGCGTTGAACCCGATGCAGCCGTCGGCAGGCGGGACGCAGGCGCTCTGGAAGTTCCGGATCGCGCCGTCGGTCCAGGCCGGGCTCTCCCCCGTGAAGTTGCCGTTGACCCAGCCGTGTCCCTGGTCGAGGTACCGGTGGTCGGCCCAGAGCATGGCCTGGACCGCCTTGACGTAGCCGCCGTAGGTCAGCCCGCAGGGCGTCCCGACCGCGTCCCCCTGTCCCCAGTCGTGGTTGATGAGGACGTGGGCGGACGCGGGCGGGGTGGTGATGGCGCCGACGGAGAGGACGCAGATGAGGGCGACGACGAGCTTCCTCATCGGGCCTCCTCCAGCTCGAGGTCGGCGGCGATGGCGGCCAGCTCGTCGTAGGAGAGGCCGCGGGCGTTGACGAACACCGTCCTGCCCCCGTCCCAGGCGATCGTGATCGACTGCCACTGCTCGTCGACCATGCGGTAGGTGGCCGTGCGCCCGTCCGGACGTTCGAACGGCTTCGACCGACCGGCCTGGACGTCGGACGTGAGGTGGTGCGGGTCGAAGACCGTCGGGGGCACCACCGCCACGGTGAGCCGGGGCCCCACCAAGCCGTCCTGGGGTCGTCCGAACTCGAACGTGTGGATGCCCGGTGCTTCGGGGACGACGTCGGCGAACTTCCCGTCCGTCACCGCGCCGGCGGCCTCCGTGGAGGTGCTCGTCGTCTTCTCGAAGCCCTTCGGCAGGTGCCCCAGTGCGACGGTGATCCCGCCGCGCTCCGACGAGAAGCGCTGGAAGGAGGCGGGGGCCGCCGAGTCGGGCGGCGCCGTGGCCTGCGCCGCCCTCGCGGCGTGCAGCTCGGTCGGCGCGCCGCGGGTCGTCGGCCACGTCGCCGCCAAGGCGAACGCTCCTCCGGCGAACGCAGCGACGACCACTGCGAGCCGGATCACCATCCTGGACCGCTTCACGGCTTCCCTCCCGTTCGGAGCTGATGTCTGCCGTGTAGACGGTGGTGGGCGCGCGATCTTTCACGGCATCGTGGTGCTCGACGACCGCGGTCCCGTCGGTAGCCTCGGGACGGCAGGAGGCGGGGAGCGAGGGTTGGGCGTTCGCAAGGCACTGTTGGTCGGCACGGTCGTGCTCCTCGGGGGCTGCACCTACTCCTCCCCTCCCCGAGCAGCGGCGGAGAAGCCGCGCGTGGACTCGGTCGTCCGCCGACCGGATGTCGATCTCGGCACCGCGGACCGGCGGGCCGGGCGGATGCTGGTCGGCGTGGGTGCGACCGGCGTCGACGTTGGGTTCGACTTCAACCAGACGGATCACCCGGGTCCGGCCCTGCTCGAGTTCACCGCGCTCGGCGTCGAGGCGGACTGCCTGGCGAAGGCCACGCTCGGCATCGAGGTGTCGCCGGCTCGGGTGACTCCGGTCCCGCTCGCGGTCTACCCCGTGCGCCCGGATGCGTGGCCCGACGGTGAGCAGGACGGCACACCCGTCGGGAGGCAGCTCCTGCTCGACCGGCGACCGCGGGCCATCTTCCACCGCGTCGGGCGCGGCATGCAGGCCGACGTGACCGAGCTCGTCCGGACCTGGCTGCGCGGCGGGCCCTTCCCGTCGAGAGGTGCGACGGTCGAGCTGGGGACCCCGCTGCGGCTCGCCATCCAACCGGAGGCGGGATCGAGCTCGAAGACGTACCGCGTGGCGATGTCCGAGCAGGAGGGGGGAGCACCGACGCTCACCCTCCAGCCGTGCGCTGCTCCGTCGGTCGATGCCGGGGGTGGCTGAGGCCGGTCGTCAGTGCTCGAGCAACCGTCGCCGGAGCTCCTGCCGGGCCCGATGGCGCCGGACGTAGTCGTTGGCCTGGAGCGCCCGGCTCGGCCCGACGCCCGGCACGAGGAGCTGCTGGTCCCGTAGCGAAAGGCCGGCGAGCAGCTGGGCTGTCGCCAGGAGGTCGAGGCGGGCGAGCGCGCTGGTCGCCGTGTCGTCGTACGAGGGTCGGTCCGGCGGTTCGGCGTGCCGGTCCCAGCGGCGGTCGTGGCGGTGCTCGTCGGTCAGCAGCCGCTTGGCGACGGTGAGGCACCAAGCCACGAGGGTGGGATAGGAGGCCCAGGTGGTGCGGGTCTTCCACGCTCGTGCCGCCGTCTCCTGGACGATGTCGTCGACCGTGGCGAGGGCCGCGCCGCGGAACCGGAGCGAGGCACGGAGCTGGCTCTCGACGCGGGGCCAGACGTCGGCGAGCTGGACGGGGGGAGCGCTGGGGTCGAACGCGATGTCGGTCACACCTCGTCATTGGCGTCACCGTCCGAACGCGTTACATCGGACGTGGCCCGATGGCGTGGAGATCGTGGCGAAATCGTCACGAAAGATCCAAAGCACCCGCTCGTCTGGTCTGCGTCGGACGATCCCTCCACGAATGGAGCTTCGATGGGCCTTCGTCGCACGCTCGGACTCCCGCTCCTCGCGATCGCCCTCGTGCCAGCCGCGCTGATCGCGCGTCCGAGCGTGTCGGCGGCCGACCCGGCGGACCAACGGGGGACGGGCCAGCGCTCGACGGCACCCCCGACCTCCACGGCCACGGCGTCGAAGGTCGTCGTGGACGGCGACCAGGTCGTCGTGGGCGTGCCGACACCGGACGGCTACACGCTCGCCGCGCCCGGGGCGGCGGGTGGTTGGACGACGCTCGCGCTGCTCCGCGTCGCTGGGTGGGACACGACGATGTGGACCGGCTCGACGTGCACGACCACTGACGGCCGCTTCGCGGCGGCGACGTTCGCCCCGGCCGAGGTGGCCAACGATCCGGTGCTGCGGGACCGGGGTGCCTTCGCCGCGGTCGTCCGTGTCGCTGACGGAGACGTGTGGATCGTCCCGGAGCGGGTGTCGCTGAAGTACCACACGCCCGGATGCGGTCACCACGGCGTGGTGTTCTCCCGCAACCCAGGAAGCGACCAGGAGCAGACGGAGCTCCTCCGGGTCGACCCCGCGAGCCAGGCGATCGTGGAGCGCGAGCTCGTCGACGAGCAGGTGACCAGCGCCATCCCCGTCGGGGATGGCATCGTCGCGGCGGCGGGCCGCCGCGTCGTCGAGATCGACCACGCCGGTCCACGAGTACTCGCATCCGGCCCGGGCCAGGTCTTCGAGCTCCGTCCCGGCGGCGGCGAACAGGTCGACTTCCTCTCCGTCGACGGGACCGACGGCGTCGTGGCGTTCCGCCTCGCAGGCGGCGTCCGTCGGGAGACGGCGCGTGGGTCGCTGGGGCAGGTCGCACTCGCCTACGGGCGCGGCGGAGCCACGAAGGTCGTGGGCCGGCCCACGTGGACATCAGGCGCGCTGCCCACCATCGCCGCCGCCGCCGACGACGTGGTGTCGCTCGACGGCGGCACCGTGGTGGAGGAGTCGTCGACGACCGGAGGGGACGACTCGACGCCGAGGATCCGCAGCCGGACCCGGGGCGGGCCGTCGACCGAGGCACCGGTGGTCGACGATCCCGACCGGGACGCCGGGCAGGGTCGGACGCGGCAGGTGCGCCAGCCGGCGCCGCTGACTGCGGTCACCTCCACGCCGAAGTGCGCCGTGCCCCGGAGCGACTACACGGTCCAGGTCGTCCAGCCGACGCCACAGCAGACCGAGTGGGCGGCTCACCGCGCCGTGCGGGGGGAGCTCACGATCACGCGGCCCGCCAACTGGAACAACAACGGCCTCGGCTCGTACAGCCCGCAGTCGCTGTTCCCCCGCCCCGCGCTCAGCGGCGGGGGTCGGATGCCCGTCCAGGTCCTCCTCGGGATCCTCGCGGCGGAGTCGAACCTGTCGGAGGCGGCGTGGAGCGCGCTTCCTGGCATCCCGGGGAACCCGCTGGTCGGCGACTACTACGGCACCGTCTACAACGGCAGCGGCCAGATCGTCGGGATGAACTTCAGCAACGCCGACTGCGGCTACGGCATCGCCCAGGTCACCGACGGCATGACGGCGGCAAGCACGCTGTACACCGCGACGCAGAAGAAGGCGATCGCCACGGACTACGCCGCGAACATGGCCGCCGCCGTGCGGATCCTCCACCAGAAGTGGAACCAGGCCTGGTCCCAGGGGCTCCTGGCCAACGGCGGTGACCCCACCAAGATCGAGAACTGGTACTTCGTGATCTGGGGCTACAACACCGGCATCTACGACCCCGGGGCGGCGGGTGCGCCGTACGGGGTCGGCTGGACGAACAACCCGGCGAACGCGGACTACAAGCCGGACCGCAACAAGTTCCTGCGCACGACGTACGACGACGCCGCCTCCCCGTGGAAGTGGCCCTACCAGGAGCGGGTCTTCGGCTGGGCCGAGAGCCCGCAGCTCGACTACCAGGGCAATCGGGCCTACCACAACCTCGCCGCCTGGCTCGACGTCCCGCAGCCGTACACGTTCTGCGACATGACCGTGAACGACTGCGATCCCAACGACACCTCCGGCTCGACCACCGCCTTCTGCACGCGGTCCGACCGCAAGTGCTGGTGGCACGGAGCGAAGTCGTGGTTCTACGCCAGCGGTACGGTCGAGGAGGCGAACACCTACCAGTCAGGCGCCGCGGAACCCGCCGGGACGAACCCGCACCCACCAGCGTGCACGCCCGTGGGCGAGCGGGTGCCGAGCAACCCGGAGCTGACGGGGCTGCCCGCGACGGCCGTCATCGTGGATGACCTCCCGAACAGCCAGTGGAACCTCGTCGGCTGCCCGGCGGTGCCGAACCCGGGGTCCTTCCTGCTGAACTTCGCCACCGACGGTTCGGGCAACGCCCTCTCCGCCATCGACTTCCACCAGATCGGCGCCGGCTACCTCGGCCACTTCTACTTCTCGCACACCGTGGACCCGGCCCGGACGGCCATGAAGGCGACCGGGACGTGGACGCCGCCCTCGACAGCGGTCGGCTGGCAGAAGATCTTCGTGCACATCCCGGACCACGGCGCCGACACCTATCAAGCCGACTACCGCATCTGGACCGGCACGGCCTGGTACCACCGCGTCGTCAACCAGCGGTGGAACCAGAACCTCTGGGTCGACCTCGGTGCGTTCCAGCTCTCCAGCGGCGCAAAGGTCGAGCTGAGCAACACGACCTGGGGCGACTACGACCACGGGCTTCCGGGCGACATCCGCCCGATCGACATCGCTTGGGATGCGGTCGCGTTCGTGGGCGCGGCGAAGCCTTCGGTGAGCTATGTCGCCATGGGCGACTCCTACTCGGCCGGGGAAGGCGTCGAGCCGTACCTCGAGAACTCCGACGTCGGCAAGAACACCGCGAACTACAAGAACGCCTGCCATCGCAGCCCGCAGGCGTACTCGAACCTCGTCTACGACCAGCTCCGCACGATGCACCCTGGCGTGAGCGAGTTCCACTTCGTCGCCTGCAGCGGCGCCGAGATCCCGGACCTGCTCACCACCGAGCAGTCCGGCGAGGTCCCGGTGCTCGATCAGGGGTGGCTCGACGAGAACACGACGCACATCACGATCTCGATCGGCGGGAACGACGCCGGCTTCGGCGACATCCTCAAGGCGTGCGTGGTCGAGACCGGCCACAACTGCCTCGCCCCGGACTTCTACCTGACCCGCTCGAGCGGCGACACCGACCCACAGCCGCTCACCGACTACGAGCCGCAGGTGATCGACGGGCTCCAAGACAACCTCGAGACCGCCCTCGAGGAGATCAAGCTGCGCGCTCCGAACGCACAGGTGCTGTTGGTCGGCTACCCGAACGTGATGTACCCCGGTGATGAACGGGGCGTCTGCAACGTCGTCTACACCGACGACATCGCGCAGTGGTTCGCGAACATGGTGAGCGCCATGGCTGTGATGATGCAGAACGCGGCGACCGCGGCCGGCGTCGACTACGTCTACGCCGTGCCCACGTTCATGGGCCACGAGGCGTGCACGTCCGTCGGCGAGGAGTGGATCAACGCGATGATCGCCGAGAGCGACACGGGCAGCGGTGTGGACCACCCCGGCTCGGGAACCTTCCATCCGAAGGCGAGAGGTCACGTTGCCTACCGCGACATCATCGTTCCGGAGCTCGACTAGCAGGGTCGTCGCGCTGGCGGTGGGCGTCCTCGCCGTCGCCAGCGCGACCGCCGCGTGCAGCGACGGTGGGGACCCAGCGGCCGAGCGCGGCAAGGTCGCCGCGTTGCGCGCCGATCCGATCTTCGAGGTCGACGTCCCGGGTGGGGTGCCGAGACGCCTGTTGTACAACGGTGGGCACGGCGGGACGACGCCGACCTCGGCCCGGGCCTGGCGGGTCTGGACGCAAGAGGTGGCCGATGAATCGACGTTCCTCGACGTCCTTCGACAGGCCCGCGCCGCGGGTGTCGCGCCGAAGACCGTGCTGTGCTCCTCGAGGTTCGCGATCGTCGGCACGAAGGCGGTGGGCTCGTGGGTCGCGACCGCCCTGATCACCATGGCGAGGTCGGGCGATCTCCGCACGGAGGCCGAGCTCACGATCGAGCCCGGTTCGCAGCGCACGAAGTCCTACCGTGGACCTCCCGAGGTGGGCCCGGACTGCTCGGCGGCCGTGCGCTCGGCGGCCTTGGCGGGGTGAGCCAGGACCAGCTGCAGGGTCAGGCCCGACCGATGGACCGCAGGAGCTCGCCGTAGGGCACCGTCCCGTTGTCGGAGCGTTGACTCAACCTCGGTGACGAAGCTGCCGACACCTCTCGGATGAGAGGTGGCGCGAGCGCTGCCACTGACGAGTCCGGGTTCCGGCAGCTCGTCGAACAGCTCCCGGATGTGGTGGCCCGGTTCGATGCGGCGCTGCGGTTCGCCTACGTGAACCCGGCGATCGAGACGCTGACCGGCCTGCCCCGCGACGCCTTCCTCGGGCGCACGGCCCGAGAGCTGCTCCTGCCGAGGAGCGTCGTCGACGACTGGGACGACGCCATCCGGAGCGTGTTCGACGGCGGCGAGGCCATCGAGTGGCGGTTCCCGTACGAGACCCCCGACTGCCGCCGGTGGTTCCACTGCCTGGCCATCCCCGAGCGGGACGAGCACGGCGCCCTGCGGTACGCGTGCATGCTCACCCGTGACATCACGACGTTGAAGGAGCTCGAGGACCGCCTCGAGCTCGAGGCCAGTCGTGATCCCGTCACCGGGCTGGCGACGCGTGGGCACTTCGAGCGGATCGCCGAGCCGGCCGCGGCGGCCGGCACGGTCGGCGTCTGCCTCGTCGACCTCGACGACTTCAAGGCCGTGAACGACGCGCACGGCCACCACATCGGCGACGCGGTCCTCGAGGCGATCGGGCGCCGGCTGCACCACCTCGTACGTCCCGGCGACGTGGTCGCCCGCTACGGCGGCGACGAGTTCACCATCCTCGCCGCAGGGGTCGACGACGAGGCCGACCTGGAGGGCCTCGCCGCCAGGATCGTCGAGGCGCTCGGCGAGCCCTACGCCATCGAGGGCCTCGCCCTGTCGGTGACGGCCAGCGTCGGCGTCGCCATGGGCGAAGGCTCCCTCGGCGTCCTGTTGCGACGGGCCGACGTGGCCCTCTACCAGAGCAAGCGGGACGGCAAGTCGAGCTGGGCCTTCAACCGCAGCGCGTCGGACGTGCGCGGGCCGACGCGCGGCTAGTCAGGTGTGCTTAGGTCGGCGGGTGCACACGCTTCCCGTCGATGCCACCGACCTGTCTGCCGCCTGGTTGTCCGACGTGCTCGGGGCCGAGGTCACCGACGTCACGATCCTCGACCACTCGTTCGCGACCAACCAGCGGGTGAGGATCGGCGTCACCTACGCCACGGCGGGCGCAGGTCCGGCCACGCTGTTCGTGAAGCTGGCGCCGCTCGACCCGGCCCATCGGGAGATGGTCGGCGCCATCGGCATGGGGGTGCGGGAGGCGCAGTTCTACGCCGACGTGGCCCCGACCGTCGACCTGCGGGTCCCCCGCTCCTACCTCGCAGCCGCGTCGGACGACGGCGCCTTCACCATCCTGCTCGAGGACCTCTCGGTCACCGGGTGCCGGTTCTCGAACGGCGAGTGGGGCATCAGCGCCGACGACGCCGCCGGTGCGCTCGAGGAGCTGGCTCGCTTCCACGCCCGGTTCGAGGACCAGGCCGCGCGCGACGCCGTTGCCCCCTGGCTCCACGCCGCCGCGCCACGGATGAGCGACGCCACGGCCCAGCGCATGCGCTACGTCCTCGACGAGCACGGGGACGCCCTCACGCCCGCCTACATCGCCGCCGGCGAGCTGTACGTCGAGCACCACGATCGCCTGAGCGCGCTGTGGGAGAGCGGGCCGCCGACGTACATCCACGGCGACACCCACATCGGCAACGTCTTCCTCGACGGCTCCCGGGTCGGCTTCCTCGACTGGGGGCTGTCCCGGGTGAGCACCCACCTGCGCGACGTGAGCTACTTCCTGACGATGTCGGTCGACATCGAGGAGCGGCGACGGTCGGAGCGCGACCTGCTGCGGCACTACGCCGACGCCGTGCGAGCGGCCGGCGGGACCGACATCGACCTCGACGAGGCGTGGGCGACCCACCGGGTGCAGGCCGGCTACACCGTGGTCGCCACGTTCCTGGCGTTCATGCCGTCGTACCTCCAGGGCGACGGCCAGGACCTGGGCGTGGCGCTGCGCCGCCGGGCCGAGGCCGCCCTCGAGGACCTCGACGTGGTCGACGCCCTGCGGGCGGCCCTCGCCTGACGCAGCCGCGGCTCAGCGGCCGGCGGCCGCCGCCCGGTTGGCCATGGCCCGCCAGCTGGCCAGGTCGCGCTCGTCGGCCGGCCGACCGACCCGGGTGACGGTGTCGACGTCGGGCGACTCGGCGCGCAGGGCGCCGACGGTGCAGCGCTCCCGAGCCCGGTGGGCGAACGGGTCGAACTGGTAGTGCCGCATGGCGTTCTCGTGGGTGATCTTGGCCACGGCGTCGGCCGGGACGGCGCCCTTGGCCATGACCTCGGCGACCAGCTCCGGCGCGTTGGGCCACGGGCTGTCGGAGTGCGGGTAGTCGGACTCCCAGCACACGTTGTCGACGTTGAAGTCCTCGAGCAGCCGGACGCCGACATCGTCGCCGATGAAGCAGCACAGGATGTTGCGCTCGAAGATCTCCCGCGGCCCCATGCCGTCGGGGAACTGGTGCTTGGTCCAGCCCGAGTGCCGCCGGTGCACGTGCTCGGCCCGCCAGAGGAAGTAGGGCATCCACCCGATGTCGCCCTCGGTCAGCGAGAAGCGCAGGTCGGGGAACCGACCCCAGAACTCGGCCCAGAGCAGGTCGACGAAGGTGAAGATCGACATCACCGACGACGACGTCATCTTCACGCTGGCCGGAGCGTCCACCGCGGCCGGGGCTGACCGCGACGACGAGCCGACGTGGCAGCACAGGACGGTGCCGACGTCGGACGCGGCGGCGAAGAGCGGGTCCCACGCGCCGGAGTGGACCGACGGCATGTCCAGCGCCTCGGGGTTCTCCGAGAACGTGACGGCGTGGCACCCCTTGTCGGCCAGCCGGCGCACCTCGGCCGCCGCCTTCTCGACGTCCCACAGCGGGAGGATCCCGCACGGGATGAACCGGCCGGGGTGGGCGCCGCACCACTCGTCGACGTGCCAGTCGTTGTACGCCCGGATCATCACCTCGTTGATCGCCGGGTCGGGTCCCTGGTTCAGGACCTGGCCGGAGAAGCCGGTGAAGTTCGGGAAGTTGAGCCCGGCGAGCTGCCCGCCGGCGTTCATGTCGCGCACCCGCTCGTCGACCTGGTAGCAGCCGGGCCGCATCTCGTCGTAGCGGACGGCGTCGACGTTGAAGAGCTCGCGCGGCTTGCCGGCCACGGCGTTGAGGCCGAGGTCGCGCCCGGGCCGGTCGAAGTAGACCCACTGCTGGCGGCCGTCCTCCACCACGACCTTCGGCGCCACGTCCCGGTACTTCGCCGGCACGTGGGCGTCGAACATGTCGGGCGGCTCACAGATGTGGTCGTCGACGCTGATCAGGATGAGCTCGTTCGGATCCATGGCCCCCACCTCGCTGCCCTATCTCATGCAATATACGAAGCATGCCGACGCCAAGCCCGCTCGAGGGTGTGCGAGTGCTCGACCGGACGTCCGGCATCGCCGGCCCGTACTGCACGAAGCTGCTCGTCGACGCCGGTGCGGACGTGGTCAAGGTCGAGCCGGCGGACGACCCCATGCGGTCGTGGCGGGACGGCCTCCTGTTCGAGTACCTCCACGCCGGGAAGCGCTCAGTCGCCGATGACGCCGACCTCCTCGGTGCGGCGGACGTCCTCGTCACCGACGACCCGGCCGACGTCGGCGCGGCCCGTGTCGTGGTGACGATCACGCCGTTCGGCGTCGACGGGCCGTGGGTCGATCGGCCGGCGACCGAGTTCACGCTCCAGGCCGCCTGCGGTTCGATGGGCCACCGCGGCCTGCCCGAGGATCCGCCGCTGGCCGCTGGCGGCCGGCTCGGGGAGTGGATGACGGGGACGTTCGCCGCCCTGGCGGCGACGGCGGCCCTCCGGACCGGGCGGCCCGAGCACGTCGACGTGGCGATGCTCGACTGCATGGCGATCACCATGTCGACCTATCCGTCGGTGTACGCCGACATGGCGGGGCGCCCGCCGATCGCCGGCACCGGGCGGGTGATCGAGGTCCCGTCGATCCTGCCCACGGCCGACGGCTGGGTCGTCGTCACGACCAACAGCGCCACCCAGTTCCACGACTTCCTGGTGCAGATCGGTCGCCCCGACCTGCTGGAGGACCTCGACCTGGCGAAGGCACCCCTGCGCTTCGCCCGGCGCGACGAGTTCCTCGACGCCGTGCGGACCTACACGACGGCACGGACGTCGGACGAGGTCCTCGCCGATGCGTCCGACTTCCGCATCCCCGCCGCGCCGGTGCTCGACGGGGCGACGGCGCCGGACTTCGAGCAGTTCGTCGCCCGGGGCGTGCTCCGACCGTCGGCCTCGGGCCGGTTGCGACAGCCGCGTCCGCCGTACCGCCTGGGCGACGTCGAGGCCCCGATGCCCGGCCCGGTGCCCGCGCCCCGGGCCAACGCGGTCGAGTGGGACGCGCGCCCGGCGCCCGGCGCGCACGACGGGCTGCCGCTCGCCGGGATCCGCGTGCTCGACCTCACGGCGTGGTGGGCCGGCCCGGCCGGCGCCCACGTGCTGGGGTGCCTGGGGGCCGACGTCGTCAAGGTCGAGTCGGTCGGCCGACCGGACCCCATGCGCTTCGCCGCGGTGCGGCCCCCCACCGAGGACCGCTGGTGGGAGTGGGGCCCGATCTTCCACGCGGCCAACGCCAACAAGCGGGGCACGACGCTCGACCTGGCCACGCCCGAGGGCGTCGACCTGTTCGAGCGGCTCGTGGCCACCGCCGACGTGGTGGTCGAGAACTTCACCCCACGCGTCCTCGACCAGTTCGGCCTCGGCTGGGACCGCATCCACGAGCTGAACCCGAGGGCGCTGCTGGTGCGGATGCCGGCGTTCGGGCTCGACGGGCCGTGGCGCGACCGGACGGGGTTCGCCCAGACCATGGAGTCCGTCACCGGCATGGCGTGGGTCACCGGGCTCGCGGACGGGCCGCCGGTGCTCGTGCGGGGCGCGTGCGATCCGCTGGCCGGGATGCACGCGGTGTTCGCCACGCTGCTCGCCCTCCGCCAGCGGGAGCGGACCGGTGTCGGGGTGCTCGTCGAGGCCACCATGGTCGAGGCGGCGCTGAACGCCGCCGCCGAGGCGGTGTTCGAGCACGACGTGCACGGCGTGGTGCTCGGGCGGGAGGGGAACCGCGGCCCGCTCGCCGCGCCGCAGGGTGCGTACCGGTGCGCGGGGGACGACGCGTGGGTGGCCCTGGCCGTCGCCGACGACGTCCAGTGGGAGGCGCTCCGTGGGCACCTGGGCTGGGAGCCGGATGCCGGGCTGGCGACCGCCGACGGTCGTCGGGCGGCCCACGACGCCCTCGACGAGCGGCTCGGGGCGTGGTTCGCGAGCCAGGACGCGGTCGCCGCGGCGGAGGCGCTGGCCGCCGCGGGCGTGCCGGCCGAGGTCGTGATCGCCGCCCGCGACATCGACGCCAACCCGCAGCTCCGGCACCGCCGGCTCTTCGAGGTCGAGGACCACCCGGTGACGGGGAGGACGGACGTGCCGACGATGCCCTTCCGCTTCGCCTCGGTCGAGCGCTGGATGCGGTTGCCGTCGCCGACGCTGGGCCAGCACAACGACGAGGTGCTCGGCGAGGTCGCCGACGCCGACGAGCTCGCCGCCCTCCGCCGGGCCGGCGCCATCGGCGAGCGCATGGGCCGTGGTTGATCAGGTGCCGTTGAAGTTCGGCGGGCGCTTCTCGACGAACGCCTTCATGCCCTCCTTGGCGTCGTTGCTGCGCGTCACCATCGCCGAGTAGCGCCCCTCGATCGGGCGGGCCTCGTCCTCGGGGAGCCAGCCGGTCTCGATCGCCGACGCCTTCGAGGCCGCCACCGACAGCGGCCCGTTGGCGGCGATCACCGCGGCGATCTCGAGCGCCTTCGCCAGGCCTTCACCGCGCGGGACGACGTGGGTCACGAGGCCCCAGCGCAGCGCCTCCTCGGCGTCGAGGATGCGCCCGGTGAGGAGCATCTCCATGGCCACGGCGTAGGGGATCTGGCGCTTCAGCCGCATCGTCGAGCCGGCGCCGGCGATCAGGCCCCGCTTGGCCTCGGGCACGCCGAACCGGGCCTGCTCCTCGGCGATGCGGATGTCGGTCTGCTGGAGCATCTCGCAGCCGCCGCCCATGCAGTCGCCGTTCACGGCGGCGATGATCGGCGTGCGGAGCCAGTTCGACAGCAGCAGGCCCCGCCCGATGATCGACATGTCCTCGGCGGCCCGCTTCTCGTTCTCGGTGGGCTCGGCGGCCCGGTTGCCGCCCATCCACCCCGACGAAAGGTCACCGCCGACGCAGTAGGCGCCCTCGGCGCCGGTGAGGATCGCGGCCCGGATG
The DNA here is from genome assembly GCA_025464025.1 of Actinomycetes bacterium. Next base: position 6,250 of record JAODBP010000262.1, on the reverse strand, counting down.
GTGTCGTCGGCGTCGATCGCCTCCCAGGCGTCGGCCATCCGCACGATCATGTCGAGCGAGAGGGCGTTGCGCCGCTCCGGGCGGTTCATGGTGAGCACCACGGTGGGGCCCTGGCGGTCGAACAGCAGGCTGTCGTCGGCGGTCATCGCACGATCATGCTCGGTACGCTCCGGCCCGTCACGACCGTGGCACGGGGGAGATGCGTGTCGTTGCTGGATGATCGAGTCGCCGTCGTGTCCGGGGTCGGCCCCGGGCTGGGTCGGTCGCTGGCGCTGGCCTTCGCCCGCCACGGCGCCGACGTCGTGGTCGCCGCCCGCCGACCCGAGTCGCTCGCACCCGTGGTCGCCGAGGTCGAGGCCCTCGGCCGTCGAGTGCTCGCCGTGCCCACGGACGTGACGGACCCGGCCGCCGTCGAGGCCCTGGTCGAGGCCACCGGCCGGACCTTCGGCCGGCTCGACGTGCTGGTGAACAACGCCTTCTCGATGTCCCGCTTCGAGTCCGCCGACCAGCTCACGGCCGATGACTGGCGGGTGGCGTTCGACGTCAACGTCGTCGGCAGCGTCTCGCTCACCATGGCGGCGGCCGACCTGCTCGAAGCGTCGGGCCAGGGCGCGGTGGTGATGATCGGGAGCCAGGCGGCCCGGCGCAGCGAGCCTCGTCGAGGGCCGTACGCGGCGTCGAAGGCGGCGCTGGTGAGCGCGGCCCGCACGCTCGCCGGCGAGCTGGGCCCGCGCGGCATCCGCGTCAACACCGTCGTGCCCGGCCACATCTGGGGCGACGCGCTCGAGCAGTTCTTCGCCGCCACCGCGGCCCGCAAGGGCAGCACGCCGGAGGCCGTGTACGAGTCGGTCGCCCGGGGCACGGCGCTGCGCCGGATCCCCGACGCCGACGAGATCGCCGACGCCGCCGTGTTCCTCGGCTCGCCCCTCGCCCGGGCCGTCACCGGCCAGACCCTCGACGTGAACGCCGGCAGCTGGTTCGAGTGAACCGCTAGATCGCGGCGACCTCGACGGGAACGCCGTTGACGGCGGCGTTGCCCGAGGGCACGTCGAGGGCGGTGCCCGGGATGAGGACGTTGGTGTTCGGTGCCGGGTGGGCGCTGGCCACCGAGGAGCGCACGCCCTTCACGTCGTGGCCCCAGCCGTGGGGGAGGCTCACCACCCCGGCCTTGATCTCGTCGGACACCTCGATGGTGGCCTCGACCGAGCCGGCCGCGGTGGTGACCGTGGCCCGGGCCCCGGTGGTGAGGCCGCGGGCGGCGGCGTCGTCGGGGTGGACGAGCAGCGTCGAGCGGTCCCTGCCCCGCATGAGGGCCGGGAGGTTGTGCAGCCACGAGTTGTTCGAGCGCACGTGGCGGCGGCCGATGAGGAGCAGCGGCGGGTGGGGCTCGGCCATGCGCTGCCGCAGCCGGGGGAGGTCGCCGAGGATGTCGTCGTGGGCCAGCTCGACGTCGCCCGAGGTGGTGTGGAGGATCTCGGCGATCGGCGTGTGGGACGGGCCGAAGTCGATGCCGTGGGGGAGCGCCTTCACCTTCTCGAGCGTCAGCCCGTCGGGGTTTGCCCCGTACTGGTCGCCCCAGGGCGACACCCGGATGGTGAGATCGGCGATGCGGTCGGGGCCGCGCAGGCCGGCGGTGTCGACCTCGGCCGACGCGATGCCGTGACGGGCGGCCCGGTTGGCGAAGAACTGGTCGTCGAGGGCATCGAGGTCGATCTCGTCGTGGTGGGCGCCGGCGAGGATGGCACCGAGGCGCAGGGCGATCTCCCACTCCTCGGGACGGTCGCCCTTGTCGAAGATCGGCGGCGACCAGCGGGCGACGCCGCGTAGGGCGAAGCCCCACAGCGCCTCGTCCATGTGGGGCTGCTCGAGGGCGGAGAGGCCGGGGAGGATCACGTCGGCGTGGCGTGACGTCTCGTTCAGGTAGATGTCGATGCTGATCATGGCGTCGAGCAGGGGCAGCGCCTCGTCGAGCCGGCCGGCGTCGGGGGCCGACAGCACCGGGTTGCCGGCGATGGTGATCAGGGCCTTCACCTGGCCCTCGCCCGGCGTGGCGATCTCCTCGGCCAGGCACGACAGCGGCGCCTGCCCCAGCACCTCGGGTGCCTGGCGCACGCGGGTGTGCCACCGCCCGCTCCGGGCCGGCCCCCGCCGGCGGGCCGTCGCCGCGATCGGGGTGATGGCGGGTCGGGGGAAGAGCGCCCCGCCCTCGACGTCCTGGTGGCCGGTGAGGATGTTCACCACGTCGACCAGCCACGACGCGAGCGTGCCGAACTCCTGGTTGCACAGACCGATGCGGCCGTAGACGACGGCCCGCTCGGTGCCGGCCAGCTCGCGCGCCAGCTGCCGGATCCGCGCCGCTTCGATGCCGCACCAGGCCGCCACCGCCTCGGGCGTGAACTCGCGGGCGGCGTCGAGGACCTCGTCGATGCCGCGCACCCGACCCTCGAGCGGGCCGAGCCGCACGAGCCCTTCGTCCTCGAGCGTGGCGACCACCGCCAGCAGGAGGGCGGCGTCGGTGCCCGGCACGATCGGCAGCCACTCGTCGGCCTTCTCGGCCGTGCCGGTGCGCCGCGGGTCGATCACGATCGTGCGGCCGCCCCGCTCGCGGATGCGGGTCACCTCGCCGATGAGGTCGGGGTACGACAGCAGCGAGCCGTTCGACGCCTGGGGGTTGGCGCCCATGACGACGAGCAGGTCGGTGCGGGCCACGTCGGGGATCGGGATGGCCCAGGCGTTGCCGTAGAGGTTGGCGCAGGCCAGGTTCTTGGGCCACTGGTCGACGGTGCCGGCCGACCACGTGACCGGCATGCCGGCCAGGCCGGGGATGGCGCCACCGAAGCGGCTCAACGAGTAGTTGTGGACGTTCGGGTTGCCGATGTAGGCGGTGACCGCCCGCATGCCGTGCTCGGCGATGATCGGGGCGAGCAGCTCCTCGCACCGGGCGAACGCCTCGTCCCACGTGACCTCGAACCACTCGTCGCCCCGGCGGACCATCGGGGCCCGCAGCCGATCGGGGTCGTGGTGGAGCTGGCCCAGGCTGGCGCCCTTGGGGCAGAGGAAGCCCTTGCTCCACACGTCGTCGCGGTCGCCCCGGACCCGGGTGACCCGATCGCCGTCGACCTCGATCTCCAGGCCGCACATCGCCTCGCACAGCGGGCAGGTGCGGAAGTGCGTCGTCATCCCCCCATGCCTAGCGACTCGGCACGGGTCCGTGCCGAGTCGCGAGGGTTGGCGGGCATCAGTCGGATGGTCTCAGCTCTGGCGGACGCGGCCACGGAGGGCGGCGAAGCAGAGCGACATGCTGATGGTGCCGAGGATGGCCGTGGCGAGCAGTGCCTGGCCGAGCTCGGTCCACTCCCAGCCCTGCATGCTCAGCGACCGGAGCCCCTCGAGGAGGTAGGTCACCGGGTTCCACGCCGCCACGGTGTCGAGCCAGCCGCTGAGCTGGTCGCGGGGCACGTACGAGGAGGTGAGGAACAGGAACGGGAAGAACAGCAGGAAGCTGGTGTTCACCGCGGCCGGGTTGCCGGTCTTGAGGGCGATGGCGTAGCCGAAGCCGGCGAAGGCGAGGCTCCAGAGGGCGGCGATGAGGATGAACACCACCACGCCCAGGGGCCCGGCCTCGAAGCGCACGCCGAGCACGAACCCGAGGATCACGATCGGGATCGTCAGCGAGCAGGCCACCACGACGTCGGCGACCATGTGGCCGAGCAGGATGGCGAGCCGGCGGACGGGCGAGAGCAGGAGCCGGTCGAAGTAGCCGTTCTGGACGTCGACCACGAGGGCCGGGGCCCGGGACACGCCGGTCACGCCGAGCAGGATGGCCGTGGCCATCATGAACGCCTTGAAGTCGAGGCCGGCGACGCCCCGCTCGGTGAGCTTCTCGAGCGTGCCGATGTTCACCACGAAGAAGAACATGGCGATGAAGACGGGCGGCACGACGGTCTCGATCTCGCGGGGGACGGCCCGCAGGGCCCGGCCGGAGATGGCGGCGACGTCGCGGGCGAAGCCGGCCTGCCGGGGCCGCACGGCGCTGGGCTGGATGACGGTGGTCGGGGTGGTCGTCACGGTGGCGTTCACGACTGGACCTCCGAGGTCTCCTCGTCGGGGTGGATGTGGGTGCCGGTGAGCTCGAGGAAGACGTCGTCGAGCGTCGGTGTGCGCAGGGTCAGGTCCCGGACCCGGACGCCGGTGCCGTTGAGGGCGATGGCGACGGGGCCGATGGTGGCGGCGCCGTTGGTGGCGGTGACCACCAGCTCGTCGCCCCGGGCCTCCACGCCCTGGACGCCGTCGAGCCCGGCGACCGCGGCGCGGGCTGCCCCGGCGTCGCCGTCGATGCGGGCGATGATCACGTCGTCGCCGATGCTGCGCTTGAGGTCGGCGGGCGTGCCCTCGGCGACCAGCTTCCCGGCGCTGAGGATCCCGACCCGGTCGGCCAGGGCGTCGGCCTCCTCGAGGTACTGGGTGGTGAGGAAGATCGTCATGCCCAGCTGGTCGTTGAGTCGCTGGACCTCCTCCCACACCCGGGCCCGGCTCATGGGGTCGAGGCCGGTGGTGGGCTCGTCGAGGAACAGCACCTCGGGGTTGTGCACGAGGGCCGCGGCGAGGTCGAGGCGGCGCTTCATGCCACCGGAGTACGTGCCGATCGGCTTCCCGAGGGCCTCGCCGATGTCGACCAGCTCGGCCAACTCGGCCAGGCGGCCGCTGATCTCGGTGCGGGACAGGCCGTAGAGCCGCCCCTGGAGCCGGAGCAGCTCCTCACCGGTCTGCTTGGGGTCGAGGGCGACGTCCTGGAGGGCCACGCCGATCCGGAGCCGGACGGCGCCGGCCTCGGTGGCCACGTCGTGGCCGGCCACGATGGCCCGCCCCTCCGTCGGGGCCAGCAGCGTGCAGAGGACGCGGACGGTGGTCGACTTGCCGGCGCCGTTCGGGCCGAGGAACCCGGTCACGCTCCCCGGTTGCACCTCGAAGGAGAGGTCCACGACCGCCGGCTTGCCGTCGTAGCTCTTGCTCAGGCCGTGTGCCTCGATCAGCGCCATGTGCTCACCCTGTCAGTCCGGACCTCGACGCGGCCGCATCTGCACAGAACCTTCACGTCATCCGAACAGGTCACCGCGACGACCACTGCGTATGACGTCCGCACTCGTAGACTCGTGCGGATGCCCACGTCGCCTGCTCCGAGTGCGCCGCGCACGCTCGCCGAGCAGCTGCGCGGCTGGTCCGACGACCGCCTCGGCGCCCTCCTCGAGCAGCGCCCCGACCTCGCCGTACCGACTCCTCAGGACTCCACCCAGCTGGCCGCCCGTTCGGCGTCCCGACCGTCGGTGGCACGGGCGCTCGACGCGCTCTCGGTGCTGGAGCTCGGCGTGGCCGAGGCCGCGGTGCACCAGGCACCGTGCTCGGTCGTCGACATCGCTTCCCGGGTGGCGGCTTCGCCGGAGTCGGTGGCCGCGGCGGTCGAGCGGTTGTGCGAGCTCGCCCTGCTCTGGGGTACGCCGGAGCAGCTGCACCCGGTCTCCGTGCTGGCCGAGGCGATGGGCTCGCCACGCGGCCCGGCGGTCGCCGACGTACCGGGACTGCTCGCCGGGCTCTCCGGCCCCGCGAGAGCACTGCTCGAGCACCTCGACGAGCGCGACGCCGACGGACGCACCGAGAGCGTCACCGAACCGGTCCGCGAGCTGCTCGACCGGCGGCTGCTGGTGCTCCGCGACGACCGTCGTACGACGACCGTGCCGTGGACGGTCCGGGTGGCGATGCGCGACGGGCGTTCCACGCGGCGCCCGCTCGACGACGTACCCGCGCTGGCGACGTCCGAGCGGGACCCGGCGCTCGTCGACCGAGCGGCGGCGGGAGCGGCGTTCGAGGCGGTCCGTCGTACCGAGCTGCTGCTCGACCAGTGGGGCACCCACGCTCCCGGCGTGCTGCGCGCCGGCGGGCTCGCGGTCCGTGACCTCAAGGCGGCGGCAGCGCTCCTCGACGTCACGCCGAGCGAGGCCGGGCTGGTCGTCGAGACGGCGCAGGCCGCGGGGCTGCTCGGCCCGGGGTCCACCGACGACGTCGACCCCGGGTGGCTGCCCACCGAGACGTTCGACGCCTGGCTCGGGCTGCCGGTCGCCGAACGCTGGTCCGGACTGGTCCGCGCCTGGCTCACGAATCCCCGGATGACGGGACTCGTCGGCGGTCGCGATGACTCCGACCGGCCGGTCAACGCGCTCGCGCCCGACCTCGAGCGCAGCTGGCTGGTGGCCGC
>JAODBP010000174.1 GCA_025464025.1 Actinomycetes bacterium | reverse complement strand
TCAAGGCCGACTGGGCCGAAGCCAAGGAACGCCTCGGACGCGACCCGCTCGTCACCGAGCTGCGCCGCACCGCCAAGCAACGGCGAGCCGACGCGTTCGTGGAGATGGCTGTCCGCGCCCGATCCGTCCCGAACGATGCTCGGCGGCCTGAGCCGCTCTTCACCGTGGTGATGGGCTACGACAAGTTCAAGCAGGTCTGCGAGCTGGCCAACCGCACCGTCGTCACCCCCGGCTCGCTGATCCCGTACCTGACCGACTCGCTGATCGAGCGCATCGTCGCCGACGGCAAGGGCCGAGCCCTCGACGTCGGCGAAGCCCGCTGCTTCACCGGCGCCACCCGACGAGCCGTCGAAGTCCTCGGCGAGGAATGCTTCGAAGACACCTGCGAAGTCCCGTCCGAAGACGCCCAGATCGACCACATCATCGAAGTTGCCAAAGGCGGCCCCACCCGGACCTGGAACGGCCGACCCGCCTGCGGCTTCCACAACCGAGCCCGCAACCGCGGCCCCTGATGCCGGCGCGGCCCACCGGGCCGCGGGAAGATGACGAACGTGAGCACGACACCGGTCGGTGGATGGGCCGACGAGGAGCAGGTCGCGTGGTACCTCGGCCGCATCGGCAAGCTCGAAGCGAGGCAGGCCGGCGAGCGCGTGCTCGCCGATGTGCTGCCCGAGGCACCCCGACGCGTCCTCGACCTCGGCTGCGGTGACGGCCGCCTGGCCGCCCTGGTGCTGACCAACCGGGCGACGGTCGAGGAGGCGGTCTGCGTCGACCGGTCGCCGGCCATGCTCGAGCGGGCCCGAGCCAACTTCGCCGACGACCCCCGGGTCGAGGTGGTCGTGGGCGACCTCGAGCAGCCCATCACCGCGACCGGCCCGTTCGACGTGGTCGTGTCCGGCTTCGCCATCCACCACCTCGAGCACGAGCGCAAGCGGGCGCTGTTCGGCGAGGTCGCCGGACTGCTGGCCCCTGGCGGCACGTTCGCCAACCTCGAGGTCGTGGCCTCGGCCACCCCCGAGCGCCACGCCGAGTTCCTCGTCGCCATCGGCCGCGACGCCGACGACCCCGAGGACCGGCTGGCCCCCGTCGACGACCAGCTGGTCTGGATGCGCGACGCCGGCCTCACCAACGTCGACTGCCTCTGGCGCTGGCGCGGCTTCGCCCTCCTCGTCGGTGAGCGATGAGCGCCGCGCTCGAGCGGGTGCGCGTGCTGTGCATGGCCCTGCCCGAGGTGGTCGAGGAGCAGGCCTGGGTCGGCACCCGGTGGACGATCCGGAAGAAGAACTTCGCCCACGTGGTCGACATCGTCGACGGACACCCACCGGCCTACGCCGAAGCGGCGAGCGCCACCGACGCCACCGTGCTCACCTTCCGCTCGTCACCGAGCGAGCTCGACGCCCTGGCCAACGCCGGCCCGCCGTTCTTCAAGCCAGTGTGGTTCACCGACATCGTCGGCCTCGTCCTCGACGACCGGACCGACTGGTCCGAGGTCGCCGAGCTGGTCACCGAGAGCTACCGCATCCTGGCCCCGAACCGCCTGCGGACGTTGCTCGACGACTAGGCGGCGGGCGCCGGCGGCTGGGGCGGAAGCGACCCGACTGTCCCCAGGTCGATCGCCCGACAGCGCACCCAGTAGTAGGCCATGTTCAGCGCGAAGGCGCTCAGGCCCGCGATCACACCGCCGAGCGGCATCCGTTCTCTGATCCCGGGACCGAAGAACCAGATCGAGAAGTGCAGCCCAGCGCCCTGCACGAGCGCGCTCGCCGTCGTCGAGCCCCAGAAGTAGAAGGGACGAGGCAACCGGGAATCCGCGGCGTACACGGGCATGAGGACCTGCTGCTCCCACGTCGGCAGCTGGAGAGAGGCCGCGGCGCGCAGGTGGTTGATGACCGCGATGTTCCGGTGGATGGTGTTCCGGGCCCGGATCAGCCGGAAGAAGATCCCTTCGGCGAGGAACGAGAGCAGAAGCCACACCGAGCCGAGGATGAGGTCGATGTCGACCGGCGTGTCCTTGGCGTTCCGGGCCAGCACGGCCACCGTGGCCGCCATGACGCTGCCCAGCGCCGCGATCAGCATCGTGAGCCGCTGGTCGACGATCCGCTCGGTCGCCCGCCACCGGTCGCGGTAGTGCGCGAGCTCGCCGGCGAGCGACAGCCCGTCGCTCATGGATGCCGCTTGCCCATGAGCTCGTCGAGCTCCTCGATGAGGTAGCGCTCGTGGTCGAGCACGTCGGCGAGTCGCGGGACCGACTTGAGCGCGCTCTTCGAGATGATGGTCTCCTTGACCTTGCCGTCGGCGCGGGACCACTTCGCCCGGTTCCCCTGGAGGGTGCGGGCGCCGTCGTAGTCCTTCTGGTCCTCGAGCTTCCGCTCGCCCTTGGCGAACAGTTCGGCGAACCGCCTCGGCGAGATGCCGACGTAGGGGACGAAGTCGACCCGCTCGTGGCGATCGAGCTTGGCCACCTCCTTGGCCGTCCCGGTCCGACGCACCCGCTCCTCCTCGCGGGAGTGGGCGAGGGTCGTGAAGCGGATCTCCGATGCGTAGAGGTGGTCGCTCCGGCTCTTCTCGTACGGCTCGATGAAGATCACGCGCTTGATGCCGGCGCCGACGATGAGCCGGGCGCACTCGTGGCACGGCAGGGTCGTGCAGTAGAGCGTGGCTCCCCGCGTCGAGATGCCCTTGCGCGCCGCCGAGGTGATGGCGTCCATCTCGGCGTGCATCGTGCGGCCGTACTCGAGGACGTCGAACAGCTGGGCGCCCCACACCAGCTCGACGTTGATGAGCTCGTCCACGAGCCCTTCGACCGCGGCCGGAAGGCGGCGCCGGGACGCCTGCAGCTGCTCGGCGAGCTTGGCGCCGTGGCCGTCACCACCGCGCATCACGTCGAACCGGGCCAGCCACCTCGGATCGGCCAGCATCCGGTGCACGAGGTCGGTGAAGATCTCGCGCCGCGTGCGATCGCTCGCGTCCCAACCCCGGGCGAAGTCCGGGTTTGCCGGGCTCAGGTGGTGGTCTCGGTGGTCGTTGGGCTCGTCGTCGTACCGGTAGACGCCACCACCGGGCTTGGGGACGTCGTTGGTCCCCATGGCGATCAGGTCGCCATCGTCGGTGCAGATGGCCGCGCCGACCTGGCGAGCCAGGTTGCCCGACTGGAGCGCCGCCGAGAACGCGTCAGCCATCCCGATCTCGTCACGGGTCGGCGTGATGAACGGCTCGCCGAAGATCACGTCGACGAACCGGTCGATGTGCTCCCCGTTCTTCGGGTCGCTCGAATCCAGGAAGAGGTCGCCGTACTGGAAGACCTTGGGGATGTTGGTGACGAACTTCCGTCGCTCGGCGATCCCCGGGTCGTAGAGCTGGCTGCGACGGAAGAACTCCTCCTCCCGCTCGACCAGCTCCTCGGCCTCCTTCTTGGTCTCGTCCGTGGCCATCCCCGGCCCGCCTGCCAGTCGGTCGGCCAGCTCGGCGATCCGCTCGACGCGCTCCTCGTAGATCGAGATGAGGAAGAACTGCCGGTCGTACACCTTCCGGAGCCGGCCGACCTCGTCGTGGTGCATGAGGTTGCGGAACAGGAACGCGGTGCCGACCGCCCCCATGGCCCGCGCCTTGGCCTTGCCCTCCGATCGCAACCGCCGATGCAGGTCGGCGATGGCCGTGACGGCGACGGCGTCGCGCTTCTTCGACGTGAAGCGCAGCTTGACCGCCGCCTCGGCCAGGCGGCGGTACCGCTTCGAGGACGCCGGCAGCGCGGCCAGGTCCCGTGGCGTGTGGGGTGACGCGGCGAGGGCGTCGGCGAGCTTGACCTCCTGCAGCGCGTAGCGGCCCTCGGCGAGCCGATCCTCCAGCGCGCGCTGGATGCGGCCGACCGGCGTGCCCATGGCGCGGACCGTCGCGAAGTAGAGCTCAGGGACGGGCTCCTCCATGGCCGGCCGGAGCACCTCGAAGAAGCGTTGTTGCGCCCGTTGCTCGTCCATCGTTCCCCCACGATCGAAGAGGGCGCTTTCTAGATGAACGGGGCTGATCCCGAAACCCTGACACGAGAAATGACTCGTTCGGTCCAGTCACCTTCAAACGTGTGTCGGGATCGCCGCGGCGATCTGAATTCCTGGTGATCGCGACGCGCCATTTCGCCTGACACGCGGGCATGCAGCGCGGGTCGACTGCCGCCGGCCGTGCGTCTACGGCTGCTTGCGCCACACCGACACGTGCGACGGGCTGTCGGCGGTGAACGGCGACCGGTTCCAGTCGGCCCACCTGTCCCCCAGCTCGAGACCGGCAAGCCTCGCCATCAGGTCGAGCTCCGAGGGCCACACGTACCGGTACGGCGTCCGAACCTCGCGGGCACCGGAGCCCTCGGCCACGAAGTGGTGGGAGACCGCGTGCTGGGCGACGAGGTCGTCGTAGCGGTCGTAGCCGACGTAGCCCGGCGCGTGGGCGAAGACGATCGAGTCCTGGCCCGGGACGAGGCGGCGCAGATCAGGCACGCCGACCTCGATGACGAAGGATCCACCAGGCTCGAGGTGGGCCGCGGCGTTGGCGAAGCACGCGACCTGCCGGTCCTGGGTCTCGACGTTCCCGATCGTGTTGTAGAGGAGGTAGACCAGCCGGAAGGCACCCTCGACCCGCGCGGTGGCCATGTCGCCGATCGTGACGGGGATGGCGTCGCCCCCCGGCTTGGCCCGGAGCTGGGCCACCATGTCGGGCGACAGCTCGATGCCACAGACCGGCACGCCCCGGGCCGCGAGCGGCAGGGCGATCCGCCCGGTGCCGACCGCCATCTCGAGGGCGGCGCCGGTGCCGACAAGGCCGGCCAGGAGGTCAACGGTCGGTCCGAGCACCTCGCGCGAGCCCACGGCGCCGAGCCTGTCGTCGTAGCGGGCCGCGACCTCACCGGCGAAGTGGTCGTCGAGCACGCAGGGAGGTTCGCGTGCAACAACGCTCGGAGCGAGCGAGTTGCACGGACCCCGAGCTACTTGACCAGCTCGATGATCTTGAACATCGGCAGGTAGAGCGAGATCACCATCCCGCCGACGGCGCCGCCGAGGACGACGATGAGCAGCGGCTCGAGCAGCGAGGTGAGGGCGTTGACGGTGGCCTCGACCTCCTGGTCGTAGAAGTCGGCGACCTTCTCCAGCATCACGTCGACGTTGCCGGTCTCCTCCCCCACGGCGAGCATCTGGGTGACCATCGGCGGGAACACGTCGTGCTTCGACAGCGGCTGGTGGATCGTCTCGCCCCGCTTGACCGCCTCCTGCACGTCCTTCACCGCCACCGAGACCACGTGGTTGTTCACCGTCTCCGACGTGATCTCCAGCG
>JAODBP010000171.1 GCA_025464025.1 Actinomycetes bacterium | reverse complement strand
GGTGCTCGATGACGATGTCGCCGGGGTGGGCGCGGAGCACGTCGGCCGTGCTGTCGAGCGAGCCGTCGTCGACCACGATGATCTCGGTGTCGAGGTCGAGGGCGAGGAGGGCGTCGACGACCGGTCCGATCGTCGTCTCCTCGTTGAAGACCGGGACGATCACCGTGGTGGTCATGCTCGGGCGGCCAGGCGGGACGAGAGGGCGGCGACGGCGATGCCGGCGGGGATGCAGAGCATGGCCTCGATCGGGACCCGGAACCGGATCATCCCGGTCACCGTGGCGTGGACGACGAGGTGGTACGCGAGGAAGAGCACGAACAGGTCGCCCACCAGTCGGTCTCGGCGACGGATGAGCACGAGGCCGGCGATGCCGAAGCCCACCAGCATCGGGTAGGTGGCCAGCGTGGCCAGGTCGTTCAGCGTGCTGGCATCGGCGTAGGTCGGGCGCAGCAGGTTGGCCAGCTTCTTGGGCGCGAGGGCCACCACCCGCCCGGGGTGCGCCTTCATCCACGACGTCGAGCCGTCGAGGTAGCGGTGGTACACGCCGATCTCGGTGGTGCCCTTCGGCATGGGGAGCTGGTCGTAGTCGGCGCTGTCCATGTAGCCGCGAGTGCCGCCGGTGGCCCCCGGGCTGTTGCCCTGCCACAGGATGAAGCTGCTCTCGGTCGAGGTCACCACGAAGCCGTGGACCTGCACCTCGTTGCGGATGACCCACGGGGCCATGACCAGGACGACGGCGAGGCCCCCGACGGCGGCGGCGTGGCGCCACTCGCGGCGGAGGAGCCCGACGGCCACGAGCAGGAGGGGGAAGACGAGGATCGTCGGGCGGGCCAGGGCGGCGGCGGCGAACGCGACGCCGGCACCGGCGGCCAGCGCCGGTCGGTGCTCCTGGAGGGTCCGGACGGTGAGGTAGGTCCCGACGGTGAGGAGCAGGACGTACAGCGTCTCGGTCAGCACGTAGCCGGTCCACGAGATGAGGTGGGGGTAGAAGGCGGCGACGAGCCCGGTGGCTCACGCGGCGCGGTTCCCCGCGATCCGGTTCGCCGTCGAGGCCAGGAAGCCGACGGTGATGGCGCCGAGGACGGCTTGGACCAGGCCGATGAAGACGGTCGAGGTGCTGACCACGGCGAGCGCGGCGAGCAACATCGGGTACCCGGGAGAGACCCATGCCGTGGGCGTGCCATCGATGGCGTAGCGGCCGTGGTGGAGCAGCTCCTGGGCCAGCGACCGGTAGAGCTCGCTGTCGCTGGCGTCGAACGCGATGTCGAAGACGTGGTAGCGGGACTGGACGGTCACGAACACCACGCGCACGACGAGGGCGAGCAGCACGGGGACGGCGAGCCAGGCCGGCGTGCGACGCACCGGACCGAGGAGCGTCGTCGGATCAGCCCTGGTGCGCAGCATCCAACTCGGCCATGCCGGCCAGGTCGGCCTCGGCCAGGAGCAGGTCGACGTCCTCCTCGCGGCCGCCCCACCACCGCTCGAAGACGGGAGCGGCAAGCACGGCCAGCGCCCAGAGCACCTGGCCGCGGTGGCGGAAGGCGGTGCCGAGGTTCCCCTGTGAGACGGCGGCGATGCCGATCACCATCCCGAAGGTGAGGAAGGGGTAGAGCAGCACGTCGAGGAGCCGGCGCCCCCGCCAGGCGCCGAGCAGGGCCACGGCGTAGAGGGCGAACCAGACGACGTTCTCGACCTTGGCCAGGAGCACCTGGAAGCCGTCGGTCGCCTCCCACGGGAACGGCCGGAACAGGGTGGCGACGAGGCCGCGCGGCAGCTCCGAGATGCTGCCCTCGATGCTGTCGTCGGCGGCGTACGTCGTGCCGTTCCGGGTGAACACGTGGACGTCGCCGCCCGGGACCGGGCTCGTCGTGGTGGTGGTCGCGGCGGTGGGCGCAGTCGTCGACGTCGCCCCGCCGCCCGTGCCAGTGCGGGGGACCGGCTCCTCCTCGCGGCCCAGGATCGTGGTCGGGGTGAACGCCGTCTCGGCGTTCACCGCGAGGTTGGTGCGGGTCGAGCCGAGGGCGGGCACGGCGCGCTGCACGAGCGTCCACCCTCCGGGCCCGGTGCCGCCCACGATGGGCAGGGCGACGACGATGGCCAGCCCGCCCACCATGCGGAGGAGCCGGCTGGGGCCGGGCAGGAGGACGATGGTGAGGCCGAAGGCCCACGCCGCGGCGACGAGCGTCTGGTCGCGGAGGGCGCCGAGCACGAGCAGCGAGCCGGCGGTGAGAGCGGCAGCACCGAGCAGCGAGCGCCCGTCGCCCCGGCTGGCGAGGACGGCGGCGAGGGTGAGGCAGGCCAGGGACAGCCACACCTCGCCTTCGCGGAGGGCCACCGACGACCAGAGGATCTGGGAGGGGACGAGGGCCACCACCAGCCCGGAGAGCAGGGCGGCCCGGCGGGAGAAGCGGCATCGCACGATCAGGGCCGTCACCGCCGCGGTGGCGGCACCGAAGGTGGCCGACACGAGCTGGGCCACGATCCGCGAGTCGGGGAGCAGGGCGTAGAGGAACCGCAGCAGCCCGGTGTAGGCGAACGTCGACCGGTAGAAGGTCTCACCCCGCAACGGGAACCACGAGTCGGCCGTGTGGCCGTTGGCCACCGTCTGCGACAGCTCGAGGTACTGCGCCTCGTCGGGGACGAGGATCGTGCGGTTGACGACGAACGACGCGACGGCGAAGGCGACACGCGCGGCCAGCGCCACGGCGAACGAGGCGGCGACCGGATGGTCGACGAAGAGCCGACCGAGGGCGCGTGCGGTGCGTCTCGCGGTGCGCAGGATCGTCCTCCCGTCCTTCGTCGACCCCGTGGTGGACGGAGGAACACTATCGGCCGGTCGACCCCGGTCCCGGTGCAGGGGGCACCGCTGCCGCCAGCCGCTCGGCCCGCGCCGCCGACCACGACTGGTGCATCAGCACGGCCCACAGCTGGTGTTCGCGGTCGACCCGGCCGGCCTGGTGCTCGTCCCACCACGCCCGGATCCGGGGCGCGTCGAGCCCGTCGGCCCGGGCCAGGGCGGCGGGGGCGAGGAGGTCCTCGGCCCAGGGCCGGAGGGGTCCGCGGAGCCAAGCGCCGATCGGCGCGCCGAAGCCCGACTTCGGCCGGTCGACCAGGTCGTCGGGGAGGTAGCGGCGGAGGAGCCGGCGCAGGGGCAGCTTGCCCTGGCCACCGCCGAGCTTGGCCGCCAGCGGGAGCGACCAGGCGGCGGCGAACACGTCGGGGTCGAGGTACGGCGCCCGCACCTCGAGGCTGCTGGCCATGCTGGCCCGGTCGACCTTGGTCAGGACGTCGTCGGGCAGGTAGCCGACGGTGTCCCACCACATCATCTGCTCGACGAACCCGAAGGCCGGCGGCTCGGGCAGCCGGCTCGGGTCGGGTGCCCGCCCGGGATCGGCCGGGGAGAGGAGCTGGACGTAGGCGGTGCGGGCGTCGCCTTCGGCGAGCACGAGCGCCGCCTTGCGAGCCCGCTCGCCCAGGCGGGCCTCGGCCATCAGGCTC
>JAODBP010000168.1 GCA_025464025.1 Actinomycetes bacterium | reverse complement strand
CCCGACATCAACGACGGCGCCGTGCTGGCCGACACCCTGGCCGGCGTGCTCGACGAGTACGCCGAGCTGTCGTCGCTGTGCGTCGTGCCCCTCGGCATCAGCGACCACTCCAACGAGCCCGCCATGCGGGCCCACACCGTGGCCGAGGCCGCCGCCGTGGTCGACCTGGTCGAGCAGTGGCAGCAGGTCTACCTCCGGCTGCTCGGGCGTCGCCTGGTGTTCGCGGCCGACGAGTACTACCTGCTGGCCGAGCGCCCGTTCCCCGAGCCCGAGGCCTACGAGGGCTTCCCGATGCACGAGGACGGCATCGGGATGGCCCGCACGTTCGAGCTGGAGTTCACCGGTCAGTCGGCCGACGGCACCGGCCCCCGACCGGGCTTCTTCCAGTGGGTCGACGGCGCTCCGGCCGAGGGCTATCGCGCCCCGCGGGCCACCATCACCATCCGGCCCCGCCGCACCGCACCGGTCGGCATCCTCACCGGGGCCTACGGCGCCCGCGTGCTGGGGCCGCTGGTCGACGACCTGGCCCGCGACGACGTGCGGATCATCCCGGTCGACAACCGCTTCTTCGGCGGCAACATCGGCGTGACCGGCCTCATGGTGGGGGAGGACCTGGCCCGGGTCCTCGCCGCCGAGCCCGAGGGTCACCGCTACCTGCTGCCCGACGTCTGCCTGACCCAGGGGCTGTTCCTCGACGGCACCTCGCCCGAGGACCTGCCCCGCCCCATCGAGGTCGTCGCCACCGACGGCGTCGCCCTCCGGAAAGCACTGCTATGAGCCTCCCTGTCGTTGCCATCGTCGGACGCCCCAACGTGGGCAAGTCCACCCTCTTGAACCGCATCGTCGGGCGCCGCGAGGCGATCGTCGAGGAGAAGCCGGGCGTCACCCGTGATCGCAAGGCCGTGGAGGCCGAGTGGACCGGGCGGCGCTTCATGATCGTCGACACCGGCGGCTGGATGCCCAAGGGCAACGCCCTCGACGACAAGGTCTCCAAGCAGTCGGAGAAGGCGTGGATGGAGGCCGACGTCGTGCTGTTCGTGGTCGACGCCTCGATCGGCGTCACGCCCGAGGAGCAGCAGATCGCCATCCGCCTCCGGAGCACCGACAAGCCGGTGCTGGTGCTGGCCAACAAGGTCGACAACGAGAAGCGCGAGAACGACGTCTGGGAGTTCATGAAGCTGGGCCTCGGCGACCCGTGGCCCATCAGCGCCCTGCACGGCCGCCGCACCGGCGACCTCATGGACGAGATCGTGGGCCACCTGGCGCCGGCCGAGGACGAGCCGGAGGAGGTCGAGGTCGACCCCGATGCCCCCAAGGTCCACGCCACCCCGGGGGTGGCCATCGTGGGTCGGCCCAACGTTGGCAAGTCGACGCTGTTCAACCGGCTCATCGGCGACGAGCGGGCCGTGGTCCACGACATGCCGGGCACCACCCGCGACTCGGTCGACACCGAGGTCGACACGCCCGAGGGCCGCATCCGCTTCATCGACACCGCCGGCATGCGCCGCAAGTCGAAGATCGACGAGGGCACCGAGTACTACTCGCTGGTGCGGGCCTTGAAGTCGATCGACGACGCCGACGTGGCCATCCTCGTGATCGATGCCACCGAGGGCGTGACCCACCAGGACCAGCGCCTCGCCGAGCGGGTCGACGCCTCGGGCTGCCCGGTGGTGATCCTGCTCAACAAGTGGGAGCTGCTGGAGGCCGAGAAGCGGACCGACCTCGAGTACCAGGTGCGGGAGCGCCTGCACTTCATGGCCGAGTCGCCGATCATCAAGGGCAGCGCCCTGTCGGGCAAGGGCATCCATCGGATCCTGCCGGTCCTGGGGGAGGCCATCGAGAGCTACCACCGGCGGGTGCCGACCCGGAAGCTCAACCAGGTGATCCAGGCCGCCCAGTCGGCCCACCCGTCGCCCACCGGCCGGGTGCTCTACGCCACCCAGGGCGCCACCGACCCGCCCACGTTCACCCTGTTCGCCAACAAGGACATGCCCCCGACCTACGTGCGCTACCTCGAGCGCAAGATCCGGGAGCACTTCGAGTTCGGGAACACCCCGCTGAAGCTCCGGGTGCGACGCCGGTCGAGCTGACCGGATCGTCCGATACGCTCCTTCTCGCATGTTGGAGCGCCCCGGGCTCGCGTTCGTCGCGGTCGCGGCCCTTGCCGCCGTGGTGGTCTGGGGTCGGTCGGCGCGACGGCTCCACAAGGCCCGGGCCCGCATCGCCAAGATCTCGAGCCCGGCCAGCGAAGCCACCCGGCTGGCCCGGTCGTCGTTCCTGAAGGACACCCACGCCGCCCTGCTGTACCTGGCGCTGGCGGCCTTCGCCGTGGCCGAGGCGGTGACCAAGGACGACCGGGTCGACTACGCCCTGTTCGCCGTGCTGGTGCCCGTCGCCGTGTCGCTGCGCTACGGCGGCGTCTTCCTCCAGCACGCCCGGCTGAGCGAGAGCCGCGCCCAGCTCGAGCAGCGGGCCCAGGAGGTGCTGGTCCAGGAGGCGCTGGCCCCGAAGCGGTGGTCGGCCCGCCTGGCGCCCGAGGACGTCGAGGAGGTCCCGGGCTTCGAGATCGGCACGCTCTACCGGGCCGGCACCGGGATGATGGCCGGCGACTTCTACGACGTGTACCACACCGGCCACAACCGCCTGGCGGCGGTGATCGGTGACGTGTCGGGGCACGGCATCGAACCGTCGATCACCGCGTTCCAGGCCAAGCACCTCCTCCGGGTGTTCCTCCGCCAGTACCGCGACCCGGGTCAGGCCCTCGAGGAGCTGAACCTCCAGCTCACCGGCATGCGCTCGGAGGAGTTCATCTCGATCTGCGTGCTGGTCTTCGACACCGATGCCGGCACCGTGCGCTACGCCTCGGCCGGGCACCCGGCCGCCTTCCTGTGGCACGGCGGCGAGGTGAAGTCGCTCCAGTCGACCGGGCCGCTGATCGCGCTGACCCCCGAGGCCGACTACTCGAGCCGGGAGATCCCCCTCGCCACCGGCGACGTGGCCCTGCTCTACACCGACGGCCTGGCCGAGGCCCGCGCCGGCGACCAGCTCTTCGGCGAGGACCGCATCGCCAACCTCCTCCGCCGGGACTTCGGCGCCGACGTGAGCGTGCTGTGCAAGACGCTGGTCGAGGCCGCCGAGGACTTCGCCTCCGATCCCATCAGCGACGACACCGCCATCCTGGCCATCCGCCGCGTCTGACCTCGGGCCCTAGCCTGTCGGGGTGCCGTGGTGCGAGGAGTGCTCGAAGTTCTGGACGCCGACGTCCATGGCGGCCGACGGTTCGTGCCCCTCGTGCGGGCGCTCGATCGCAACGGCGGAGCCGGAGCCGAAGGCGCCCTGGCACTTCAAGCTGCTGGTCGCCGCGGTGATCGTCTACCTCACGTACCGGGTGATCCAACTCGTGGGCTGGCTCGTCTGACCACTAGAGTCCTCTCTTCCACGGGCTGTGGCGCAGCTTGGTTAGCGCGCTTGACTGGGGGTCAAGAGGTCGGGAGTTCGAATCTCCCCAGCCCGACTCGCAACACGGTGGAGGCGGTCCCGCGGGACCGCCTCTGACGCGCTCGGGGCCGGCCTGACCCGCAGATCCGGCGCTCACCGTCCCGTCCGGCCTACGCTTCGCGATGAGTCCCGGGGGAGTCCGCCGTTCCCCCGGGACTCACCTACGCCTTTATCGATGCGGACGGCGGGGTAGAGACGCACGACGGCCAGGGCCGGCGTGCAGCACGGCGGAGTGCATGCCGGTTCTGGCCACCTCTCGACTCAGCTGTCGGTCGCGGTCTCCACCAGGCGGAGGGTGCGACGGCGCTGGCGGAGCCACCGGAGCGCCGGTCGGCTGAGGTGGGTGCCGAGCTCGTCGGCGTCGCAGGCACCGGTCACGACGAACGTGTCCTCGGCCGCCCCGTCGACGGTGGTGGCGTGCACCGACTCGATGCTCACCCCGTTGTCGGCGAACCACCGGCAGATGGCCCAGAACAGCCCGAGCTGGTCGGGTGCGCCGATCCGGACGAGGGAGCGGTCGGCGGTCGGCCCGTGCACGGTGACGACGGCGTCACCGGCGGGCTCGAAGTCGGGCGGCGGGGCCGAGCGGGCGGCGCCCATGGCCTGGAGGTCGGTGCCGACCCGCGTCCACCCGTCGACGTCGAGCGGGTCCTCGGGGACGACGATCAGGGCGTGCAGGGCCAGCCCGGCGTCGGGCCACGTGACGGCCGAGGCGTGGGTGACGGCGATCTCCTGCCCGGCCAGCACGGCCGCGCTGTCGGCGAGCAGACCGGGCCGGTCGGCGGCCACGACCGTGAGGCGCACGGCGGCCGAGCCCTCGATGGCCCGGGCCACGGCCCGCACCTCGCCCGGGCCCAGCGGCGGGTGGCAGAGGGCGAGGTCGCCGGCGAGCACAGCTGGGTCTTCGCTCAGGAGCCACAGCGGCGCCGCCTCGTCGACCAGGGCGGTGGGCACCTTCGTGCCGCTCAGGAGGCGGTTGACCTCGGCGGCCCGGGACAGGGCGGCGACCGACCGGTGCTCGGCCACCTGCACCTCGACCACGTTGGCCAGGACCTCGCCGAAGTGGTCGGGGTCGGCGAGCAGCCAGGAGTGGCGACCGGGGACGACGTGGCCCTCGGTGCCGACCGCGGCGCACAACGCCTCGAACGCCGCCTGGGGGATCACGCCGTCGCCCTCGGTGGTGATGGCCAGCATCGGCACGCCGCGGGCCCGCAGATCGGCCAGCTCGCCGGTCAGGTCGGCCCGGCGGGCCAGCTCCGACGTGCGCCACAGCCCGAGGGGGTGGCGCAGCACGTTGCCGATCACGTCGCCGGTGACGGCCTGGAGGACGTCGACGTTCTTGGGTCGGGGGAGCAGCTCCTGGGAGAAGTGGAACACCCAGCTCCAGAGCGGCCGCTCGACGTCGGTGGTGCCGAGCGAGTTGAGCAGCACCAGGTAGCGGATCCGCTCGGGATGGGCGTGGGCCAGCTTGATGGCGACGCCACCGCCGAACGAGTGGCCGATGACGAGGGCCGGCTCGTCGATCCCGACCGTGGTCATGAGCTCGTCGACCCAGGCCGCCAGGGCCTCGAGCGTGAGCTCGGGGAGCCCCGCCGTCCCGCCGAAGCCGGGCAGGTCGGGGGCCAGGACGCGGCAACGCCGGGCGGTGAGCTGGCGGACGACGTCGCGGTACGTGCGGTTGCCGAGGGCCCAGCCGTGCAGGAACACGACGGGCGGCCCGTCGCCGCCGGCGCACCAGCTGGCCGGGCGGCCCTGGATCTCGCCGCGCTCCCATGCCAGGTCGTCCGGCGCACCCCGGCCCGGCAGCAGCCCCATGTCAGGACGGTAGGGGACGTCCGGCTCGGGCTGGTTTCGCCCGTATGAACTAGTGGCGGACGGCCTGGATCGAGCCGAACGGACCGCTGAAGCGCTCCTTGTCCTCGAGCAGGGTGGCCGTGAACCAGATGTCGTTCCGGATGGCCTCGCCGCTGGATCCGGAACCGACGCGCAAGGTCCCGATGTGGAACGACCCCACCTCGATGGCGAGCCAGTGGCCCCCGACCAGCACGTGGCTGACCGAGGCCGGGTCGAGCGGTTGCTGCAAGGGGGAGACCACCCCGGCACCGTACCCGGGAGGTACGTCAGCCGGTCAGCCCGGGAGCTCGGCGAGCACGAAGTCGACCACGACCTCGTCCTCCTCGTCGTGCACGACGACGGCACGACGGAGCAGCTGGAGCTCGGCGGGGGACATCAGATCGATCGTGTAGCGGACCTGACGATGGGCCGCGCCGAAGCTCACCCTGACGACATCGACCTCCCTCGCCGCGACCTTGAGGGGAATCTTCCGGGTTCGCCGAATTGCTGCCGGATGCTCAGACCCAGGTGACGGCGGTGGCCAGCCAGGCCGGCAGGGCGGCGGCGGACATCGGTCGGGCGATGAGGTAGCCCTGGGCCACGTCGCAACCGGCCGCCCGCAGGGCGTCGAGCACGTCGCCGGTCTCCACACCTTCGGCCACGACCCGCATGCCGAGGTTGTGGCCCAGGTCGACGATCGACCGGACGATGGCGGCATGAGCCCGGTTGTCGAGCATGTCGGCGACGAACTGGCGGTCGACCTTCAGCTCGTGCACGGGGAGCACCGACAGGTAGCTCAGCGACGTCTGCCCCTGGCCGAAGTCGTCGATGCTGACGTGGATGCCGGCGTCGCGGAGCTCGCCGAGCACCTCGGCGGCCCGGGCCGGGTCGGCGAGGATGGCCGTCTCGGTGATCTCGAGGGTGAGGCGAGCGGGGCTGGCCCCGGCATCGCGGAGGAGGGTGCGCACGTGGCCGGCGAAGTCGTCTCGGCCGAGGTCGCGGGCCGACACGTTCACGGCGACGGCGACACCGGTCTCGGCGGTCTCGGCGAGCGCCCGGCGGAGCACCCAGGTGGTCAGCTCGTGGATGAGGTCGGTCTGCTCGGCCAAGGGAAGGAACCGGGCCGGGGCCAGCAGGCCGTGGACCGGGTGCCGCCAGCGGACGAGGGCCTCGACGGCCTGCACCGGCCCGCCGCTGAGCGGCGCCTTGGGCTGGTAGTGGAGGACGAGCTGGTCGTCGGCGATGGCGCATCGCAGCTCGCCGATCAGCCCGAGGTTCGTCGCGTCGTAGTGGTCCTCGAGGGCGTCGTACCGGGCCACGCCGGAGTGGCGGTTCTTGGCCAGGTACATGGCGACGTCGGCCCGCTGGAGCAGGGTGTCGACGTCGTCACCGTCGTCGGGCGCCAGGACGTAGCCGATGCTCCCCTCGACCGAGAGGGGGAGGCTGCCCACCGAGAGGGCCGCGCCGATCACCTTTCGGACCCGCAGCAGGGCGATCTCCGCCGTCGCCCCGTCGGCCAGGACGAGGCCGAACTCGTCGCCCCCGAGTCGGGCGACGGTGTCGCCAGGGGGCAGGATCGACTGGAGGCGGCGGCCCAGCTCCACGATCACCTCGTCGCCGCACTGGTGGCCGAGGGTGTCGTTGACCTCCTTGAACCGGTCGAGGTCGACGATGGCGATCGCCGCCGGCCGGCCGGTGCGGTCCACGGTTGCCATGGCCTCGGCCGCCCGGACGCGGAACAGGGAGCGGTTCGGGAGGTCGGTGAGCGGGTCGTGCTCGGCGAGGAAGGCGTTCAGGGCCACCTGCCGGCGGAGCCGGCGGCTGACCGAGGCCGAGATGAGGAAGAGGGCGGCCCACAGCAGCAGGAGGCCGGCACCCATGGTGCGGTAGAGGGAGTGGAGCCCGGCCGACACGTCGGCCTCGATCGGGGCGTAGGGGAGGTAGACCTCGAGGACGCCCACCCGCTCGCCCCGGGGCCCGGCCAGCAGCGGGAGGTAGACCTCGACGGCCGCTTCGCCGGTGGCCTGCTCGTCGGCGCCGACGTGGGTGAGCTCGCCGACCACCTCGCCGCTTGCGGCGGCCAGGGCGTGGTCGTCGCCGCCGAGCCCGATCTGGCTGGCGTCCTCGGCGAACACGACGCGGCCGGTGGCGCTGCGGAGCCGGAGGCGGAGGATGTCGCCGCTGGCGGTGGAGCGTCGGACCAGGCGGTCGAGGTTGGCGCGCTCCTCCTGGTTCAGGCCGTTGCCGAGCGGCTGGCCGGAGAGCAGGGGCTCGATGGCCGTGCGGGCGACCAGGCCGGCCTCGGCGCGACCTTCGGCCAGGCCTCGGCGTCGGGCCTCGTCGCGGTAGGTCGCGGCGAGGACGAGGCCGAGCACGAGGACGGGGACGAGGCTGATCGCGGCGAAGGTGAGGAAGAGGCGCGCGGTCGAACGGCTCAGGGGTCGACGGTCCGCCACGTCTACGTGTCGGCACGACACCCGTCGAATATGAGGGAAAACCGCGTCAGCGCTGGGCGATGGCGACGAAGCCGAAGGCGGAGTCGACGGGCCGGCCGTCGAGGTCGAAGCGGACCTCGTTGACCCCTCGCCCGAGGGGTCGGACGGTCACGTCGGCCACGGCGTCCCACTGGCGCACGTCGAGGGTGACGTGCTCCTCCGGCAGGCGGACGCGGTACACGCCGGTGCTGACATAGGCCACCCGCCAGTCGCCCGGCGTGGCCGTCGGTGTGCCGACGGCGTCGACCGCGCCCCGGACGACGGGATGGTGGACCGGCTGCGACGCCGCCGCCGTGGCGCTCCACAGGACGGCCGCCAGCACCATCGCTCCCAGGAGCACGGCACGGGGGCGGCGGTGGCCCATGTCGCCGAGGATGGCGCGAACCGCCCACCCGGTGGTGGATGGTCCTTCGTCACACCAGCTGGCCGTACCATGCCGCCGTGGTCGACGAGGGTGACCTGCACGACATCGAGTCGGCCATCGCTCGGATCAGCCGCGTCAGCAACAGCCGGGCCGGTCGGAAGCGGATCGAGGACCGGTCGGGCATCCCGCTGGCCCAGGCCGCCATCAGCACCCTGAGCGCGGTCTGCCGGATGGGGCCGGCCCGGATCGGCGCCATCGCCGAGGACGTGCAGCTCCACCAGTCGCGGGTCAGCCGGGAGGTGGCCAAGCTCGTCGACGCCGGCTTCGCCGAGCAGCTCACCGATCCGAACGACGGCCGAGCCACCCTCGTGGTCGCCACCGACAAGGGCCGCGATGCCCGTGAGCGGTACCGGATCGCCGCCTACGAGGGCGTGTACGACCTGCTCCTGGACTGGCCGCCCGACGACGTGCGGCGGCTCGCCCACCTGATCACCAAGCTCGCCGACGAGTTCGGGACGATCACCGACCCGCAGCTCTGAGCGAGCTCGCGAGCGAACCATCTACGGTCCGGTCCATGGGGAGACTGGACAGCAAGGTGGCCGTGGTCACCGGCGGCGGCAACGGGATCGGGCGGGCGTGCTGCGAGCGCTTCGCCGCCGAGGGGGCCGACATCGTCGTGGCCGACGTCATGGAGGCGCCCGGCCTGGAGGTCGTCGCGGCCGTCGAGTCGCTCGGCCGCAAGGCGATCTTCCACCAGCTCGACGCCGCCAGCCCGTCCGACAACGAGGCCGCCATGCAGCGCGCCGTCGACGAGCTGGGCCGCCTCGACGTCGTGGTCACCTCGGCCGGCATCTCGGGCAAGGGCTACGTGAGCGACGGCGACACCAAGGCCGCCGTCGACCGCATGGCGTCGAACGCGGGGGCGCTGACCGACCCGGTGACGTCGTTCACGGAGTTCCCGCTCGACGACTGGCAGGCGGTGCTCGACGTCAACCTGACCGGCACGCTGCTGGCCATCCAGTCGGCGGCCCGCCGCATGTCGGACGGCGGCTCGATCATCACGCTGGCCTCGATCGCGGCCAAGCAGCCCGAGGCCGGCACGCCGAGCTACAGCGTGTCGAAGGCGGCCGTGTGGATGCTCACCAAGTTCGCGGCCAAGTCGCTCGCCCCGGCCGGCATCCGGGTCAACGCGATCGGGCCCGGCTTCATCGAGACGAACATGACGGCCGTGGTGAGCGCCATCCCGCAGCTCAAGGACCGCTTCATGCCGCACATCCCCATGCAGCGGTTCGGCACGCCGACCGAGATCGCCAACACCGCGCTGTTCCTCGCGTCCGACGAGTCGTCCTACACGACCGGCGAGATCTTCCACGTCGACGGCGGCTTCTACACGGAGTAGGGCTACGCCGGCACGACCTCGACCGGGATCCCGTTCACCGCCGCGTTGCCCGACAGGACGTCGACGAACTCCCCGGGGGCCAGCAGGTTGTTGTTGACCCCGGCGTGCTCCCGAGCGACCGACAGTCGGGTGCCCTCCTTGTCGTGGCCCCAGCCGTGGGGGAGGCACACGACGCCCGGGATCATCTCGTCGGAGATCTCGACCGGCACCAGGATCGACCCCGCCTCGGAGGAGATGCGGGCCGTCGAGCCGTCGGCGATGGCCCGGGTGGCCGCATCCTCGGGGTGGATGATCAGGGTGCAGCGGTCCTTGCCCTTCACCAGCACCCGGACGTTGTGGAGCCACGTGTTCTTCGAGCGGAGGTGGCGCCGCGACACGAGGACGAGTCCGTCGACGGGGGCGTCGAGCCGGGCCCGCAGCCGGGGCAGGTCCGAGAGCAGGTACTCGTGGGCGAGGTGGATCTTGCCGTCCGGCGTGCAGACGGCCTCCTCGGCCCGGGGGATGGCGGGGCCGAAGTCGAGCCCGTCGGGCACCGCCTTGAAGTCAGCGAGGGTCACGCCGTCCCGCTCGCCGTAGCGGTCGCCGAAGGCGCCGACCCGGATCGACCAGTCGATCATCCGCTCCGGCCCGCCGTGGTCGTAGCGGGGCAGCGCCGTCGCCGGGTCGATGCCCTTCGCCTGGCACAGCATCGAGAACCAGGCGTCGTCGATCGCCGCGACGTCGGTGTCGGCGTCGTGCTTGCCGGCGAGGATCTGCCCGAGCCGGATGAGGATCTCCCACTCGTCGGGTCGGTCGAGCGGGAAGATGGCGTCGGACCACTTGCCCGCCGAGCGGGTGCAGAAGCCCCACAGCAGGTCGTCGAAGTGCGGCACCTCGAACGGCGACGGCCCCGGCAGCAGCACGTGGGCGTGCTTCGTCGTCTCGTTCAGGTAGTTGTCGATGGCGATGAAGGCGTCGAGGTGCTCGAGGGCGACCTCGAGCTTCGCCGAGTCGGGGACCGAGATCGCCGGGTTGGCGGCGACGTTCACCAGCACCCGGATCTGTCCGGGCCCGGGTTCCATGATCTCCTCGGCCAGGCACGACGCCGGCACCTGGCCCAGCACCTCCGGGGCGCCCCGCACCCGCGACCGCCACTTGCCGAACTCGGGCATGCCGTTGACCTTGGTGCTGCCGAGCCAGGCGAGCGGCTGGGGCACCGGGTTCGGGAACATGAGGGTGCCAGGCCGGTCGAAGTGGCCGCTGACGATGGCGAGCACGTCGATCAGCCAGGAGGCGAGCGTCCCGAACTCCTGGTTGCACAGCCCGATCCGCCCGTAGATCGACGCGGCCGACGCGGCGGCGATCTCGCCGGCGATGCGCCGGGTCACCTCGGCCGGCACCCGCGTGAGCGACTCGACCGACTCGGGCGTGAAGTCCTTGCAGGCCAGCTCGATGGCATCGAGGTCCTCGACCATGCCCTCGAGGTGGCCGAGCGTGACCTGGCCCTCCTCGAACAGCACGTTGACGATGGCGAGGAGCCAGGCGGCGTCGGTGCCGGGCTGGATGCCGATCCACTCGTCGGCCACGTCGGCCGTCTTGGTCCGGCGGGGATCGACGACCACGACCTTGCCGCCCCGCGCCCGGATCGCCTCGATCTCGCCGAGGACGTCGGGCCTGGACATCAGGGAACCACCCGAGGCATGGGGGTTGCCGCCCATGAGGAGCCAGTAGTCGGTGCGCACGACGTCGGGCACCGGGATGAGCCACATGTTCCCGTAGAGCAGGATCGACGTGACGTTCTTCGGCCACTGGTCGACGGTGCCGGCCGAGTAGATGTGCGGCATCCCCGAGGGGCCGATCATCTGGGAGAGGTAGCGCGACAGCGAGAAGCTGTGGCCGGCCGGGTTGCCGACGAACGCGGTGAGCGCCGAGGGCCCGTGCTCCGCGACGACGGGGTGCACCAGCTCCTCGCACCGCCGGAAGGCCTCCTCCCACGTGACCTCCCGCCACTGGTCGCCCTCGCGCACCATCGGCTCCGTGATGCGATCGGGGTCGTGGTGGAGGTGCCCGAGGGCGCTGCCCTTGGGGCAGAGGTAGCCCTTCGACCAGACATCGTCCTTGTTGCCGCGGATGAGCGTGACCTGCTCGTCGACCACCTTCACGTCCAGGCCGCACATGCACTCGCAGAGCGGGCACGTGTACTTGTGGATCTGGGTGGTCCCCCCACTGATCGTCATGTCCCGGACGGTACCTTCGACGGCGATGTGCGGGCGCTACACCTCGACCACCGACCCGGCCGACATCGCGGCGTACTTCGCCGTCGACGAGGTCGTCGCCGACGACCTGGGCCCGCGGTACAACGTGGCGCCCACCGACGAGGTCTACGCCGTGGCGAAGTCGTCGAAGGGGCCGACGCGGCTCGGCACGTTCCGTTGGGGGCTGGTCCCGTCGTGGTCGAAGGACGCCAAGGGCGCGGCCCGCATGATCAACGCCCGGGCCGAGACCGTGCTGGAGAAGCCGGCGTTCCGGCGGCCGATGGAGCGGTGGCGCTGCATCGTCCCGGCCGACGGCTTCTACGAGTGGCAGGTCGTCGACGGCCAGAAGAAGAAGCAGCCCTGGTACATCCACCGCACCGACGGCGACCTCCTCTCGTTCGCCGGGCTGTGGTCGTCGTGGCGGCCGACGAAGGGGAGCGACGAGGGTCGCGTCGCCTCGTGCTCGATCATCACCACCGAGGCCAACGACGCGATGGCGCCCATCCACCATCGGATGCCGGTGGTGCTCCCGCCCGACGCCTGGGCCGAGTGGCTCGACCCGGCGAACGACGACGTCGAGGCCCTCCACTCCCTGCTGGTGCCCGCCCCCTCCGAGCTGTTCGAGCTCGTCAAGGTCGGCGACGCGGTCAGCAACGTCCGCAACGACGGC
>JAODBP010000162.1 GCA_025464025.1 Actinomycetes bacterium | reverse complement strand
AGCCCTTGGGCTCGACGTTCTCGTACGGCGCGTACGACTTCATGTAGGCGTAGACCTCGGCCGATTCCAGCGGGTTGCCCCACTCCTCCCACTCGGTGACGGTGAGGGGCAGCGTCGGGTCGAGGATGGTGTTGAGGGCGTCGACGAACGGCACCTCGGCGATGACGGCGCCGAACAGGTCGGGTCGCTCGTTCACGACATCGCCCATGAGCAGGCCACCGGCCGAGCCGCCCCGGATGGCGAGCTGCGCGGGGGTCGTCCACCCGCCGGCGACGAGGTGCTCGGCGGCGGCGATGAAGTCGGTGAACGTGTTGCGCTTCTGGAGCATCTTGCCGTCGAGGTACCAGCGCCGGCCCATCTCGCCGCCGCCCCGGATGTGGGCGATGGCGAACACGAAGCCCCGGTCGAGGAGCGACAGCCGGATCGAGGAGAAGCCCGGGTCCATCGACGCCTCGTAGGAGCCGTAGCCGTAGAGGAGCGCCGGACCGCCGGTCGGGCGATCCTTCCGGTACACGAGCGACATGGGGACCTCGGCGCCGTCGGGCGCCGTGACCCACTGCCGCTCGGTGGCGTAGAGGTCGGGGTCGTAGCCGCCGAGCACGGGCTGCTGCTTCAGCAGGGTGCGGTCATGGGTGTCCATGTCGTAGTCGAAGACCGAAGACGGGGTGACCATCGAGGTGTAGCCGTAGCGCATGACGTTGGTGTCGAACTCGGCCGAGCCACCGCTCGCCGTCGACACCTCCTCGGGCTGCTCGATCAGGTGCTCGGCACCGGTCGACAGCTTCTGCACGCGGATGCGGCGCACGCCCTCGGTCCGCTCGAACAGCACGAGGTGGTCGGCGTAGACGTCGATCCCGCCGAGCTTGATGCCGGGGCGGTGAGGCACGACATCGGTCCAGTTGGCTCGACCCGGCGCGGTGTCGGGCGCCTCCATGAGCTTGAAGTCCTCGGCGCCGTCGGCGTTGGTGACCACGAAGAAGCGGTCGCCGTGGTGCTCGACGCCGTACTCGATGTCCTGCTCGCGCGGCTGGACGACGGTGAAGGCGCCGGTCGGGTCGTCGGCTCGCAGGAACCAGACCTCGTCGGTGACCTTGGAGCCGAGGTGGAGCAGGATGAACTGCTCGTCCTTGGTGGTGCCGACACCGAGGAAGAAGCGCTCGTCGTCCTCCTGGTGGACGAGCACGTCGTCGGTGGCGGGCGTGCCGAGCACGTGGCGCCACAGCTGGTACGGCCGCTGCGTCTCGTCCGGCTTCACGTAGAAGAACGTGCGGTTGTCGGAGGCCCAGGCCGAGCCGTAGTGGGTGCCGGGGACCACGTCGGGCAGCTCGGCGCCGGTGGCCAGGTCGCGGAAGCGCAGCTCGTAGACCTCGTCGCCGTCGCGGTCGTACGACCAGGCGAGGAGGGCGGTGTCGGGCGAGATGTCAAGCACGCCGACGGAGAAGAAGTCGCTGTTCCCGGCCTCGACCTCCTGGTCGAGCAGGAGCTCTTCGGGCGTGGCGTCGGACGGGGCGTGGGCCGTGTCGGCCTCGGTGGCCCGCTTCCGCCAGTGGCTCGGGTACTGCTTCCCCTCCTCGGTGCGGGTGAAGTACCACCAGCCCCGCCGGCGCACCGGCACGGAGAGATCGGTCTCCTGGATGCGGCTCTTGATCTCCTGGAAGAGGGACTCCTGGAGGGCCTCGGTGTGGGCCAGCTGATCCTTCGTCCAGGCGTTCTCGGCCTCGAGGTAGGCGAGCGTGTCCGGGTCCTCCCGGTCGCGCAGCCAGGCGTACTCGTCGACGACGGTGTCGCCGTGCTGGGTGCGCTCGACGGGGACGCGCTTGGCGAGGGGGGGACCGGAGGTCATGGGGCGAGGTTACGGTCGATGCATGCCGATCTACGCCCTGGCCGACGTCGAGCCCGACATCCACCCGGATGCCTACGTGCACCCCGATGCCGTCGTCATCGGACGGGTGACGCTCGGCCCGTTCGCGTCGGTGTGGCCGACCGCCGTGCTGCGGGGCGACTCCGACCGCATCGTCGTCGGCGCCCGCACGTCGGTGCAGGACGGCACGGTGATCCACACCACCCGCGGCGAGCCGACACTGATCGGCGAGGGGTGCGTGGTCGGGCACAACGTCCACCTCGAGGGGTGCGTGATCGGCGACGGCGCCCTCATCGGCTCCGGCTCGGTGGTGCTCAACCTGGCCGAGATCGGTGCCGGCGCGCTGGTCGGCGCCGGTGCGGTGGTGTCGAACCGGGTGGTCGTGCCGCCGCTGGCCCGCGCCCTGGGCATCCCGGCCAAGATCACCGAGGGCGTCGTCCCGGAAGGGTCGTTCGCCCACGCCGCCCAGCACTACGTCGACCGCATCGCCCAGTACAAGCGGGACCTACGGCTGATCGGTTGAGTCGAGGCAGTCGGCGTTCCTGCGTGGGTTCGAAGGCAAAGGACGCAACCAAGGGGGCGGGCGCGCCGGCCACTCCCCGTTCTGGTCACGGTGAACGCCCTCCAGGGGCGGTGAGTGTGACGAGAAGCAGGGCCGGGGCGAACCGACGATGGAGCGTGGACAGATCTGTCCACGAATCGTCGCCAGTTCGACGGGAGAGGCCGCGGGATGCCCGGCGCGCCGAGGTCCGACCATTGGTCGCGTTCTTGGTCCTTCCCCGGCTGATCGGCTAGTTAGCCTGAGCGAATGATCGTCGACACGACGGGGGGCCGTGTCCGGGGCGCCGGTGGCGGGTTCGAGGGCATCCCCTACGGCCGGGCCGAGCGCTTCCAGGCACCGGAGCCCGCGACGTGGTCGGGCACCCGTGACGCCCTCGACTTCGGGCCGAGCTGCCCCCAGCCGACCAGCCCGCCCGGCATCGACTGGGCCTGCGCCCGGCTGTTCCCCGAGTCGGAGGATTGCCTCACGCTGAACGTGTGGACGCCGGGTCTCGACGGCCGGCGCCCGGTGCTGGTGTGGCTGCACGGCGGTGGGCTCCACTCCGGCTCGGCGTCGCAGCCGCTCTACGACGGCGCCGCCCTGGCCGGCTGGGGTGACGTGGTCGTCGTGAGCGTGAACCACCGGCTCAGCTCGTTCGGCTTCACCCACCTCGGCGGGCGGTCGGGCAACGCCGGCCTTCTCGACCTGGTGCTCGCCCTCGAGTGGGTGCGCGACAACATCGCCGCGTTCGGCGGCGACCCGGGCAACGTCACGCTGTTCGGCCAGTCGGGCGGGGGCGGCAAGGTCGTCGGCGTGCTGGCCATGCCGGCGGCCAAGGGCCTGGTGCACCGGGCCGTCGCCCAGAGCGGCTCGCTGCTGCGCACGGGCACCCGGGTCGAGCCGGGTGAGCTGGCCCGGCTGCTCACGGTCGAGGCCGGCACCACCGACCTGGCCTCGCTGCCCACGGGTGAGCTCCTCGCCGCCACCGAGCGGTTGCTGGCCAAGGTCGGCGTCATGGCCTTCGGTCCGGTCGTGAACGACGACCTGCCGATGGAGCCCGGCGAGGCCCTGGCCTCGGGCGCGACGGCCGACGTGCCCCTGCTCGTCGGGGTCACCTCGGGCGAGTACCTGTCGGCCGGGGCGCGGATGGGCGACCTCGACGACGCCGTGCTGCCGGCCGTGCTGGCCAACGTCATGCCGGCCGACGAGGCGGCCGAGCTGCTGCCGGGATGCCGCGAGCGGTTCCCCGATGCCACCGGCGGCGAGCTGTTCGGCCGGCTCTTCACCGAGTGGAGCCAGCAGCAGGTGCTCGCCACCCTCGACGCGGCCCGGACCGGCGGGCAGCCGGCGTGGGGCTACCGGTTCGACTTCGGCGGCGCGCCCCACGGCGCCGAGCTGCCGCTCGTGTTCCGCCACCCCGACCCGTTCCCCGGTGAGCCGGCCCCGCCGCCCGCCCTGGTCGACGAGGTCAGCGGCACCTGGGTCCGCTTCGCCCGCACCGGCGACCCCGGCTGGCCCGAGGGCTCCACCCACGTGTTCGGCTGAACATCCGAATGTGCGGTCTCAGCGTCCGGAGCCCGGACCGTGGGACCGCACATTCGAGTTACCGGCGCTGCGCCACGGCCTGGTCGCGCGCTCGGCCCTGCTGGATGGCGGTGGCGATCTCGATGGCCAGCTCCGGGTACTTCTGCATGAGGGCCAGGTAGATCAGGTTCTGCTCCTGGAGCAGGTCCATGTCCGGCGCCAAGGCGTGGGCCGCGCCCTCGAGGTAGAGCATCTGCTTCGACAGCAGCACCAGCTCCCGCGGGATGCGGGCCCGGTACTTCACCATCGAGCGGATCATCGTCTCCATGAGGTCGCCGAGCTGGGTCACGACGACCCCGCCCTCGACGAACGGGGCGTACTGGGCCTGCAGGTCGGCCGCCATGGCCCGCACGTCGGTGTCCTCGGGAACCGAGCCGAAGCCCTGGAGGGCGGTGATCATCGCCTCGTAGTCGTTGGTGGTGGAGGCGATGAGGTACTGGGCCAATCGACCCCGGACCGACTCGGTGAGCCGGCCGACGATGCCGAAGTCGAAGAACACGAACGTGCCGTCGGGCAGCACGGCCACGTTGCCGGCGTGCAGGTCGCCGTGGAAGAAGCCGTGCACGAGCACGCCCTCGACCACGGTCTGGACACCGATGCGCAGGAGTCGGGCGGTGTCGATGCCGGCCGCCTTCATGGCATCGACGTCGGTGAACCGGAACCCGTCGATGCGCTCCATGGTGAGCACCCGGCGACCGACGAGGTCGTGGTGCACCTCGGGGACGCGGGCGTCGGCGATCCCGGTCGCCACCAGGATCGACCGCATCCGCTCCATGTTCTCGGCCTCGAGGCGGAAGTCCATCTCCTCGTGCAGGGTGCGGGCGAAGTCCTCGGCCAGCGCCCGAGGCGAGGCGATGGCGGTCTGCGGGATCCGCTCGAGCACCTCGCACACCAGCAGCAGCGCCCGCAGGTCGTCCTTCACCAGGGCGTCGAGCTTCGGCCGCTGGACCTTGACCACGACCCGGGTGCCGTCCAGCAGGGTGGCCCCGTGGACCTGGGCGATCGACGCCGCCGCGATCGGCTCGTCGTCGAAGCTGGCGAAGGCCGACCGCAGGGGCCGGGCCAGGTCCTCCTCGATGATCCGGCGGGCGTCGGCAGCCGGGAACGGCGGCACCCGGTCGCGCAGGGCGGCGAACTCGTCGATCCACTCGTGGGGGAACAGGCCCGGGCTCGACGCGATCACCTGGCCGACCTTCACGTAGGTGGGGCCGAGCTCGGCGAAGGCGTCCCGGAGCCGGCGGGGGAGCGGGTCGCGGCGCCTCATGGCATGGCGGGCGAGCGTCGAGCTGACCTGCCACACCCGCCGCACGACCATCCCCACACGTTATGGACAGCGGGGGCCGGCGGCCCCTCCGGTAACGTCGTTCTGCTTCGGGGAGGGGTGATGGCGCAGCAGACGGGCACGGCAGGCGGGCGACGCCTCCTCCTCGCGCAGCTGCGCAAGCAGCGGGGCCCGCTGATCGCGGGCATCTTCCTCGGTCTCGGGTGGACGGCGGCCAAGGTGGCGGTGCCCCTCCTGCTCTCCGAGGCCATCGACCGCGGCATCGACGGCGACGCCCGGTCGTCGCTCGTGTGGTGGTCGCTCCTCATCGGCGGCCTCGGCGTGGTCGCCGCCCTGGCCAGCGCCAGCCGCCGCTACCTCGCCTTCCGCGAGGCCCGCTGGGCCGAGACCGACCTCCGCAACCGCCTCTTCGCCCACGTGCAGGGCCTGCACTTCGGCTACCACGACCGCTCCCAGACCGGGCAGCTCATGAGCCGGGCCAGCACCGACCTCCAGCAGGTGCAGGCGTTCGTGGTGATGATCCCGATCACCATCACCAACCTCACGGTCGTGCTGGCCGCCGCGGTGGTGTGCGTGACGATCGACCTGCGCCTCGCCGTGCTCGCCCTCGGGTCCATCCCGTTCGTGGTCCTCTTCGCCCGCCGGTTCCAGAGCACGCTGCACCCGGCCATGGTCCGGATCCAGCAGGAGTCGGCCGAGCTGGCCGCCGTCGTGGAGGAGACGGTGTCGGGCATCCGCATCGTCAAGGGCTTCGGCTCCGAGCCGGTGCAGGCCGAGCGGCTGCGCACCGAGGCCCAGGACGTCTACGAGGCGGGGATGGAGGCGGCTCGCATCCGGGCCCGCTGGTTCCCCGCCCTCGAGCTGCTGCCGAACATCGGGCTGGTGGTGATCCTCGGCTACGGCGGCCACCTCGTCCTCGACGGGGTGATGACGGTCGGCCAGCTCGTGGCCTTCAACGTCTACCTCGCCCTGCTGGTGTGGCCGCTGCGGATGCTCGGCATGGTCGTGGCCAGCGCCGAGCGGGCCGTGGCCTCGGCCGATCGGGTCCACGAGGTGCTGGTGAGCGAGGCCGCCGTCGTCGACCCGCCCCAACCGAGGGTCCTGCCGGCCCCGTCCGGCTCGGTGGGCGAGGTCCGGTTCGAGGGCGTGACGTTCCGCTACGGCGACCGGGGCCCGGCCGTGCTCGACGGGCTCGACCTGGTGCTCGAGGCCGGCACCTCGGTGGCCCTGGTCGGCGCCACCGGCAGCGGCAAGACCACGCTGGCCCGCCTCATCCCGCGGTTCTACGACCCGGTCCAGGGTCGGGTGCTGGTCGACGGCGTCGACGTGCGCGAGCTCGGCCTCCACGAGCTGCGTCGCAGCGTCGCCACGGTGTTCGAGGAGACGTTCCTCTTCAGCGACACCATCGCCGGCAACATCGGCTTCGGCGTGCCCGGGGTCGACCAGGCCACCGTCGAGCGGGCCGCCCGCCTGGCCGGCGCCCACGACTTCATCACCGCCCTCCCCGAGGGCTACGACACCGAGATCGGCGAGCGGGGGTTCTCCCTCTCGGGCGGCCAGCGCCAGCGCATCGCCATCGCCCGGGCCGTGCTCACCGAGCCGCGCGTGCTGATCCTCGACGACGCCACCTCGGCGGTCGACCCGAGCAAGGAGCACGAGATCCGCGAGGGCCTCGACGACGTGCTCGCCGGGCGCACCACGATCGTCATCGCCCACCGGCCGGCCACGATCGCCCTGGCCGACTCGGTGGTGCTGCTCGACGGCGGCCGGGTCGCCGCCACCGGCACCCACCGCGAGCTGCTGCGGACCAACGACCGCTACCGCGAGATCCTCACCGCCGCCGCGCAGGCCGCCGACGCCGAAGAGGTCACCCGGTGACCTCGCCGATGGGGCCGGCACGCCTCGACCGCGACGCGGCCCGCCACGTGGTGCGGCGCACGTGGAAGCTGCTCGCGCCCCAGCGGCTCCGCCTGTTCCTGGCTGCCCTGGTGGTCGTGGGTTGGACGGCGACGGTGGTGGCCGGCCCCGCCCTCGTGCGCTACGGCATCGACCACGGCCTGAGGCCGCGCGACGCCGGTGCCCTCGACCTGGCCGTCGGCGCCTACGTGGTGGTCGCCGTCCTGTCGTACCTGCTCTCGCGGTGGCAGATCCTCCTGGTGGCCAAGCTCGGCGAGGGCTTCCTCCGCGACCTCCGGGTCAGGGTGTTCGACCACCTCCAGTCGCTGTCGATGGCGTTCTACGACCGCGAGAAGGCGGGCGTGATCGTCTCCCGCATGACGTCGGACATCGACACGCTGGCCGAGCTGGTGCAGCAGGGCCTGCTGATGTTCCTGGCCAACGGGCTGCTGCTGGTCTTCACCGTCGCCCTGCTGATCGGGTTGTCGTGGCAGCTCGTCATCGTGTGCCTGGTCCCCGTGCCGTTCGTGGTCCTGGCCAGCGTGAAGTTCCAGCGCGACTCCACCGAGGCGTACCTCACGATCCGCGACCGCATCGGCCTGGTGCTGTCGTCGCTCCAGGAGGGCTTCGCCGGCGTGCGCGTCGTGCAGGCCTTCGCACGGGAGGACGTCGAGGGCGACCGGTTCACCACCAAGAACCGCTCGCTGTTCGACGCCTACCAGCGGTCGCACAAGATCGCGTCCTGGTACATGCCGATCATCGAGTTCGCCGGCATCGCCACCACGGCCATGGTCCTCGGCATCGGCGGCTGGCTCGTGCACCGGGGCGACACGTCGGTCGGCACCGTGGCCGCCTTCGTGCTGCTGCTCAGCAACCTGTTCGAGCCGCTCCAGCAGCTCAGCCAGCTCTACAACACCGTCCAGGCCGCCGGCGCCGGCCTCCACAAGGTCTACGACGTCCTCGACACGGCGGTCGACGTGCCCGAGCCGGACGAGGGCGTCGAGCTGCCCGACAGCGGTCGGGTCGTGCTCGAGGGCGTGTCGTTCGCCTACGTGCGAGGCCGCGACGTGCTGCGCGACGTCGACCTCGTGGTCGAGCCGGGCGAGCAGCTCGCCGTGGTCGGCCCCACCGGCGCCGGCAAGTCGACGATGGCCAAGCTGGTGGCCCGCTTCTACGACCCGACCGAGGGGCGGGTCACCCTCGGCGGCGTCGACCTGCGCCACGCCACGCATGCGTCGCTCCGGGAGCGCGTCGTCGTCGTGCCCCAGGAGGGGTTCCTGTTCAACGGCACGATCCTCGACAACGTCCGCATCTCCCGCCCCGACGCCACCGAGGCCGAAGTGGTCGACGCCATGGCCCACATCGGCGTGGCCGGGCGGTTCGAGGCGCTGCCCGACGGCCTGCGCACCGAGGTGCAGGAGCGGGGCTCGCGGTTCTCGGCGGGGGAGAAGCAGCTCGTGTCGCTGGCCCGGGCCGCCCTGGTCGACCCGACCGTGCTCATCCTCGACGAGGCGACCTCCAGCCTCGACTCCGGCACCGAGGCCCTGGTCGAGGACGCTCTCGACGTGCTCATGGCCGGCCGCACCTCGATCGTGATCGCCCACCGGCTCACGACCGCCCAGCGGGCCGACCGGGTCGCCGTCGTCGACGGCGGGCGCCTGCTCGAGCTCGGCACCCACGCCGAGCTGGTCGCCGCGGGTGGCGCCTACGCCGCCCTCTACGACTCCTGGGTCGGCGGCCTCGCCGCCAGGTAGCGCGCGCTGGAGGCGCTCCGCTGAGGAGCGAGGTGCCGACGAAACGGGGGAAGAGGTCGCGGGCCCGGCACCGTCGAAGTAGGCCCCGCGTTCCTGTCGCGGATCGGGGGGTCGAATGCGACGAAGGACCTATCTGCTGCTCGCCCTGCTCGCGGTGCTCGCCGCCGCGTGCGGGACGACGCTCAGCGACGACCAGGCGGCGTCGGAGCTCAAGGCCGACGGGGGTGGCACGGCCAGCGTGGCCGCCGGCGCATCGGCCGGCGACGGCGCGGTCGCCGCCGGTTCCGGTGCTGCCGGTTCGGCCGACAGCGGCGCAGCCGTGGCCACCTCGACCACGGTGGCCGGCACGACGGCCACCACCGCGGCGGCCGGCGGCGGAGGGGGGACCGCCGCCGCGGCCAGCGCCACCGGCACCTCCAACGGCCAGGCCACCGACGTCGGCGTGACCGGCCAGGAGATCCGCCTCGGCTGGGTCGGCACGCTCACCGGTCCGGTGCCCGGGATCTTCCGCGCCGCCCTGGTCGGCACCCAGGCGTGGATCAACTACCAGAACAGCCAGGGCGGGCTGATGGGCCGGAAGCTGTCGCTGGTGCCGGCCGACGACTCGCTCGACTCGGGCAAGAACCGGGCGGGGCACCTCCAGCTCAAGGACAAGGTCTTCTCCTTCGTCGGGTCGTTCTCGATCACCGACGACGGCGGCGCCCCGGTCGTCACCGACTGCAAGTGCCCCGACATCTCGGGCAACCTCAGCGCGGCGATGCACAACTCGCCATCGCACTACGGCCCGCAGCCCGCCGCGCCCGGCTGGCGCAGCGGCCCGGCCCACTACTACGCCAAGAAGTTCGGTCCGGCGGTCATCCAGAAGCTGGCGTTCTTCTACTCCCAGGTGCCCGTCTCCGAGGCCATCGCCCGCGAGCAGCAACGGGTCTACGAGCAGGCCGGGTTCAAGGTCGTCTACAGCCGCGGCGTCCCGCCCAACGACAACAACCAGACCGCCGACGTGGTGCAGATGAAGCGGGCCGGCGTGCGGGCCATCGCGTTCCAGGGCGACCTGGCCACGTTCGGGCGCCTGCTCAACGCCATGAAGCAGCAGAACTTCACCGTCGACCTGCTCAACCTCGGCAACGCCGTCTACGACTCCAACACGTTCAAGACGGTGAGCCCCGACTCGCTGAAGAACCTCTACGTCGACCAGGTCTACGGCCTCTTCCTCGGCGAGGACGCCGGCCGGATCCCGGAGGTGAAGCTCTTCAACGAGTGGATGAAGAAGACGGCGCCGAACCAGAACGTCGACCTCTTCGCCATGTACGGCTGGCTCTCCGGCCGGCTCTTCGGCGACGCCATGATGAAGATGGCGAAGGCGGGCAAGCAGCCGGTGCGGGCCGACCTCCTGAGCACGCTGCACTCGTGGGGCACGTGGGACGGCTACGGCATGGTCGCCCCGGTGGTGGTCGGCACGAAGAAGCCGTCCGACTGCTTCTTCGTCTTCACGTCCACGCCGGACGGCAGGTTCCAGCGCACCTATCCGGCGTCGGGGAACTTCACGTGCGGCGACGGCCCGTTCTCGCCGAAGCCGTAGGGGACGACCGTGGACGCCTTCCTCGCCTACACGATCGTCGGCATCGTCACCGGCGCCATCTACGCGGTCACGGCCAGCGGGCTGGTCGTGACCTACACGACGTCGGGGGTGTTCAACTTCGCCCACGGCGCCATCGGCATGGTGATGGCCTTCACCTACTGGGAGTTGACCGTCAAGGACGGGCTGCCCGAGTGGCTGGGGCTCCTGATCGTGCTCGGGGTGCTGGCGCCACTGCTCGGCGCCCTGCTCGAGCGCCTCCTCATGCGCCAGCTCCACGGGGCGACGGTGAGCACCCAGCTGGTGGTCACCTTGGCCGTGCTGCTCGCCCTCATCGGCCTGGCATCGATCCGGTGGAGCCCGACCGAGCCCCGCGTCCTGCCCCAGTTCTTCGAGGGCCACCAGGTCGGCATCTTCGGCGTGAACGTCACCTACCACCAGCTCGTGATGGTCGGTGTGGCCGTGCTGGTCGCCGCCTTCCTGCGGCTGCTCTTCTACCGGACCCGCCTCGGCATCGCCATGCGGGCCGTCGTCGACGACCCCGAGCTGGCCGGCCTCAACGGCGCCGACCCCGACCGGGTGTCGATGGCGTCGTGGGCCATCGGCGCCCAGCTCGCCGCCCTCGCCGGCATCCTCCTGGCGCCGCTGGTGACGCTCGACATCATCCTGCTGACGCTGCTCGTCATCAACGGCTACGCCGCCGCCATGGTCGGCCGGCTCAAGAGCCTGCCCCTGACCTTCGCCGGCGGCCTCGCCCTCGGCCTGGCCGAGTCGTACACGATCAAGTTCCTGCCGACGAACATGATCAACAAGGTCCGGCCCGGGCTGCCGATCATCTTCCTGTACGTCGTGCTGCTGATCCTGCCCCAGGCCCGGCTGCGGGCCGGGCGCCTCGTCAGCAGCCGCAAGGTGCAGCGGGTGGCGTCGGCCCGGGAGTCGCTCGTCGGCTCGATCGCCCTCGTGCTCGTGGGGTTGCTCGCCGCCCAGTTCCTCGACGGCTCGTGGATGACGGTGGCCAGCGCCGGCATGGTGTGGGCGCTGATCATGCTGTCGCTCGTCCTCCTCGTCGGTTACGCCGGCCAGGTGTCGCTCTGCCAGATGACGTTCGTCGGCCTGGGTGCCTTCGCCATGGGCAAGTGGTTCGGCGGCGGGTCGCTGCTCGGCATCGTGGCCGCCGCCGCGCTCGCCGGGGTGATCGGCGCCATCGCCGCCCTGCCGGCCCTGCGCCTCACCGGCCTCTACCTCGGGCTCAGCACGCTGGCGTTCGCCCAGGCCATGACGGTGATGTTCTTCAAGGACGAACGGGTCCTCGGCTACGGCGGCCGGCTGCCCGTGGGGCGGCCCTCGATCCTCGGGCTCTCGTTCGAGAGCGACAAGTCGTTCTTCATCCTGCTGTGCATCGTGTTCGCCATCGCCGCAGCCGGCGTGCTGGCTCTCCGGCGGGGGAGGTTCGGCCGCAGGATCGTGGCCATGAAGGACAGCCCGGCGGCGTGCGCCACCCTCGGGCTCAACCTGACCTTCACCAAGCTCGCCGTGTTCGCCGTGTCCTCGGCGCTGGCGGGTGTGGCCGGGTGCTTCTACGGCGCCCTCCGGGGCCAGGTCGGCTCGAACGACTTCGAGATGCTGAACAGCCTCGTGCTGCTGATGCTGGTCACGGTGTCGGGCA
Organism: Actinomycetes bacterium; assembly: GCA_025464025.1. The sequence goes on along the minus strand of JAODBP010000162.1, from coordinate 11,208 downwards.
TCAACACGGTCACCGGCGCCCTCGCCGGCGGGCTCACCTTCGGCCTCTTCCCGAAGATCCAGACGGCGCTGCCCGAGTCCATCGGCCGCAACTTCTCCTACCTCGGCGCCGGCCTCGGTGGCATCGGCGTGGCCCGGAACCCGAACGGCTGGACCAGCGAGCTGTCGCCGATCGGCGACCTCGTGCGGCGGATCCTGCGGGTCGACCCCGCAGCGAACGGCGACTCGACCATCGACCTGCGCGACCGTGAGGACGCGCAGTCCCGCGAGGAGATGAGGGAACTTGCCGGTACTGCGAGCTGACGACGTGAGCGTGCGCTTCGGTGGCCTGCTGGCCCTCGACAGCGTGCACCTCGAGGCCGAAGCGGGTCGGGTCACCGGTCTGATCGGTCCGAACGGGGCCGGCAAGACGACGATCTTCAACGTCATCACCGGCCTCCAGGCCCCCACCGAGGGCCGCATCTTCATCGGTGACGAGGACGTCACGAACCGCAAGCCGCACAAGCGGGCCCGCCTCCGCATGGCCCGCACGTTCCAGCGGCTGGAGGTCTTCGGTTCGTTGACGGCGCGGGAGAACATCCTCGTGGCCGCCGAGATCCGCAACGGGTGGTCGAAGGACCGCGAGGACCCGAAGCAGGTGACCGACGCGATCATCGACCGCGTCGGGCTCCGCTCCGTCGCCAACGACCCCGTCGACTCGATGCCGACCGGCCTCGCTCGCCTGGTCGAGCTCGGCCGGGCGCTGGCCACCCAGCCCCAGCTGCTGCTGCTCGACGAGCCCGGCTCCGGCCTCGACCACAACGAGAGCGAGGTCCTCGGCGACCTGCTCCTCGACCTGGCGGCCGAGGGCATGGCCGTGCTCCTCGTCGAGCACGACGTCGAGCTCGTCATGCGGGTGTGCGAGGAGATCTTCGTCCTCGACTTCGGGCGGTTGATCGCCCAGGGCCCGCCGGCCGCCATCCAGGCCAACGAGGCCGTGCAGGCTGCCTACCTGGGTGCCGAGAACGAGGCGCTCGAGGAGCACGAGACCGAGGACGTGCTCGCATGACGGCCCGACGACGCAATCGCAAGGCAGCGGTCGCCCTCCTGGCCGCCGGCCTCCTCTCGGCCGGCGGCGCGGTCTGGCAGGCGCTGCCCGCCGCAGCCGACGACAGCGGGCTCACCTCGTTCGAGCTGCATGCGACGAGCCACGGGTTCCAGGTGCTGCTCCCGGCCGGCGACTCGGCCAACGTCGAGGGCGACGTGCCGCAGGCCGACGCCGCGCTGGCGGCCGGCCCCATCGGCTCCGGCCTGGCCACGATCCTGTGGCCCGGCGCGACCGGCGCCAACGCCGGTGCCCTGCTCCAGGTGCTCCAGCCCGGCTGCACGGTCGGGTCGCAGACGGGCCTGCCGATCGGCTCGCCGGTGTGCCCGCTGCCCGAGCAGGCCTCGCAGCTGAACTACCCGGTCAAGGCCGAGGCCAAGACGGGCCAGGACCCGCCGACGTCGTCGTTCGACGCCGCCCCCGGCGTGTCGCTCAAGGCCACGGCCCTGCCCGCACTGGTGGAGGCGCTGGCCCACGTGCAGAACGCCTCCAGCAGCGGCTTCTCCCTCGGCACCGTGTCGGCCACGGCCCGGACCCGCACCGACGACACCGCCGTCCTCAGCGAGGCCGACAGCACGTCGCAGAACATCAACATCGGGGGCGTGCTCAAGATCCAGTCGGTCGTCAGCACGGCCAAGGCATCGGTCGACGGTGGCAAGGGCACCGGCGACGCGGTCACCACGGTCAGTGGCGTCACCATCGCCGACCAGCCGGTCGCCATCGACCAGAACGGCGTGCACTTCACCGACCAGAAGGGCGTGCCCCTCGGTGCCGTCGCCACGCAGATCATCCAGCAGGCCCTCGGCGCCTCGGGCATGACGATCACCGTCACGGCGCCGGAGAAGAAGATCTCGGGCGGCAAGGTCGAGATGCACGCCGGCGTGCTCGTCATCGGCTACAAGACCGACTCCGGTCCGTTCACCATCACCTTCGGCGGCGCCACGGCCACCGCCGAGTCCGGCCCCGGGCTGGGTGACCTGACCAGCTTCGACGACGGCAGCCTCGCCGGCACCGGCGACCTCGGCACCACCGGGGACGTCGGGTCGGTGGGCGACCTCGGCACCTCGCCGGTGGACACCGGCACCACGCCCGCCGGGAACGGCAACGGTGAGGTCGCCCTCGGGCCCACCGAGGAGGTGGCCGCCGGCCGCCCCATCAAGCCGGGCGCCGTCATCTTCGGCGTGCTCGCCGCCGGGCTCCTCGCCCTCGGCATGCGCCGGCTGGGCGACGGCGTGCTGGCCGAGCAGGCGGGCACCACGTGCCCGCTCGACGGGGAGGGCTCGTGAGCGAGCGAAGCGAGCGAACCATGAGCACAGGCTTTGGGGAGGCGCTCTGCGCCGAGCCGGTCACTGGTCCCGACTGCGGCGGTCTGAGGTTGGCCGGTCGCATGACGTGGGCGGTGGACCAGTGACGGACACCCTGATCGTGCCGCCGGCGCCGAAGACGAAGACGCCGCCGGCGCTCGAGCTGCGCGACGTCACCGCTGCCTACGGGCGGATCCAGGTGCTGCACGGCGTGTCGCTGGTCGTGCCGCCGGGCACCGTCTTCGCCCTGCTCGGCCCGAACGGCGCCGGCAAGTCGACCGTCCTCAAGGTGGCCAGCGGCCGCCTCATGCCGACCGAGGGGTGCATGCACATCGCCGGCACCCACCTCAACGGCGCCCCGCCGCAGAAGCTGGTGCGGGCCGGCGTGTGCTCGATCCCCGAGGGCCGGGGCATCTTCCCGAACCTCACGGTCACCGAGAACCTGAAGATGATGACCTACAAGGGTGGCTTGTCCGGTCGGGACGTCGAGGACCAGGCGTACGCCCGGTTCCCGAAGCTCGGCCAGCGTCGCAGCCAGCTCGCCGGCACCATGTCCGGCGGCGAGCAGCAGATTCTGGCCATGGCCCGGGCCCTCACCACCGACCCGTCGCTGCTCCTGCTCGACGAGATCTCGATGGGCCTGGCCCCGCTGATCGTGGCCGAGCTCTACGAGATCGTGGGCCAACTCGCCGCCGAGGGGATCTCGATCCTCGTCGTCGAGCAGTTCGCCCGCACGGCGCTCGCCATCGCCGACTACGCCGCCATCATGGTCCACGGCCGGATCACCCGGGTGGGCCAGCCCGAGGACGTCACCGACGAGGTCTCCGCCGCCTACCTCGGCGCCGGGGCCTAGAGAGACCCACGAGGAGACCCGCCATGACCTCCACCACCGCCGACATCACCGTCGAGCGCGACAGCACCAACCGCCAGCAGCGCCTGGCCACCGCCGTGCACGGGTTGCGCACCAGGGCCGGGGGCACCGACGGCGCCCGCCTGCTGCTGTTCTTCGGCGGCATCCTGCTGCCGCTCGGCTTCGTCGTCATCCTGCTCGGGTGGGTCGGCGCCTCCCGGACCGTCAACCTCTACGAGCAGATCCCGTACTCGATCTCGGGCGGCATGCTCGGCATGGCCCTCGTCTTCGCCGGCGGGTTCTGCTACTTCGCCTACTGGCTGACGCAGCTCGTCTACGCCGCCCGGCGCGACAACGCCGACACCCGCATCCTGCTCGAGCGCATCGAGGAGCTGCTCTCGTCAGGCGCCGCGTTCTCGGCCGTGCCCGCCGTCGACGGGGCGACCCGTCGCCAGCTCACGGCCACGTCGACGGCGACCTACCTGGCCACGCCGACCGGCACGATGTTCCACCGGGCCGACTGCCCGGCGGTGGCCGGGCGCGACGGGCTGCGCGAGGTGACCGGCGACGAGGACGGCCTCACGCCGTGCAAGATCTGCGAGCCGCTCGCTACTTGACGGCGATCGGGTTGACCGGCGCGCCGAGGGCGTGCACGAACGGCTCGGGCGAGGCTTCGAGCAGGAACTCGTAGATGCCGTCGGCGGCGCAGTCGGCCGCCAGCTCCTCGAGGTCCCAGTTCTGGCCCTGGGTCATGCCCATGAACACCAGGTGCAGGACGTGCACCGGCAGCGCCATCTCGGTCTCGAGCTTGGTGAAGTCGAGGTATTCGAAGGTCACGTTGTCGGTGGCCACGGCCGCGACGTCGTGGTCGCGGAACCACTGCGTCGACCAGAACGAGGGGCCGGTTCCGCCGAAGTAGGCCTCCTTCTGGCCGGCCTTGAGCAGCTGCATCATCCCGGTGCGGACGAGGACGATGTCGCCGGGGAGCACCTCGACGCCCTGCTTGGCACAGGCCTCGTCGAGGTCGTCGCCGGTGATGGCGTAGGGGATGTCGAGCATGTCCTTGCCCTTGGCCCGGGCGATGTCGAGCAGGATGCCGCGGCTCACCAGCTTGGTGACGTTGCCGATGCCGCACTTCGACGCGCCGGCCTCGGTGATCGTCGAGGTCGGGTAGCCGTTGTAGATCTGGTCGAGGAAGCTGGCGTGCGCCAGCGAGTCCCAGTGGGTCCCGGCCTGGAGCCCCATCGTGACGGCGTCGTCGCTGGTGCGCATGCCCTCGGGGTCGCCGAGCGACGGCTGGTCGATCATCAGCATGCGGCGGGTCGGGTTGTCGCGCCCCTCGATGATGCCGATCTGGGGGCCGTCCTCGGAGAGCGGGATGGCGAGGGAGAACGTCTTGCCCGTCTTCGCCGCCGCCACGCCCCGCAGCACCACGTCGGGCGTGATGAGGTTCAGCGTCCCCAGCTCGTCGTCGGCACCCCACCGGCCCCAGTTCTTGACCTGCTCGGCGAGCTCGTGGAACTCGGGCGGGAACGGCATCGGTGATCCCCCTTGGAAGACGACGGGCGACCATTCTGCCGCGACGTCGAAGGACTAGGTTCCCGCTTCGTGCTCGGGGGACGTGTGGTGCTGGTGACAGGGGCGGATCGGCCGTTGGGGGCCGGGTTGGCTGACGGCTTGCGGGCCGCGGGGGCGACGGTCGGGCTGGTGGCCGGCGACCTGGCCGACCGGGAGGGGGCGCTGGCCGCGGTCGCCGACGCGGTCCGGGAGGTCGGTCGGCCCCACGCCCTGGTCCATGCCTGGTTCGCCGAGGAGGGTCTGGAGCCGATGCCACTCGTCGATGTCGACGACGACCGATGGTGGTCGGTGTGGGAGACGACCATGCGCACCAGCCTCTGGCTGTGCCAGGCCGTGCACCCGCACCTGGCCGGCAACGACGGTCGGGTGGTGTTCCTCACCCCGACGCTGTCGATGTCGGGGGCCGAGGGGCTGGTCGCCCTCGCGACGGCCGTGGAAGCGCAGCGGCTGCTGGCCAAGGCGACGGCCCGGCAGTGGGGCGTCGACGGGATCACCGTGAACTGCGTGGCCCCGTCGCCGTCGGTGCTGGGCCTCGACGTCGGTGAGATGGCGCTGGCCGCGCCGGCGCTGGGCCGAGCCGGCGACCCGGAGGACGATCTCGGTCCCATCGTCGCGTTCCTCTGCGGCGCCGGTTCGCACTTCCTGACCGGGGCGACGCTGTGCGCCGACGGCGGCCTCTGGATGGCACCGTGAGCGGGCCGCTGGAGGGACGGGTCGCCGTGGTCACCGGCGCCGGGCAGGGCGTCGGGCGGGGGATGGCACTGGCCCTGGCATCGGCCGGCGCCGACGTGGTGGTCGCCGCCCGCCGGGCCGAGACGGGCGAGCCGGTCGCGGCCGAGGTGCGGGAGCGGGGCGTGCGAGGCATCTGCATCGAGTGCGACGTGGCCGACCGGTCGGCCGTCGAATCGATGGTGGCCCGGACCGTCGACGAGCTGGGCCGGCTCGACGTGCTGATCCACAACGCCATCAAGGCACCGTCGCCCCACCGCGTGGAGTCGGTCGACCTGGCCCAGTGGGAGGACCTCTCGACGGTCACGGTGTGGGGCTCGCTCTACTGCGCCCGGGCCGCGCACCCCCACCTGAAGGCCAGCGGCCAGGGGCGGCTGATCTTCCTCACGTCGCCCGCCGGCATCGAGGCCTCGGCCGGCCTCCCGCTGTACGGACCGGTCAAGGCGGCCCAGCGGGCCATGGCCAAGTCGCTGGCCCGCGAGTGGGGGCCGGACGGGATCACGGTCAACTGCATCGGCCCGGTCGCCGTCACGCCCGCGCTGGGCAAGGCGTTCGCCGAGCACCCCGAGCTCGAGGCGCGCATGGCGGCCCGCACGCCGCTGCGCCGTCTCGGCGACCCGGAGGCCGACATCGGCGGCGTCGCCGTCTTCCTCGCCTCCGACGCCGCCGGCTACGTCACCGGCCAGACCATCATCTGCGACGGCGGCTCCTTCACCGGCCTCTGATCCCCAACTGGTTCTCGGTACGGAACCGGCTCACCAGTTGACCAAGGTCATGCCGAGAAGGCGTCGAGCTCCCGGATCGCGTCCCGGAGCTGCCGGGCGACGACGTAGGGGCGGGGCCAGACGTCCTCTTCACGGATGCGAAGGACCTTGGCCCAGCCCTCGGCCAGCAGCGCCTCGTCTCTGGCCGTGTCCCGAGCGACGTCCATCGGGCTGGAGTGATGGATGACGCTGTCGACCTCGATCAGCAGGCGGAGCCGGAGAATGGCGAAGTCGACCCGACCCAGCCACGAGTGCCCGCCGACATCCACCTGGCAGACCATGTCGTGGATGCCTGCGTTCCGTGCGATCTGCAGGACGCGTGCCTCGAGGCCGCTCGCCGGGACCCGCGTCCCGATGGGGTTCTCGGCCAGCACCTCCCGCATGAGCGTGATGCCTGGGCGCCCGCGGCACGCCAGCTCGTCGAGCGTGCGATGGAGCGCCGGGAGCATGGCCGGGCTCCGGGTGACGACGGTGTTCACCAACTGCCGCATGCGACCACCGTGCATGCCGGTGCCGGCCAGGTCGAAGATCGTCCGCGGCAACGTGGTGCAGGGGATGCCACGGACCTCGGTGCAGTGGCTCGGCAGCACCAGCGTCGGCCGATGGCCCCGGCCGGCGACCGGCGGCGCGCTTCGCTGGCGGGGGCGCACGACCGCCTCACGCGGAGCGAAGCCAGGAAGGCGCCACAGCCAGGCCGCTCCGTCGTGCGATGCGATCGCGCCCGATCCTGCATCGAGGACAGCGATCATCAGACGTTGCTCCGGGGTGGCCGGGGCACCCACGATTCGCACGACCCTCCGGGCCACGCGCTCCCAGGTGCCGGTTGCGCACCGCCGCGCGGTGAGGTGGCGATCCGCGCCGACCGCCCGGAGCTGCCGGTCGGCCACGACTCCGTGCTGCCGTTCGGCCAGCCGGCCGACCCTCGCGTCGATCTCCATGCCTCCAGCGAAGCGAGGGGGTGTGACACTGAGCCTCGAGGCTCCTTCCCGGTACGGAACTGGGTGCCGGACGCACCACATCCATGCCGAGAACGGTACGGGCGAGGGTCAGCGGGCGAGCTGGACCTGCAGCCACTCCAGCTGGTCGCGGGCGCTCTGGCGGGCGATGCGGGAGCCGATGGCGGCCTGGTAGGCGTGTCCGGCGCCGGGATAGACGTGCAGCTCGGTCGGCACGCCGGCCTGGTTGAGCCGCAGGGCGTAGGTCACGTCCTCGTCGTGGAAGCCGTCGACCGAGCCGACCGACACGAACGCCGGCGGCAGCCCCGACAGGTCCTCGGCCCGGGCCGGCGCGGCCGTGTACGGCACGTCGTCGGTGCCGTAGAGGTCGCCGAGGTACGACTGCCACCCGAACGTGTTCGCCTCCCGGGTCCAGACCGGCAGCCCGTCGTGCTGGATCGACGGGTTGGTCCCCCGGTCGTCGATCATCGGGCAGTCGAGCAGCTGGAAGGCCACCGGCACCTCCGCCCGGTCGCGGGCCAGGAGCGCGAGCCCGGCCGTCAGGCCGCCCCCGGCGCTCACGCCGCGGATGCCGATCTTCGATCGGTCGATCCCGAGCGCCTCGGCCTCGTCGTAGGCCCACTTCAACGCGGCGTAGCAGTCCTCGAGCGGACCGGGGTAGGCCGTCTCCGGCGACAGCCGGTACTCGACCGACACGCCGACGACGCCGAGCGCCGGGCACCACTGGTCGAACGTGGCGTCGTCCATGGCGTAGGAGCCCAGGACGTAGCCGCCGCCGTGGATGCTGAAGATGCACGGCAGCGGGCCCTCGACGCCGACGGGCCGGTGGACCCGCACCGGGACCTCGCCCACGAGGTGCTCGGTGCGCTCGACCCGGTCCGACAGCTCGCCGCCGGGGAAGGCGCCCCGCATCAGCGGCAGCGTCTCCGGTGACAGGGCCAGCACCGGGAAGACGTCCATGACCGGCTGGATCTCGGGATCGAGGCTCTGCATAGAGCCCGGACCCTACCTCTGACGTATCGTCAGGCTCATGAGCTTGCAGGGGGAGAAGATCGTCGTCACGGGAGCCACCGGTCAGGTGGGCTTCCCCGTCGCCGTGGCGCTGGCCAAGGAGAACGAGGTCGTGGCCCCGGCCCGCTTCAGCGACCCGAAGGCCAAGGAGCGGCTCGAGGCCGCCGGTGTCCGCTGCGTCACGGCCGACCTCGGGGCCGGTCAGCTCGACGACGTGCCGACCGATCCCACCTACGTCCTCAACTTCGCCGTCTCCAAGACCAACGACTGGGACGCCGACCTCCGCAACAACGCCGAGGGCGTCGGCCTCCTCATGGCCCACACCAAGGCGGCCAGGGCGTTCCTCCACTGCTCGACCACCGGCGTGTACCAGGACACCGGCGGCGGCCCCTACAAGGAGGACGACCCGCTCGGCGACAACCACCGGGTCTCGCCGTTCCTCCAGACCTACTCGATCTCCAAGGTCGCCACCGAGGCGTGCGCCCGGCTGAGCGCCCGGCTCCACGGCCTGCCCACCACCATCGCCCGGCTCAACGTGCCCTACGGCGACAACGGCGGCTGGCCGGCGATCATGCTGATGCTGGCCCAGATGGGCATGGCCACCGAGGTGCACGGCAACGGCCCGGCGACCTACAACCCCATCCACGAGGACGACATCGTGGCCATGGTCCCGAAGCTGCTCGAGATCGCCTCGGTCCCCGCCACCATCGTCAACTGGGGCGGCGAGGACGTGGTGAGCATCCAGGAGTGGTGCGCGTACATCACCGAGCTCACCGGCGTGGAGATCCCGCTCACCGAGGGGCCGACCGCCATGCCGTCGGTGGTGGCCGACCTGGCCAGGCAGCACGAGCTGGTGGGCGCGGCCACGGTCGGGTGGAAGGACGGCATGCGGCGCATGCTCGAGGTCCGGCACCCCGACCTGGTCAAGTAGCTATCGTCCGAGACCTACCGACTTTCTCCTGGAGGGACCCCTGATGCGCGTCGTCGTCGACTTCGATCTGTGCGAGAGCAACGCCCTGTGCATGGACGCCGCCCCCGAGGTGTTCGAGGTGCGTGACGACGACTTCCTCTACGTCCTCGACGAGACGCCGGACGAGGCACTGCGGGCCAAGGTCGAGCAGGCCGCCCGGGTCTGCCCCAAGCAGGCCATCAAGATCGAGGACTGATGGAGACCCGGTCGTCGCGCTCGATCACGTCGGCGACGGCGGCCGAGCTGGTGGACAAGGCGGTGGCGAAGGGCGCGCCCATCTCCATCGCCGTCGTCGACCCCAACGGCGAGCTGCTCGCGTTCCACCGCATGGACGGGGCGCCGGCGTTCAGCGCCCGCCTCGCCATCGCCAAGGCCCGCACCGCCGCCGCCTTCGGCCGGCCCACGGCCGACATGGAGTCGCTGTTCGACGGCCGCGACTGGTTCGGCGCCGGCTTCCTGCCGCTCGGGCCCTGGTTCGTCAGCAAGGGCGGCGCGCCGATCCTGATCGACGGTGAGTGCGTCGGCGCCGTCGGCCTCAGCGGCAACACGGCGGAGCACGAGGACGCCGTGGCCCGGGAGATCGCCAGCGCCTAGATGGACGCCCTGACGGCGATCGACCCACAGGTCCACGCCAACCGCTGGCGGATCCTGTTCGTCCTGTGCCTGAGCCTGATGGTGATCATGATCGCCAACGGCTCGCTCAACGTGGCGCTGCCCCAGCTGGCCGACGACCTCCACGCGTCCACCAGCGGGCTCCAGTGGATGGTCGACGCCTACAGCCTCGTCTTCGCCGGGATGCTGTTCACGGCCGGGACGCTCGGCGACCGGTTCGGGCGCAAGCTCGCGCTCCAGGGCGGCATGGTGCTCTTCCTCGTCGGGGCGCTCGGCGCGTCGGTGGCCCATGGCGCCGGGCAGGTCGTCGCCGCCCGAGCCGTGATGGGGCTGGCCGCGGCGTTCGTGATGCCGTCGACGCTGTCGCTCCTCGCCAACGTCTTCACCGCCGACGAGCGGCCGCGGGCGATCGCCATCTGGGCCGGCGTCGCCGCCGGCGGCGCGGCGTTCGGAGCGCCGATCTCGGGCTTCCTCCTCGAGCACTTCTGGTGGGGCTCGGTCTTCCTCATCAACGTGCCGCTGCTGGTCGTCGCCCTGGTGGCGGGCCGGCTGCTGCTGCCGGAGTCGCGCAACCCCGAGGAGGAGCGGGTCGACGTGCCGGGCGCGCTCCTGTCGATCCTCGGGATCAGCGCCCTCGTCTACGCCATCATCGAGGCGCCGACCCACGGCTGGGCCTCGGGCGAGACGCTGCTCGCCTTCGGCGTGGCGCTCGTCGCCCTCGCCGGCTTCGTCGTGCGCGAGCGGCGCACCGAGCACCCGATGTTCGACCTCGGCCTGCTGCGGGATCGCCGGTTCGGCTCGGCCTCGGTCGGCATCTCGCTGTGCTTCTTCGCCATGTTCGGCGTGATGTTCCTCCTGGCCCAGTACCTCCAGCTGGTCCTCGGGTACACGCCGTTCAGGGCCGGCGTGCTGCTGCTGCCGATGCCGCTGACGATGATGGCGGTGGCGCCCCAGGCCCCGAAGCTGGTCGCCCGCTTCGGCATCAGCCGGGTGGTGCCGGTCGGGATGGCCCTGCTCGCCGGCGGGCTCGGCATCCTGTCGCTGGTCACGACGTCGACGCCGCTCCCGTTGCTCTACGTCTCGCTGCTCCCGATGATGGCCGGCATGGCGTCGACCATGAGCCCGTTCACGGCGATGATCATGACGTCGGTGCCGCCGGAGCGGGCCGGCATGGGCTCGGCCACCAACGACACGACGCGCGAGCTCGGTGGTGCCCTCGGCGTCGCCGTCCTCGGCTCGGTCGTGACGACCCACTACCGGGCCGCGTCCCTGCCGGCGCTCGACGGCTTGGCCGCCGCGCCGCGGGCGTTGGTGCGGTCCGGGCTCGCCGGGGCGCTCGGCGTCGCCAGCT